>JAJYFO010000027.1 GCA_021785395.1 bacterium | reverse complement strand
AGATTTTGTAATTAAATTCATAGTGAATTATTTTATTTAAATCGAGCGTTTTTAGGGTTAATAAAGCTGGAATGGCTAAAATAAGTAGGTCGTGCTGAAAGAAATGGGGCGATATTAGGCAAAAAGCAAGAATCAAAACAGAAATATACCAGTTAAATTCTTCGCGGTCATTAAAATTACATTTCTTCATAAAAAACCAAGCCGCTAAACTACCTAAAGCCAAACAGGCAAGGGAAACGTAATTGGCAACGCTTGTGGTAAACATTGAATCTATTAGGTATCTTAAACTAACGAGAAAATCTTTGTGCAAAGTAAAATTCGTAAGTTTAGTACCATGATAAGTATAATTGGTATGGATTTCATAAAGAATTTTAGGATAGTTAAAAGTATTGTCAAAGCCTGTAATAAGTACTGATAAAACCAATAAAAATGCTAAAACAAATAAGCCAGCCAAAAATAATCTATTTTTCTTGACCATTAACAATAGTGGGTAAAAAAAGCAAAAATAATGCGGCTTACAGACGAGTAAAAAAGTCGTTAAGCTATATTTAAAGTCGTTATACTTGGCCAAAGCGATTATGAATAAATTCAAACAGCCAAACAATAAAAAATTTAATTGGCCGATTAAAATATTGTACATGGTTAACGTACAGGCAAAAACGCCAAAGCCGTAGGCTATAAAATTAAATTTTGTCAAATAGCCCAATTCATTATTTAATTTGTATAAAGAGTAAAAAAAGAATAATACCGACAATAGCGTAAAAACAATATAACCATTATTTATAGCTAAAAGTAGCAACGGCAGTAAGACCACACCCAAATACGGAGGATAGTCTATATAACGGTCAAACGGCATAAGATTAGGAATTAAAGATACATATAATTTATCTTGAAGGCCAGGGTCAAAAAAATCATGACCGTAACCATGCGCTGTCAAATAGGCGGCTAAGTAGTATCTATTATAATCGCAAGCATAAAAAGGGTTTTTAGCTACGGCCGAAAAGAAAGTATTACCACCTAGAAGTTTTAACCATAACGGTATAAAATTGACAGTATAGGCAACACAGACGGTTAGGTAAATAATAGAAATTAAAGTAATCACGTTAAACTTAAATTCAGGAATTTTAATCTGCATTTAAGTATAAGTATCAATTGGCGTCATCAAGAATTTTCTGTGCACAGGCTAAAATATGCTCAGCTTCTGATTCTCGAAAAGTTTTGAGCAAGATAACCGACATCGATTTTAGCGGATCAACTAATTCGACATGATTGGCACCCAAATATTTCGTCCTTAGATCAATGGCTTTTTGTAATATAGGTTCAGCCTGCTTAAAGTCTTCTTTCTTGATCAAATCGTTGGCAACTTCAAACAATATCTGAGCAACTTTAACACCACTGACTACCATTACATTGTTTTTAGTCTTGAGCAATTCATCCAAGTAACGCTTGGACTCGGTACTTTCGTTCTGATAATAAGAACATTGTAGTAATTTGGCCTTGACCAAGCATAATTCATCAATATTGGCGTGTTCAAATTTCTGCCTTAATTCAAGCAGTCTAAGCCAAAAAATCTTAGATTTATTATAGCGTTTTTGCGTATGGTATAAATTAGCAAATTTAAATAATATTTCATCCAAAAGTGGCTTATTGGCTTCTAAGTCACCGCGCTCGACAATTTGCAAAGACTGTTTAAGCAATTCTTCGGACTGACTGTAATTTTGTTGCAAGCTTAATATACCAGCCAATTCAATAAAATATGGTACCAATTGAATATGGTTGACACCGTAAACGCGCTCTTTCATAGTCAACGCACGCTTTATCGATTTTATGGCCAAATCATACTTGGTCTGAGAACTATATATTTTAGCTAACGTCATCAATGTCGGACAAATTTCTTGACGTGTTGGCCCTAACTTAATTTCCTTTATACTCAAAATCTTATTGGCATAAGTGCATGCATTGTCAAATTCATTGTTAATGAGTAAAATATCGACCAACTGTTCATAGAAATAAATAAGTTCAAGATCCTTATCGTCTAGAATGTCCTCGACAACAGCAACAGCTTGCCTTGAATAGCCCAAAGCACTAGCATAATCTTTGATCATAAGCTCAAGGTTGCTTAAATTAATGAGACTTTTGGCTACTTCGAGGTTGTTTTTACCCAAGGCCTTTTCTCTAATCAACAACGCCCCTTTGAGCATTTGGTTGGCTTTCTCGTACTGGTTTTTAGACTGGGCAATAAGTGCCAAGTTAGTTAGACCAATGGCTACTTCAGGATGCTCTGGACCGTGGATTTTAGCGTAAATAGATGTAAGCTTTTTGCAATACGGCTCGGCTAAAGCCGGCATTCCCATTTCAAAATACAAGGCCGAAATCTGGTTCAAAATTGTAACAAGATTAGGGTCTTCTGAATCGTATAGGCGTTCATAGGCATTTAGGGATTTTTTCAAGTACAATTCGGCTTCTTTGAAGTCAAAATTACGCTTATACATTTCCGCCAAGCTTTGCGATAATTCGGCAATCCGTTGGTTGTTTTGTTCGGCGACACTGTTATCAAGTTCATTTTTCAGCTGAACTATCAAGTTTTGATTAATCATAGTCCGCTTCAAGGCTTTATTGCCAATATTGCCACTTGTCGTATAATCAACCATAAATTCACTGACCCCAAATTATCAAAGATACGTAATATTTATACCCTTTATCTATTACTTTATCCATTCATCCAAAGATATTTATATTAAACATTAAATTGTCTAATTTGGGTATAATTGAAATCAATTATTAATTAATACTGTAAATTTTTCTACTATAAAATTTAGTATAAATTCACACAAAAAAAAGCAGAAGGTAAATGCAATAACGCATTTACCTTCTGCCAAGGCCTTGACCTATCGTTGGTTAACTTTTCGGCTTAAGGCTTACAAGATAACCATAGACAAGCCTGGCCAGTTTTTCTTGGTCTTTTTGGTGCAAAGTAAAATAGGACTTTTCAAATCCCCACTCTTTAAGCTTGGGGTCATAAACCGGCAAAGAAATGACGTTGAAAAAGACCTTGGTTTCAAAGTTTCTTTTTTCGGCATAAAACCACGTAACTCCAATAACTTCGATAAAAGTCCGAGCGACATGGTTAACGTGCTTGCCGTTATTGGGCTTAATTTGAAAATAACGTCGCCACACGTGAGTTTTACCCGTTGCGTCTGGATAAATTGAAGTCGGGTTGCCGTCAGCCTTAAAATGATTCTGGCCGAACGTTACCCCTATCAATTCATCGTGCAGAACATTTTGCGGATAAATGTCAGTGTGCTTGTTGTCAATGCAATTAAGCCCCAAGTACTTGGCAAAATCTTCCATCTCATGATAAAGCCCACCAAATCCATGGTTAACGACATGGACGTAGAGGCTTCTGGGGTCATTAACCGCAAAAGCCTGCTTACTGCCGGTAACCAGGCTAGCTCCATCGCTATGACCAGCTAACTGACCAAAATCACGGTTACTGGCTGCTGCTGACACGTGCCCCAAAGCCTGGTTGGCGTTAGAGCTTGTGGCGTGGGCGAAAAAGGCAAACGCCAAGGCTTCAAAGGCGATATCGTGACCAACCGAACAGAAACTCAGGTCATGACTTGCCATCATAATTGTGGCGATAGCCGTATGACCAGCTACAGCATGGCCATAGGCTACCGCGTGTTCACCGGCCGAATGACCAGTACTGGCGCTGTGGCCAGATCCATTATCCATATTAACCTCCTTTACTGTTAAAGTTTATTATTGTCAAAATTTTGGCAATATAAGCTACAATTAAATAAATTACGTTTAGATTCAAGCGCCGTGACTGAGAACCCCAACGAGAATCAATACCTGGACCTAATTCCGGTTGTACCGTTAAGCAAACTTTTAAGCTGGCTTAACGAGTTTTACGGTAAAGATGTTACCATCGAAAAACTGGACGTCTTAAGACACCGCGATTTTTCTTACGTTGCCCGCATAACCATTAACGACGCGCTACCTGAGACGATAATTTTCAAATTGGTTTTACCCCCCTGGCACGTCGAACAAGACATCATCGAAAGAATTTTAATACCTTCGATAGCTTATTCGCCACAGATTTATTTGTCCGGGCAATATCAAAACATGACGGCCATGCTCATCGAAGATTTAGGACCGGATAACATAGTCCATCTGGCCAACCATCAGATCGCCAGCCTAATTGGCGAAAACCTAGCCAAGTTTCACCGCAGCTACTGTTACAGGGTTGACGAAATAGCCCAGCTTAAAATCCTGAACATGCTAACGGCGATCGAATGCCCAGACTTTTGCCGTAGAATTTTTATGTCAATCGAGGGATACAAGCTTGACATCGACCCAAGCGTCCTCAACTCACTTAAAGATTTTAGCAGCCATATCGCCATAGTTTTTGCCAATGAGCCAATAACCCTTGTGCACGGCGACTTTTTCGCCGAAAATATAATTTACAACCACGCCAAATTACATTTCATTGACTGGTCTTGGTTTACGCTTTTAAGCTTCCCACTTTTAGACTTAGGCACCATTACATCTCAAGCACCAAAAAATGGCGTATTGGCTAATTTTAAAGACCAGATTCTCGAATCGTACAGTTTTGAATCGGGCAAAGATTTAAGCGAAATAAATCGATTGCTGCCCTACGCCAACGTCTTTACCAAAATCTTATTTTTGAACTGGCTGGTATTGCGCAAGAGTATGGGTATAGAAGGCACGACGGTTGGTCCGGTAAACGCTTTGATAAAAGATACGGTCGACGAAATTCAAGCTAAGGTTCTTGAAATTAACGGTTAAAAGTCAAGGTACGCTGCTGCCAGGGTCAAGATAACAAAAACATTGGTCGACGAAATTACGGCCAGAATTATCGAAATTAACGGCTAAAAGACTAGATACGGTGCCAGGGTCAAACTGACAGAACCATTGGCCGTCACCACCATATCGTCTTCTATTCTGACGCCACCTAAACCTTCCACGTAGATACCAGGCTCATTGGTGACAACCGTGCCTTCTTCAAAGGTAAATTTTTCATAGTCGAATGGGTCGTGAACCAATAGCCCGACCGAATGCCCAAGTCCGTGCGTGAAATATTCACCATAGCCCCGGCTTACAATATAGTCGCGAGCCACCTTGTCGTAATTGGCCCAGGTAATCCCGGGTTTCAAAGCTTTGGCCGCCTGCCTATTGGCTTCAAGAACTATCTTGTAGATTTCTACCATTTTAGGGTTGGGGCTGGCTCCAGGTACAAATACCGTTCTAGTCAAGTCTGAACAGTAGCCACCAGGAAATAGGCCGCCAAAGTCTAAAATCACCGGTTCGCCAGCTTTGACAACGCGGGTAGAAGTCTTGTGATGAGGGACAGCTGAATTGACACCACTGGCTACAATAGACGGGAAACTATTAGCTATAGCGCCGTGCTTACGCAAACGGGTATCAAGTTCAAAGGCAATTTCATCTTCGCGCAAGCCTGGTTCAATCAATTTAGCGACCTGCGCAAATACTTCACAAGTGACATCGCAGGCTTGTTTTATCAAGTCAATTTCTTCTGGCGTTTTGTACTGGCGCAATTGTTCGACCAAATTGGCCACAGGCAACAGACTGGCCTTGATTTCTTTAAGGTAGATATTGGCTAATTCAAAAGACAACTGATGCGATTCAAAGCCTATCTTAGATTCAGCCCCCAAATTAGCCATGACCAAAGTTGCATTAATAGCGTCGATCATCTTTTGGCCGCGTTCAAGTTTGACCAAAGTAAAACTTGGCGCCTCTAAACTAGCTCTGGTCCAGTAGCGAGCATCGGTAATCAAAAACTGTCCGTCTTTGGTTATCAGCAAAACCCCGGTAGTTCCGGAGAAACCACTCAAGTAATAGACATTATTGTTATTGCCCTCAAAATTGCGCAATAAAAAACCGTCCAGACCAAGATCGCAAAGTAAAGTTTTAAATTTCTGACAATGGCTGGAAAAATTAACGTTCAAAGTTTGCATATTGTTTAAACCCAAATCGACACTTATAGCAAAAATTATAAACGTTATCGTTGGAAAAAACAAATCCACGGTTTGCAAAATGCAAACGTAAACGACCCTAAGATATAAACGCTAAAAGCTAGACTGAAAAAAATACCTAAATGAAAAAATTAAAACAACAATAAGCTTAAAACTTAGTGTATTGGAAATTTAAAAGCAAGTTTAAGTTCTTTACATTTAACCTATCTTTAACCTATTTGGCCAATTGTTAAGCTAATTGTCTTAGCAAGAATTATCGCAGCTAGCGCAAGCTAACACTATGTGGCCATATGCATTTCTCCCTTTACGCTATATGACCGTTAACCTCGATACAAACTCAGATAGTCGCTCAGAACATCCCCAAAGGTTAAATAACAATATCGCCCTTTACGCTATATGACCGTCGTCTTCGATATGAACCATTATGTCTTTGACGTTGGGTAGTTTTCCTTTTAGCTGAGTTTCAACGTTATCAGCTATTCTATGCGCTTCATTAACTTTAATATCTGGGTCGACGTGAATGTGCAGGTCAAGAAAAA
The DNA here is from genome assembly GCA_021785395.1 of bacterium. Taxonomy (GTDB): domain Bacteria; phylum Cyanobacteriota; class Vampirovibrionia; order Obscuribacterales; family JAKAZS01; genus JAKAZS01. Next base: position 14,259 of record JAJYFO010000027.1, on the reverse strand, counting down.
TAAAGTCCTTAAAACCGCGGCTGCGAATATTATGACACGCCAAAACCCCGTCTACGTCCATAACCATATTCTTGACCTGACTAGGGTCAAGAATGGCAGCGTCGACCAAACTGTCTAGATAATCTAAAATTATGTCGTAACCGGCCTTTAAAATAAACAACACAATCGCACAGGAAAAGACGATGTCTAAAACGGGCATTTTTAGATTAACGGCCAAAAGGCTTATAAAAACCATGGCCGAAGCCAAAAGGTCGCTTTGCGTGTGCTTGGCATCGCTTAGCAACAACTGATTATTCCATTTCTTGCCAAAAAAAGTTTCCAGACGACTGGCAAATATATTGGCCAACATCGAAAAAGCCATAACCATATAACTGTACTTATTGACCATAGGACTGGCAAAATTATGGGTGATAAACCGGTTAAAAGATTCCGAAAAAATTTCGTAACTGGCAAAAAACATAAAAAAGGAAATCACAATAGCAGCCAGCGCCTCAAATTTGCGGTGGCCATAGGGATGGCCAGGGTCTGGCGCCTTGCTGGCTATTTTAACGGCGCTAAAGCCAATAAAATTGGCCAAGACGTCTAAAAGGCTATGAAACCCGTCGGCTATCATGGTAAGGCTTTTAGTAGCGTACCCAAATATGAGTTTGAGCAAAGAAAGCAACAAATTAAGGCAAAATACACCAAAGAAAATTAGACTAGGTGAATTATTCATAACAAATCAAAAACCTACTTTACTACAAGTGATTAAATATACCACTATTTTAAGAAAAATTAGATATTGCCATCGCTATTTTCGTCAAACATTTTATTCAAGTCGTCGCCAGAATTTTTGTCAAACTTAATACTAGCCGGGTCCAAGTCGATCGGTCCGCGCAAATGCGGCGTATTGTCGTTGATTACGTATTTATCTTGGGTTTCTTTTTTAGCTAGCCCCGTATCAGCAACGGCTGGTGGCAGGGAATTTGAATTATTCAAACTGCTTTTAGCGTCGTCAACTTGCGACCTTATTTGCGTATGCAACTGCAAATAAGCTGTATTGGGAGCCGTAACGGACTCATTGTCGACATTGTTAACCGTAGCGTTACCGTCAGTTTTAGCGCTGACGCCGACGTTTAAACTATTAGCTTTGGCGGCCATGGCGATATCACGTTTCATATCAACCTGGTTGACGCTGACTATAAAATTATTCCAGTCAAAATTAACCGGGTCAGTATGGTCACCCTGTTGGGCATAACGGTGCGTAATTATATTTTCGTTGGATACATGGTACCTTGACTTTAAATAACTTACCAAGTGGGCGACCGAGTCAACCTGGGGTTGGGTATAGGTCTGATGCCCGGCGTGGACCATTTCAATGCCAATACAATTATCGTTGTTTATATGCGGCAGGGTTTTAAAAATATTCAAATGCACGGTTCCCAGATCCGGGTCGCAGGCCTGGTATATTATACCGTCGCGGTCAACGACGTACTGAGCACCAGCATGCCTAATCCCCAAAGAACTCCAGCTATCGATGACTCTAGGAGCCGATTGGGGCACACCAGTTTCGGTTGAATGCATAACGATGTATTTAACTTTTTCGCGGCGCCAGAAAATACCACCACGCAATGGATGATATTTCACTAAACCGGCTCTAACCAAGTAGCGAGCTGGATATGACCCGGCTTGCCCGTTGGTAAAGCCATCGGCTACAGCCTGTTGAACCGAGTCTGGTAATGGGCTGGTGTCAAAATAGGGAGCATAAGTCATAAAAAAGTTTATAGGATAAGCGTACCTCGTTTTGGCGATGATATGATGTTTATGGTGATGACGGCCAGAATCGGTTGTTTCATGGCTAGCCAAATGCCTGCCGTGATGGCGATAACTTACCAGATTAGCCTCATGGCTGTGCTTGTGACGACCAGAATTAACGCTAGCTTTAGCGACCTTTATACGGTGCCTACTCGACCCATTATATTGAGTTACATAATGATGCCTAGTCGAAACTGCTTTGGCTATAGCCGTCGATTTAGACTTACGTCCAGAAGCGATACCAGTTTTAGACTTAGACCCGGTTTTGTGCGCAGACGCAGTAACGTGACTTTTTTTACCGGTTTTAGACTTAGCCAGAGCCTGCAAGTTATTCTGGTCACTAAAATAAAAACCGGTTAGAACGATTAAAATTAGCCCTAATTTAAAAAATTTTGCTTTCATAAACTCAACGAACATTCTAGATTAAATACCCACCCTAATTACATTATAATGCAGTAATGGCTTTGAGGCAAGTTATTTTTTTTCCAAAAACGACAAAGCGTAAGTATATTGACAATTTCGCCAGGGATAAATATATAAATTTAATATATATTTTGCAACATTAGAACCACCCGCAGTTGGCTTATTACCCCGAATAGCACTATGGCTGCACTAGAATAACATACAGACAATAACACTGTTGGCGTACTCTTTTACACTACTATTTTCTGGTCTTTAGGAACATTCTAAAGGCGATTATAAATAGCACTAAATCGACAAATAAATGCCCTAACTCGCGACAGTCATAACTATTAGGGCCTATTTTAACAAGCGATAGAATCCATGACCAGACCGGGAAAAAATAAAAAATCAGACACCATAACCGGTATTCAAAGTCTAGCTTAATAATCTGACCTAAATTCCAATTTTTTATCGTTATTAGAGCCGGTATAACTAAAATGAGCAAATCGTGGGTAAAACAGTGCGGAGAAACCACTACGAACAAAGTAATTATTGAGCTAACCATCCACGCGATATTTTCCGAATTATTAGAATTTCTTTTGAAAAACATGGCGCAAGACAAGAGAATTCCGGCAAAATAAAAAATCAAGGTTACTGCGTTGGATATAAACTGGGGGAAAATAATATCAAAAAGATACCTTAGAGAAACAAAAAACTTTATTTGCTGACGATAGATTTCCATGCTAAAACTATTGTGATGGTAGTTAAAGGTAATGTTATAGATAATCTTTGGATAATTTATTGTATTTTCCCAGCCACAGAACTTAATGGATATTGCCAGCAAAAATACCATTACAATCGCATAGAAAATAATGTTTTTAAATTTTCCACTAAGCAGCATTAGCGGAAAAAAATAGGTATAGTAATGCGGCTTAAAAAGAAATACGATTTGTGGTAATAAATATTTTAATGAATTGGATTTTAAAAGCGATATAAAAAACAGACCGACGCTAGCGAACAAAATCAGGTTCAGCTGGCCTAAGAAAATATTATAGACCATCGGCGTTGAAACAAAAACACCCAGAGAAAAGCCTAGAAAAGCCAAATTGCTGATATTGTTAAACTGTTTCCTAAACGTATTAATTAGAAAATAAAAAGCCAAAAGTGAAAATACGACAAAAACCAAATAAGCGTTGCCAAAAGAAAATAACAGTAAAGGCAAAAACAACACGCCGGTATACGGCGGATAATCAATAAAGCGGTCAAACGGCTTCATATCGGGAATAAGTGTCTTATAAATATTATCCTGAAGACTAGGGTTATATATCTCAAAACCATGCCCAGACGATAAAATAATCGCGTTAACGTAGTACCTGGCAAAATCACAGAAGAAAAACATATTCGTCGATATTGTCTTGGCAAATTTAGATGGATTGGCGATTTCAAGCCAAGTAGCTATAAGCGTTATCGAGACCAAAAATAAAGTAAAAACGTAAAGCCTATCAAAAAAATTTTTATCGCTAAAATCTATAATTTTTTTAAACATTTATAAGACAGACTGAAAACTGCTCAAGATATTTTCTAAGTTTACCACGTTGACAGCAAGACGAATATATAATTCACAAAAATTAGCCATTTAAGAAAATCAAGGCTATCATAAATGTAAAATTAAATAACTTATAAATTTTGCAATCGTTTGGCCAAGCACTGTTTTTCTAGTTTTTTAAGATATTAATTCCAACCACATAAAATACTGACAATTCTAATATTTGGTATACTAAGCTAAGAAGTAACCTGTATCAAATAAAAAATTCTAACAAATATCATTACAGAAAACAACCGAACGTTCAATTTTAAAGAATTCATTATGTTTAAGTCTATTAAAATAAAACCCAGTATTTTTTTATCCATATACATTTGCATCAATATTATAATAATCATTTACCAATCATTTAATAAAACGCCTGAGCCAATACATACCATAGAATCATTAAATTTAACTAAATTTGAAGTTAAAAAGAACATCGAAGAATTAAACAAGATATTAAAAAACAATCCTAATAGCTATAACGATTACAACACCAGGGGTCTTTTACGAAACGAATTAGGTGATTTCAACGGCGCAATTAGTGATTATAACAAAGCCCTAGCCATAAATCCAAAATTTTCGATAGCCTATTTCGACCGTGGTATTATTTACTATGACCATGGCAATTTTAAAAAAGCTCTTAGCGATTACAATCAGGCGATAAGCCTGGATCCCAAAGTTGAAACTTATTATATCCATAGAGCATTGCTTTATTCGGATACCGACAATATTCAAAGGGCTATCGATGATTGCACCCAAGCTATTAAAATAAACCCTCTCTCATCCTCTGGATTTATTTTTCGTGGTCAATTCAATTTGGATGCAAAAAAATATCCAAATGCTATCAATGATTTTACTCAAGCGTTAAAGCTAGATGACAAATTTGGTCCGGCGTATTTCAACAGAGCAATGGCATTCATAGGTGATAACAAGCCAGAGCTAGCTCTAAATGATTTAAATCTAGCCGATAAATATGAACCGAACAATACGGATACTTACAAAGAGAGAGCAGTATTATTTGTAATTGCGGGTCAAACTGATAAAGCTCTGAATGATTATAATAAAATTTTAAATTTAACCCCTAACGACTGGATTAATTTAACTAATCGGGCTTATGTGTATTACGAGACAGGTAAATACGATAAGGCCCTTATAGATTATAACAAGGCTTTGAGTTTACACCCAAACGATGCTGTAAACCTTAACAGCCGCGGTATTGTATACTTAAATCTCAAAAAAATCGACCAAGCTATTTTGGATTTTAACCAAAGCCTATTGCTCAACCCTAAAAAAAGTTCGACCTATGCTAACCGAAGCATGGCGTATATTTATAAAGGTAATTATAAAAAGGCTTTGGCCGATATTTCCCAGGCTATTCTTCTAGAATCCAATTACCCTGACAATTATGATACTAGAAGTAAAATTCGCGAAAAATTGGGTGATGCAAAAGGTTCCAACAGCGATTACCAAATGTATTTGAAACTAACAAAAAAGATAAATAATTAATACTTTAACGCCCTAAAGTATGCACAAGGCTCGAAATTACAATTATTCCGCCTTTCTCTTTGGCGTATTCTATAGGACTCCTGCCCTGAAGCATAGAATTAAATTTGTTAACCCACTCACCAATCTCATCAGGTTCAAACAATTCATTCAAATCTAAGACCAAGTGTTTAATAGCTTCTATAGCCGGTTTTTGCGGCAAATACTCCTTAAGAATTATTTACATCTAACCATTGGTTTAAATTTGCTCATCAGTAACCAGAGAATCAGCCAAATCATATGACTCAAGAGAGAAAGTCTCCAACAGCCATTGAAGTTGTTTGTTAAATGGTGCTTGAGATAGATCCGTGTTAATTAACTTTGACGACATATTTTTAAACTATTAATTTTTAAATGTTAAATTGTGAGCATCTAAACCAATTATAGCATGTATCTTAACAGATTAAAAGTAAATTTTTAAATCAGCCCAATAAATTTGTCTTATAACTAGGCAGTAAATTAACCTTTAAATCGTGTAAATTCTAGATTTTCAAAAGACATCTAACAGCAAATAAGCTATATAAAGACAATTTATTCTTTGAAAATTAAGAAAACCGCTTAATTAACTTTTGCAGTGAATACCGAATGCCACGAATAAAAACCGAGAGCCTGTTGACAACCGACATTTGATTATGTATAATTGGCTAAGGGGTCAATTTCGTGCTGTTTTTAATACGTTTTGTTAATGCTCTATGGTATATCAATCATGACCAAAAATAATGAACTTTTCACCAGATAGACAATTTATCAAAGTTAAAAATTTTCCAAAAAGATAATTGGAAAAAACCTATTATAAATGAAGTCTATGGGGCTAAAGAGAACTTGATTAATAATATAAAATATCCTGATAACAAATTTTTAAATGGCAACCACAATTTAAAAACACCTATTTTATTTCTATCCGAAAAACTTCTGACGTCAGCGACCGACAAAAGAATAGCTTATAGAATTAGGGTCAAATAAAATTGCCATAATTTACCGTAAAGAAAAATGAAAAAACTGATTAAAATATATTTTGCCTGGGTCGTCACATATTTGATGATTTCTCATTGCCAGGCAGAAAATAATCTTAAAGACCAATGAAAATAATTATTCAACCAATAAATATTATCTGCATACATCGAACTGGATTACAAGAAAAATAAAAGAAAATCCAAATAACGTACAGTATTATTATATCAATGGTATTATAAATTCAGTAATTAATAATTATCCAGCAAGTATCGATAACTTTAATCGGGCTATCGAATTAGCCCCAAACAAGGCATTATATTATATCGCCTACGGCAATGCCTTAATCGAAGCAGACAAAAATCATAATTTAGATAGAATTTCAGATATTTCCATAGCTTTACAAAAAGCCCGTAATATAGATAATAACACTGCACTTCTACATTATGTTTCAGCTAAATTAAACTACCAAAAGCTCTATAAATACAAAGACAGTTTAAAAGATATACAGAAAGCCATCGAGCTAAGACCACAAACTGGCGAATTTTACGAATTAGCAGGGGATATTCTTAAACATGCCAATAATGACAAAGAAGCTTTAACATATTATCAAAAACAGCTTAGTCTTTGATATGACGTTCCCTATGCCAATTGTCAAAGAAGTAAAATATACGAAAACTTAAAAATTTTTCCCAAGCCAAACTTAATTTCAATCTTGCTATCAAAGCAATAAAAACCAGGTATACTATTTCTGACGATTTATGGATAGGTAGCGACATATCTGCGTTGCCCAAAGAACAAATGAGCGATTTAATTAATATCATAAAACTTAAAAAAAATAGTCAAGCATATTTCTTAATCGGTCAAAATTATTTGTTCGGACACATTTATTGTAAGCAAAATTATAAGCTAGCTTTAAAATATTTCGACCAAGCTCTGGCAATTTATCAATATAATAGCGATGTTTACGATGCAATTATTTTAGTAGCTTCTAAAATTGGCTGGCAAGAACTAGAATCTATCGATAAATACCTTAGCGATAGCCCTAAGCAGGCTGACACAAATTTTAAACTAATATTTCAAAAAGAACTATTTAACTATGCTTTAGAAGCATACAAAAAACCACCAAATATAGACGAAGTAAACAAATCGCTAAAATTATTTGAGAAAGTCAGTCTATTAAACCCAAATTGCCCAGGCATAAATGAATTTATAGCGCGCTGCCAAAATACTGCCTATAGCAACTTACCCAACGAGAATAATAAATCAGACGATACCGATAACACGGATACCAAAAGTATTCTTAAAGACCCTATTGCTGAATACAATTGCAGATTCAGTGAAAAATTGTACGTTTCACCCAAACAAAAAGTTTACGTTTACCAAAAATAAAAATTTACAACCTAGATAGCCTTAGATAAATTTAACTTCTACGGATTTAAAAAAATTTATTATTAAGCAATTTCCAAACTGTATAACTCTTTTGATGTAAAAGATAATATGATTTCTTCAGACCAAGCAATCCTATCAAATAACTTCAATGAGCTTAATATGCATATAAATATTACTCTTATTTGGTTAAAATAAATATTAATTTAGTTAATGTGGCTTAATTTTAAGATATAATAATGTCGGCTCATAAATTATTATTTTTCAGATTATTAATATTTTAATCAGCGCATACAACAAAGCAATGCAAAAAGATCGAATCCTTTTATATATAATCAATTTGGGTATTTAAGTGTTATAGGCCAACTAATCAATTGTAGTTTAATATTTATGGAAAAAATCAATGGATCTAGAAGAATATAATCAGCTAACTATCAAACTAAACGAAATAGACAAAAAAGTACTAGTCAAAGAATTTATGCAATTATCTATTAGAAACGAAGCTGTGGAAAATTGCATAAAACGTTTAGTCGCGGCACCCGAAGAAAACTTAAAAATTTTTAAAACTAAATTGGCAGCAATGAAGCGACGCAGCAGTTACATAAGTTACTCTCAAATAAATGAATTCATGCAAGAGTTGAGCTCAATGTTAGCAAACATTGAATCCGGTGCCAAATCTCCCAAAGAAGCTTTAAAAGCCATTAAATCATTTATTGAAGCCGACAAATATTTATTTAATATCGTTGATGATTCCTATGGGGACTTAGGTGGGTTTTATAGTAATGATCTTATTCGGTCGTTCAGCAAATATGCTCAAGCGTGCGAAGATAAAGATTTCGTAACTGACCTTGTGCTTGATTTAATTCTTCAAAATGACTATGGTGCCAGAGATTCGTTAGCAGAATATTTACCAGAGTATTTACCTGAAAAAAATATTAATACTCTAATAACTAAACTATGGCAGGCAGCTAATAATGAAGAGGCTAAACATGGTTATAAATACACACACTTATTATTGAAAACAATTGCCAAAGCAACTAATAACCCGAATCTTTTTGAAGAAGTGTCAAAATTATCTAGCGATAAAAACGAATTGCACCCAGCAGCTATTATGGAATTGGCTCAAATTCATTTTAATTTAGGAAATTATTTAATGTCTTTAAATTATTTAGAAAACCCGATACTTAATGATGGTTATACGCTTCATGAACGTGATAAGCTGCTTGCAAAAGTATATTTGCAATTAAACATGCACAAAAATCTTGAAGACCTGCTCTGGAAGAAGTATACAAAAAGTGGTGAAGCCAGCGATTTAGCTAACTTATTAGAGGTTATTGGTAATGATAAACAAGAAGAAATTGTTAAAACCAGAATCACCGATATTTTCAAGAAAACAAAACTAGCTGAAGTTGATATGAGATTTTTGTACGACCTGAATTGCTTTCATGAATTAGCAGAACTTATATTGAAATTTCCAGATGATGTTAATGGTGGGTATTATTCAACCCTGTTAAACTATGCAAAAAAATTAGAAGCTGATAATTATTTTCTGGCTACAATTGTTATATATAGAGCCCTATTAGATTCAATTCTAGAGAGAGCCTATACTAAATCTTATCAGTATGGAGTTAATTACTTGAAAAAATTAGACAAGCTTGAAACTAAAATTACTGACTGGCAGTCTATAATACCACACAGTAAATATAAAGCTAATATTCAAGCTAAACATAAACTTAAATCCAGTTTTTGGAGCAAGTATAAATAAAATTTATTACGCAGTTTCTTTCCAAATTTAACAGTAATTGGCGAATCAACTTTAGGAACTTGAATTATATTGTCTAATGAATATATAGTTTTTACGTAAATCTAATAAGTTCTAACCCAAATTAGCCACTGTAAAAATTCAACCAAGCCCAATTAAACGTATCCGTTCCACGAACTACATCTAGAAAATAAAAATATAATTTGTTAAATTTTTGACTTAAATCTAAGGAAAAACGCAATGCCCGTATACGATGCCTATAATCTGAATTTAAACACGACTAAAATAATTCATCAAGAAATAATCAAGGCTAGACCCACTGATAATACACTTAATACTTACTGTATGAGGTTGTCTACAGTCTGAAATGTAGATAAATGGTTTAATTAATTTAAATTAATAACTAATTGGCATAGATGGGTTAAAATCTTATGAATTAAATTTGGGGTGTCACTGTAACCAGTTTGAGCGATTCAATATGCATTTTTTTAGGAGCAATAATATGCAAAATAACAGCAAATCAAGGGCGCAACTAAAGGTGCTAAGCATAAATAGAATGATCAATACGATTATCGAAGATGTGACACAACCTTTTTTCGCCAAAGCACCGTCAAAGCTGGCTAAAATGAAAATTATGGCTCACAATAAGAGCAAATCTATCGCTCAAAAGCTTATAGTCGCACTTATAGCTTTCATGTTCCCTTTCAGCCAAACTGGCTGCGTCCTTGCTAGTGAAGTTTCAAATACCAATACCGTTGGTTCGGTTATTTCTCACTCTAAAACTCATGCTGACACTCCAAATTACTTGAGTGCTGCCGAGCACAGCGTTGCAGCCATCAACCCAAGTATTGTTAATCCTAATGTTGAAATAAATGCGATACTGCATAGCGTCGTCAATTCAAGCCTTGACTTGAGTAGCGTCGTACAAAGCGTTAACGTGGGACCTCTAGGTCACGATATTGCTATAAATATTGGCGGTCACAACGTAGAAGTTTTAAGCAATCAGGTTTTGACCCCATCCGAAGCTTTAGCTGTTAGCCAAGTTTTGTCAACAGGCAGTCAGAGCCTTGTTTTAGGTTCACAAGGTCAAGCTATAGGCGGAAATGTTAACGCTTCTATCCTTGGTAATTCGGTCAATAATTTAGAAGTTGCTAACGGGGTTACCCTGGTTGATACATCTAAGTCTTTAATTTTAACAGGAAACCTGGCTAATTACGGCGATATAGTATTTTCTGGCTCTGGCAATTTAACCGCCAGTAATGTTTTAAATGAGAGTGGAGCGCAAATAAGCGCTAATGGCGTCTTGAGCATTACAGCACATGACATTATTAACGAAAGCGGAATTTATGGCGCCAATGGCGTAGATTTAAATGCAACTAGCATTTATAATTCAGCTACAATCGAAGCTGGTTTTGGTAATATTGCTATAACAAGCGCTAACTCGCTTGGCTTTACCGGAACGCAAAATAGCGTTATCGAAGCCAATAATGGGGATATAAATATCGACGTGGGTGCAACATCTTTGTCAAATGGTATGAATTTAGCTTTTGGTAATTACTTGAGCCAAGAATTAAATTTAAACGCATATAATGGATACGTTCAAGGTATCACTGGCAATGTTACCGGTCAAATTAATATAAACGCTAATGACGCACATTTAGCAACGGCTTCTAAAGATATGCTGCTAGGTAACGACATTGTCAATGGCGACCCGACCTACGTTAATACGGCTGGGTATATAACTTTACAAGGAACCTTAACAAGTAATGGTGCCAATTTAGCCATAATAGCTAGTGGCAGCATAAATGTATTGGGTTTTGCCCCAGTATCGATTAGCACGGCAGGAACTAGTGGCAATAGCGGTAATTTAGTGATGATAGCTGGCCTGGGCAGTAATGTCAGCGCTACGCCTGGAACCATTAACTCTTCATTTGTTGGTTCATCTATTGGCACACCAATAACTAGTTCTGAATCAGTAACGGTAAATTTTGGTGGTACGGGCTCATACAGTGGTGGAAATATTGATTTGGTATCTAACAACAATTTACCTACTAACTCTAACGTAATTGATACTTCTAGTTCGACCGGCGCAGGTGGTAGTGTAACACTAGTTGCTTTATCTAATAATTCAACCGGAGGCGAGGTGTTAACGAGTAATGGAAGCACTGTATATAACATTAACACAGCTTCGGCATTAGCCGGGTATAGTGGTGGTAACGTACTTGTAATGGCTGGGGCAAGTCCTACAACTGCTACCAATACAATAATTTTAGGAAGTATTACAACAAGTGGAGGTAGCGTTGGCTTATACACGCAGGTTCCTAGTTCTGGTAGTGTAACATTTGACTCAACAGGTAGTATTTCAACTGGAAGTATAACAAATAATGGAGTTACTATAGCAAATGCTGGCGTTAGCGTAGTTGGTATTAATACAAATGGTAATAATGGAACCGATAATTCTTCAAACCCAGGTATAACTGGTGGAAACGGCTTATCTGCAGGGAATATAGTTATATCTGCTGGTAGCAATATTACAATTTCTGGCGCAATAACAGCTACCGGTGGCATTGGTGGTGCTGGTGGCACGGGTAGTGCTGGATTTTTCGGTGGGAATGGATCTCAAGGCTCAGTCGGTCAGACCGGTAGTAGTGGTAGCAATGGAAGTAATGGTAGTGGTGGTTTAGGTTCTTCCATTGCTCCTGGTAATGGTGGACTTGGTGGAAACGGTGGAACTGGTGGGATTGGTGGACTTGGTGGATTTGGTGGAACAGGTGGAACTGGAGCTGGCGGTGGCAATGGTGGCAATGGTGGCACTATAACCCTTTCTTCAATGGGCAGTATAACCGCTGGTGATATCTTGTCTTCTGGTGGAGCGGGTGGCAATGGTGGAGTTGGTGGAGTTGGTGGCAATGGTGGACCTGGTGGAGTTGGTGGACTTGGTGGCAATGGTGGACCTGGTGGAAATGGTGGAAACGATGGCGGTTCTGGTGATGGTGGTGGAACTGGTGGATATGGTGGAATTGGTGGAACTGGTGGAATTGGTGGAACTGGTGGAACTGGTGGATATGGTGGAATCGGTGGAATCGGTGGAAATGGTGGAATTGGTGGAGTAATATCGTTAACTTCATCTGGTAGCCTATCTGTCAATAATGTTGAATCGTTGGGCGGAGTTGGTGGAGCTGGTGGATTAGGTGGAGCTGCTGGAGCTGCTGGAGCTGCTGGAGCTGGTGGAGTTGGTGGAGTTGGTGGAAATGGTGGAGCTGGTGGAGCCGGTTTGAGTGGTTCTCAATTTGCGCCTGGTACATCCGGTGGAGCTGGTGGAAATGGTGGAGTTGGTGGAAATGGTGGAATTGGTGGAGTTGGTGGAACTGGTGGAATTGGTGGAAGCGGTGGAGTTGGTGGAATTAGTGGAATTGGTAGTGACATAACTTTAATGTCAGGAGCTAGCACATCAACAGGCAACGTTGAGTCTTTAGCTAACGTTGGTGGCAGTGGTGGAGCTGGTGGAGCTGCTGGTCTTGGTGGAGCTGCTGGAGCTGGTGGAGTTGGTGGGACTGGTGGAGCTGGTGGGGCTGGTGGAGTAGAATATCTTTACCCCTCTGGCACCATATATGGCCCGAATGGAACATCTGGCAGTAGCGGTGGGGCGGGAACTAATGGCAGTAGTGGAAGTATAGGGAATGCTAGCAGTAACGGAGTTAGTGGAAGCGCTGGTACTATTAGTAGTGACATAACGCTTACTAGCGTAGGTTCAGTACTGCTATCTGGTAATGTGACAACTGGGGTAAATACTGGCACTACCAACATCGACATATCCACGACTGGTGGAAGTAGTAGCAGCATCAAAACGACTAACTCGTATGAATTAGAGGCTGGATCAGTAACGTTTAGTACCAATAATGCTACTGTAGGTATTATAATCAATACCACTAATTTAAGTGCAAACGGCAGTAGTGGGTCTGCTGTTAACGTAAATCCAGCCAGCATGAATCTAAATACGTCAAATATAGGTGCAAACAATTTTTCTCTAAGTAGCATTGGTTCTATAGTTATAAACGGCCTTGTCACAACTGGTAATGACACTGGTAGCGGTGTTATAAGCTTAACAACTACTGGCGGGAGCTCTAGTACAATTACCACAGCAGCCGCCAGTGATTTTTTGCAAGCTGGTACAGTAAATCTTAGTACAAACGCTGGTAATATTGGCGGGAGTACTTCAAATGTCTTATCATTAGATACTAGCAGTGTAAACGTAAATACTGGAGGAGCAGCTAATAGTAGTTCGGCTTACCTGATCGATACTTATAATGGTACCGTAACCGTTGGTAGCTCATCCAGTGTAATTGTAGGGTTAGCCGGTGAATTTAGCCTGCAAATGACTAATACAATTTCAGGTAGGATTTATGTGGCTGAAAACATATCAGCTGGTACAGCTAATGGCTCAGGTACGATAGAATTAACGAGCGATACAACATCCGGAACTGGTGGTAGTGCTGGAATTATTAGTGGTTCTGGTAACACTTTAACAGCTGGAACCATTAACCTTTATACCAGTGGTAGCGATATTGGCAGCTCTAGCCAGGGAATTAACGTTGATACAACTAATGTAATTGTTTCGACGTTAAACAATTCTTCTACTACCGGTAGTGCCTACATTAATGATTCGGCCACTTCTACAGTTAACCTTGGTGGAGCGGTAGCTATGGGAAGTAATGTAGCTAATATTAGCGTTGGAGCAGCTGGGACGTTAAGTTTAACGGCAACTGTAGCTAACATAAATGTAGCTAGCAATGTGTCAGTTGGAACTGCTACAGGTTTAGGTACGATAGAC
>JAJYFO010000026.1 GCA_021785395.1 bacterium | reverse complement strand
TCCCAGATGCAAAATTATAGGCCATTGATGTAAATTTGGGATTCATTTCGATAGGTATATCAATATTAAACTGATTTTGTAATCTTGCAATGGTTCTGGCTAATTTATCTAACTTGGCTAATACGATGTCTTGGCTTGGGCTTAAAATATATTTGTAATGTTTACCGTGCGATTCTTCGGTTACTAATGCTGTAAATATGCCGGCCAATTCAGGAATGCTTAAATCTTCAAGAATATTGCTTAATGCTACTTCAGCCAAAAATAATTCATTTGACCCGCGTAAATTTAAAAACATTTGTCCAAGGCTACTTGGCTTGTCTTTTGTGATATAACCTTTAAGTCTTAAAATAGTGGCTATCCATTCCAAAGTTTTAGAATTACGATTGGCTTCAAAATTTTTCTGGCTGTCTAGGTTCTTAATTTTTTTCTCGAGCTTTTTAACGCGCTCTTTTTGGTTACTACATTTGTTTTGAACCTTGCAGTTATGACAAGGCATGGACGTTGTTTCGTTACTTAGTTCTTGAATCGATTTATTTATTTCTTCTACCGGAATATTCTTATGATTTTGCTTAAGTTTTAACTTTAAGGTTTTTAGGTAATTAGTTTTAGACCGATAACTCGATAAATCGCCTAATTCCGTTGGACATATTGGCTTAACCAAGAAATCGATTTCGGCTTTAATTTCGGCTATATTCGTTTCAAATGGTATTATATCTTGGTTTAGAACGTACTGACCAAAACTTTTGCAGATAAGGTCTTTGGCATGACTGATATCATATTGGTTTAAAAGATTTAATACCATAGAATAACTGGGCGTAAATTTACTTTTTAAAGGTTCTACATCAGCTTTAGCTATATTAGCTATTTCAGTTAGAGAGACTTTAGGGCTTTGAATTATAATTACGTGTCCAGTTTTGTCGATACCACGGCGGCCAGCTCGACCAGCCATCTGAATCAATTCTGATGTTCTTAAATTGCGCCTGCCGCCGTCAGAAATTTTACTGACACCTGAAATTACGACACTTCTGGCTGGCATATTTACGCCTAAGGCTAGCGTCTCGGTGGCGAAAACAACTTTTATCAAGCCTTTTTTAAATAGTTTTTCGATTAAACTTTTCCATTGCGGCGACATTCCGGCATGGTGCGTCGCAAATCCATTTAATAGATAAGGAATATGGCTGTGAGTGCTCAAACTAGGGTATAATTCGAAATATTCATTGGTTTCTTTAATTAAAACGGCTTTTTCTTCGTTAGTTATAAGGTCAAGCGTGCTGGCTTCTTCCATTAACTGTTCGCAGCCACGCCTTGAAAAGACAAAATATATGCAAGGTAGCATGTTTTGCATGTTTAAGGTTTTGACAATATCTTTAGGGCTGACTTTAAACAGGTCAAAATTTGGTGATTTACTCACCTTATAATTCTTTATGCTAGGGTTTACCTTACCGTTTGCGTCGATAAGCGGATAAATTTTCTTGTGCCAGAAATAATGAAAATATAATGGAACACTGCGATGGTACGATAGTATCAGCTTGCTTGGGCCGTGGACAGCGCTTAACCAGTTGTTTAAATCTTCGCTATTGGCAATGGTAGCCGACAGGGCTATTAACTTTATGTGTTTGGGTGAATAAATAATCGACTCTTCCCATACCGTACCCCTTTGAGCGTCGTTCATATAATGGCATTCGTCTAAAATTACAAAATTGACGCTGCCTAAACCGCCTAAACTACTGTCGTTAAGGGTAGAATAGAGCATGTTGCGATAAACTTCGGTCGTCATGACTAAAATTGGTGCCTGGCTGTCTATGGATATATCGCCCGTCAATAAACCCACTTTATCGTGGCCAAACTTTTCTTTAAAGTCAGCGTATTTCTGGTTGGATAGAGCTTTTAAAGGGGTTGTATAAAAACAGCGCAAATTTCGTTTTAAGGCTAAATCTATGGCGTGCTCGGCTACCACGGTTTTGCCAGAGCCAGTAGGAGCACAAACGACCAGATTGAAGCCCTGGTTTATAAAATCAATTGCCTGTAATTGAAATTCGTCGAGTTTAAATGAAAATAATTGGTTCAAAGACAAGGTTAATTTTTTTTAAGGACAAAATGATTTAAAACAATAATTAAATATTAACCCATTTTTAGTAGTTTTAGTTATAATAATACTTAAAGTTTACTCGGGACGTGGCGCAGGGGTAGCGCGCACCTTTGGGGTGGGTGAGGCCGGAGGTTCAATTCCTCTCGTCCCGACCATGGCTTTAAGGGTAACAATTACATTACCTTAATAATAGATGTTAAAATGGATGTAAATTCAGACCTTAGATCATTTTAGCTAAAACTTAAACTATGCTCGGCCAATTAATAAAAAAACTTGAAAACCGTAAGAATGTACTTTCAGCCCAAAAGTTATTATTGTTGGTCGGACTCGTTTCAATCGTTGTTTTGGTTACTCTTACAGCCTTTGTCTGGGTTATCAGGGCTCAAACCTTAATTGACCGGTCGCAAAAGCAAATAGCTATGGCTTTGGCTAATGCACTGGCTCGAGGTGGAGCCGAAGCGTTGTGCAATAAGGGTAGTCTGGAGGGTCTTAAATATTATATATTGTTCGAACTGGGTCAGACTCCGGCCATAGCTTATGTAGTCTATTGCGACAAGCATGGCAATGTATTGTTAGATTCTTTGTCTTTGGCAAACGATGATAAATCGGGCGGTAAACTATTCAAAATATACAACGAAGACCCTCAAAACTACAGCGTGCCTGGTGTTTACCCAAGCCCTAAAGGATTCCGCAGTGTAACCAACATTGCTGTGCCCATGAAACGCAATAAAGAAGACCTGGGAATATGCTGGGTTGGACTCGACAATAACGCTTTTTCCATTTTAGGCACACCTAAAGAAACCAATTATTTCTTGCTGTCGGTACTAGGTTTAGTCGGTTTACTGGGCATGCTGGCTTTGTGGGCGAATTATTCGTTTATCAATAGGCCGCTTAGAAATTTGGCTAAAGGTGCGTCAGAAATTGCCTTGGGGCGTTTTGGCTACCAGATTAAGTACCAGTACGCCGGTGAAGAAATAGATAGCGTTGTGAACGCTTTTAACTATATGTCGAGCCGTTTGCAAGAATACGACAAACAGAATGTCGATACTCTAATGTCTGAACGCAATAAATTTATATCGGAGCGCAATAAGTTAGAACTGGTTTTAATGTCTATAGCTGATGGAGTAGTCGTTTTAGACCGTGATAATAAAGTTCAGATAATTAACGCAGCGGCTAGTGATTTGTTTAAAAAAGACGCTATCGAAATGCTAGGCAAGCCACTTGTTTTTTGCCAGAACGAAGAGAATTCTCCGGCTATTTGCCAGGACATTCAAAGTTTTACCGATAGTGTTAATCCTGCTCTAGAGCCTATCAGCCAAAGCTTGGTAATCAACGATAAAACGGTTCATTTAAACAGTGCCCCTATAATACTGGGCAAAGAATTTTTAGGGGCTGTAATGATTTTGCACGATATAACGCAGCAAGCCGAATTAGAGCGTATGAAAAATGAGTTTATAAGCAATGTAAGTCATGAGTTAAGAACGCCAATAACATCAATTAAGAGCTACGTCGATACTTTATGTAATCATGGTGAAAAATTGGACAGCGAGGTATACCGTGAGTTTTTGCAAACTATCGATGATGAAGCGAGCCGGCTTATGTTTTTGGTAAACGATGTTTTAGAATTGAGTAAAATCGAAGAAGGTGGTCGTGAATTTGAAGTTCAACCACTAGATTTAAAATTGGCTATCGATAGAGCTATACGAGCGGTAAATATAATGGCTCAGGATAGGTCAATTACGATGAGTTTAGCGCCTATTCAAGAACTGCCACTAGTTAATATGAATCAGGAATCGATTGAAAGAGTTATAATTAATCTGCTCACTAATGCTATCAAATACACGCCTAGCGGCGGTAATATAAATGTTGAAGTTAAGTATGAATCCGATACCAGTGAAGTCAGAGTTAGCGTCATTGATAGTGGTATCGGTATACCCGAAGAATGTCTAGAGCATATATTCGACCGCTTCTACAGGGTTGAGAAAAAAGTTCATACAGTTAAAGGTACCGGTTTGGGCTTAACAATTGTTAAAAGAATTATCGATAAACACTCTGGCCGCATAAGTGTAAAATCAGCCATGGGTGAAGGTTCTACCTTTAGTTTCTGGCTTAAAGTGGCCAGTTCGAATAATTCACCCCAAGACTATAATATGGATCCATCTGGCGACCTTGATTTACTTGAATCGCGGGCAACTTAAAATAAATATAATTTGAAACGGGCTAATTTTTCGTAAAATTACGAGAAATTAACCTAAAATTAGTATAGGTTTTCAAGCAACATCGTGTTATTATAATCTGGTGGTTAACAAATTTTATCAAGGAAAAAAATATTAATAGAGGTGGCGGGTGCTCAAAGCAATATATCCAGGGTCATTTGACCCAATGACCTTAGGTCATTTAGATATAATAAAAAGAGCCAGTAGCGTATTCGATTTTGTAATAATGGCCGTAGTGGCTAATCCAAGTAAAACATCCCTGTTATCTGTAGCCCAACGTGAGGAATTAATAAAATTGGTTGTAAGCGATATACCTAACGTGCAAGTCGATACATTTAATGGCCTTACCGTTGACTACGCCAAGAGTAATTCCATTAAGGTTTTGATCCGTGGTTTGAGAGCTATTTCCGATTTTGAAGCTGAATTGGGTATGGCGCAGACCAATAAAGAATTGTATGGTGAGTTGGAGACGGTATTTTTTATGTCGCAGGCTCAGTATTCTTTTATAAGTTCGACCCAGGTTAAAGAAATCGCTCGTCTGGGTGGCAATATATCAAAATTTGTACCAAAACCAGTTGGTAATTTTCTTCTAAATCATTTCAACAAACTCAATTAGTAATTAGGGGCAAAAACAATGAACAGCACAACTCAAACAAACACTAATGCAGCCGCAAACCAACAACAAAGCAATGGTTTGACATATAAGCAGACCACAATATATAAGCACCTTGATTTACTTGAGCATTTAATCGATGATGCCGTTGGTGTTTATAAGTATAAGTTAATCAACGCCGATGAGTTTCTTGACGTATTAGACAAAGCCCGCGCTCGCCTACCCGAAGAGCTAAAAGAAGCTAGCGAAGTATTACACCAACGCGATAGCATATTGGCCGAAGCCAAAGCTCGCGGTGAACATTTAATACAAACAGCCAAACGCCAGGCTGAAAATATGTTGCACGAGTCTGAACTGTTAAAAGCTGTCCAGGCGGAAGTCGAACGCATTCGTAAACAGGTTATTGCTGAAGTTGAACAGATGCGCAGAGATGCTCTAACTGAAGCTGAAAAAATTCGTACAGAAGCCGAAGAAGACGCCATGAATACAAGGCAAGGCGGCGATCATTACGCTGATTCTGTCTTGACTCGTTTAGAAAACGATTTGGGTATTATTCAGCAAAAAATTACCGAATCTAACGCTGTGATAAAAAACGGGCAAAAAGTATTAAGTCAAGCTAAACGGCAAAGTAATATGAATTCACAAAACTTCGTCAACCATTTACAGTCGAATTCATGATTCCTTTTTTGAAAAGTCAAAGTTGATAAGCTGTTTGGGCTTTTGAGTCGTCAATTGTAAACGCCAATCACTCTTTAGAGTGATTGGCGTTTTTGGATACTTATGAAAAGATAGTATTAAGTGGGTTTAATCAAGGGTCGAAACTTGGACAAAACAGTAATAATTATCGACGACGATAAAAACATAGCTAAAATAGCCAGCATCGCTTTGTCAAGAATCGGTAAATGGCAGGTAATTGTCGCCAATAGCAGTCAGACCGGTCTTAACTTGTGTATAGAACATAAACCCGATTGCGTTTTATTAGACATAATGATGCCTAATATGTCGGGTCTTGAACTATTTCAGGCGCTAAAAGCTGATGATATATGTTCAAATATACCGGTTATATTCATGACTGCTAAAGTTCAAAAACACGAAATTTCTAATTACCTGACGCTTGGTGTTAAAGGGGTCATTACCAAACCCTTTGACCCTTTAAAATTAAATAACCAGGTACTGGATATATTAAATTTAAATGCGGTAAAAATATAATGCATAAACGGATTTATATTTATGTTTTTGTGTGGCTTAATTTAATTTTGGCAAGCATTTATTATATGTCCAATTATATGTTTAAAGAAAGCGTTGAATCGCAAGCTCCGTCAGTGTTTCCGGCTAATAACTGGGTGAAATTAAACACTCGAAAAAATAATTTGGTTTTATTTTTGCATCCGCATTGTCCCTGTTCATTCGCTACGGTTAATGAACTTAAACGAGTTTTAGCTCGCACAGACGTTGATTTGAGTGTTGTATTCATTGATTTAGATAAATCTTATGATTTATCTAGGCAAGAGTTGTTTAAACAGGTTAGTCAGATTAAAGCGGCTAAAATTATAATTGATAAAAATAACGTAATGACCAAAGCTTTTAAAGTATATACGTCTGGTACGATTTTGGCTTATAACAAAGATGGGGGGTTAATTTTTCAAGGTGGTATAACGGCTGGACGCGGCGAAGAAGGCGATAATTTAGCCAAGAATAAGCTTGTTCAATCTTTAAAATGTCAAAAAATGTCTCAAGCACAGGTATTTGGCTGTAGTTTGTTGGACTCTAAGGATTAATAATGCTTGAAGCAATAGATTCTACGCTTAAAGAAAAGACTCTAGCTAATTTAGGCCGGCTTAACCATAACCGTGATAACTTTACCAATAAATTATTCTTAGGCCTGTTTATCTTTGAGTATTTTATGGGCATAATAGCTAGTTTGTTAATCTCGCCGTTAGCCTGGGAAGGAAACAAATACTGGATTCATAATAATGTACTATTTGCTGTTTTTTTTGGTTTTATAATTTTTTCCCTACCGGTATACTTAATTTTAAAACACCCATTTTTAAGTTTGACCAGGCATGTAATTGCTATTGCTCAAATGCTTTATTCAGCGATAATCATCCATATTTCTGGCGGTAGAATTGAAACCCACTTTCATATTTTTGGTTCGCTCGCTTTTTTATCATTTTATCGTGACCCTAAAATATTGGTTACAGCTACTATAACGGTTGGACTTGACCATTTGTTAAGGGGGATATATTTTCCCTATTCGGTTTATGGTGTTAATATAATTTCACCATTTCGTTGGATAGAGCATGTTGCCTGGGTCTTATTTGAAGACGTATTTTTAGTTATAGCCATTTTACACCGCACCAAAGTTGATTATGAATTAAGTAATTCCCAGGCTATACTTGAATGTAATAATGAAATTACGCAAAAGAAAATAATTGACGCGACGTATGAACTTAAAGGATCTGTAAGACTGGCGCATGAGTTGATTAATCAAAGCAACCAGATAATTTTTTTGCTCGACACCCAAGGCGTTATTATAAATTATAATAATTCTGCTAATAAATATTTTAAATTAAATAAAGTTACCAGTCTTGGTGTTAAATTTTGGGATTTGCCAATTTTTAGCGATAGCGAAAAAAGTAATATAAAAGAGCTGTTCCACCAGAGTTCTATAAACATAACTACCAAATTTGAAGTAGAAACAATTATTGACAATAAACTCTATTTTATCGACTTCTCTATAAAACCAATAACCGGTCTAAACAAACAAATAAATTATATGCTTGTAGAAGGTTACGACACTACAACCATTAAAGAAGCTAAATTGCATATATCTAATTTCTGCTCCACTATATCACACGAATTACGCAGCCCACTTACTTCTATTAAAGGTGTTTTGGGCTTACTAGAAGGAGGTTTACTTGATTTAGATGATGCTTCATCTCATGAATTGATTCAGGCTGCTTCGTCAAGCTGCGATAATTTGATTTTAATTGTAAACGATATTTTAGATTTGCGAAAGATAGAAGCTGGTAAACTCGACCTTAAACTTGAACCGGTAGCTATTGAAGAATTAGTTGATTCGGCGATTAATAATACCAAAAATATATCGCCGGAAAAAAATCTGCAATTTATTAAAACTATACACTGTAGCGACTTCGTTATCGCCGATAAATTAAGAATAATTCAGGTATTGACCAATTTGCTTACAAATGCTATTAAATTTTCCTACGAGAATACATCAATTACTTTAAATGTTTATTCTATTGAAAATAAAGTTTACTTTGAGGTAATAAACCAAGGAATTGGTATTGATGAAGATAAATTAAATAAAATATTTGACCCATTTTATCAGATAGACAGTTCTGACGAAAAAATTATGCAAGGCTCCGGTCTTGGTTTAGCTATCTGTAAGGCATTAATCCAGCAACACGAAGGAAATTTACTTGTCAAATCGGTACCTAAACAATTAACTACATTTTATTTTGACCTAAATAAAGAGTCCAATCCGGATAATTTAGGCAAGTCTTGTAAAACACCTACAAATTCAATTTTGATTATAGAAGATGACTTCAATTTGTTAAATAATTTAAAATTAATTCTTGAAAGCTCAGGCTATAGTGTCTATACAGCTTCGACCCTGGCTCAGACGAAAAATATTTTAAAAGATATCACACCTAACTTGATTGTTTTAGACATTAATTTGCCTGACGGCTGTGGATTAAGTTTAATTGAAAAAAACAATTTAAAAAGTAAGATTATGATAATTTCAGGTGAGAAAAAAAATTTAAATAACAATTTTAATTTTATTGATATTTGGCTTGAAAAACCCTTTAATTATGAGACTTTTATAAAATCAATAAACGAAATAATTCTAAAGAAAAATGCCCCCCAATTGTTAATCGTTGACGACGACCCTAAGTTAACCAAAGTAATTGAAAAACGCTTTAAGCTTGCGGGCTTTAATTGTAAAATTGCGCATAATGGATCCCAGGCTTTAGAAATTATTAAATCGTGTCAACCCGATTTAATAATTTTAGACATATTTATGCCTGAAATGAATGGTATTGAATTGTTAGATAATTTAAAGTCTGGTAATTTGGATTTAAATCCTATAATTATCTATTCTGGTCATGACTTAAGTCAAGTTGACAAAGAAAAACTTACCAATACGACCACATATTTTTTAACCAAGTCGCAGCATAAAGAAAATGATTTATTGGAATTATCCAATAAAATTCTTTCCAAGGATAATATCTAAACTATTGAGGTATATAAAATGAATAAAAAAATCGAAAATGAAATCATTGATGCAACAATAAATGCTGATATAGCTGAATTAAGTAGTCAGTTTTTAGAAGACCTAAAAGTTGATATAAAAGAATTAGAAGATTATTTTGTGTCAATAACTAAAAATATTCATGTCAACGAAATAAGTCTCTTGGCTAAAGATATAACGCACAGGTTAATTGGTAGTTCTGGTCTATTTGGCTTCAATGATTTGGTAGAATGTTTTACAAAATTGGACAATTTATTTGAATTATTGATTTCAAGTAGCCGTAACAAGAATATTATTAAGTTGAAAATTAACAGTCAGTTACAAAAATTGAAACAAATTCATGTAGAAAAACTAAATAAAAATGACAATTTAAATATAGTCCCTTTTTCATCTGTAAAAAACTACTACAATGATTTGAGAATATTATTAATTGAGGATGATATAGCCAGTGGAGAGTTACTGGCTAGGATACTAAGTCATTACTGCCGTTATTTTAATTGGTCAACTAATTTAAGCAACGGTATTCAATTGCTTAATTCGCAAATTTATGACTTGGTCTTATTAGATTTAAATTTATCTGATAGTAAAGGTCTAAAGACATTAAAAACAATTCAAAACCTTGCTCCCGAAATACCTATAATCGTATTAACGGCCAAAAATGATTTAAACCTGAGCTTGAAAGCTTTAAGTTGCGGAGCTAGTGAATATTTAAATAAAACCGATTTTAAGTCTCGCGATATGTTAAACCTTATCTTGCAGGTTTTGGAAAAACATGACCAACTTGAAAATACCGCTAAAATGGCTATTGTCAAAGATTTTATAGCTATATTACAACACGACTTAAATAGTCCGATAGCTAGTTCAGCTAATTGCCTAGAGCTTATCATACCTAAGATTAAAGATCAAATTTCTAGCGAAGAGTTAAATTATCTAGAAATAATAAAAACAAGTCTTATTGACGTAAAAGAATCAATTAATAATCTACTTACAATTTATCGTTTGCAGGAAAACCAGCAGAATTTGCCTAAAGAATTTATTAGTCTTAAAAAAATAATCAAAACTATCATTAATAATCATGATAGTAAAATTAAAGCTAAAAATTTAAAAGTTCAAATCAATGTGCCAGACTCTAAGTTAAATATATTATGCAATAAAGAATTATTTTCTTTATTATTCAATAATATAATTTTTAATACCATTAATTATAGTTATCGAAATTCAACCATAACTATAGAAGTTAAAAATTTCCCTAATAATATTTTAAATATTTTAATCAACAATAAAGGCGACAGTATTCAGGGTAAGGAAAATTCGTTAAATCGTCCATGGCTTGGTGTACCAGGTGAGAAGTATGTGGCCAAGTCAGGTTTGGGATTATATTTTGCTAATCTAATTGCCAAAAAGCATGACGGTATTATAAGGTGCCTTGGCTCAGATAATTCTATAAATAGCTTTGTAATACTCTGGTCTAATGAATTGGTCTAAAATTATATTTTAATTTTTTGCAGCACAGGTTATAATAAAGGCTTTTCTAGCGTGTAATAAATTATTATCAAAAACCAAATTATCTATCAAATTGTAAATTGGTAAAAAGTATTTGGCGATATTTGATTTTACGTAAACGTATTCAAGGCCTGATAAATAGTCAAAACTTGCGGCAAAATTGGCTTCGGTTAAGGCTTTTTGTAGTTCAGTAATTAAAATAGGCCTTTCGTTTTCGGTGACGCCAACGTTGCTGTATAATGGCGAATCTTTATCACGGTATAACCACATAAATGGATTATTTCGATTTGGGTCAAAGGCAACTAGTTTGCCACCTGGCTTTAAGATTCTATAGGCTTCTTTAAAAACTTTCGTGGTGTCAGGAAAATGATGAAGGACAGCTGAATAAACGATGCCGTCGATTGAATTGTCATCGATAGGTAGTTTTTCAATGTCGGCGACGCGAAAATCTATATTAGGGTTGAGCAACTTGGCTCTATCAATTAATTCTGGACACAAGTCGAAGCCTTTGATATTGTGATAGCCTAAATTATAAAAAGCATCAGTAAATATTCCGCTACCACAGCCAAGGTCGAGTAAATTATCGCTTGTACTAAAATTAGCCATTTCTAGTAATTTGGAGACAATTTTTAAATTTGTTTTCGGCGTAAAGACGTTATACTCGCCGGCTTTTCCCGATTGTGAAAAAAAGGCGATTTCTTTGGCTTTATCCTGTTCTTGCATTAATTATTATTTTGTTTCAATTAACTTTTGAGGGCTTCGGCGCCACCGACAATTTCTAGTATTTCCTGAGTGATACTAGCTTGTCTAGCTTTATTATAAATTAACGTAAGTGAACTTATAAGGTCCCTGGCATTATTCGACGCATTCGTCATAGCGTTCATTCTGGCTGCCAGTTCACTAGCACTTGCTTCAACCAAGACCTGGTAAAATATGTTTTGAAGATATAACGGTAATATGTTATCGTTTAACACTTCTTCCACACTTGGCTCGAACAATTTTAATGGTGCAAGGCTGGTATGACTGTCAGGAGAACTCGAATGAAGTTCGATGGGCAGGTAGTTAATCGCGTTGACGCTCGAGTTTAACATCGATATAAACTTGGTACTTATAATTTCAACATGGTCGACACTTGCGTCTAAGAATTTATTCAGGGCAAATTCGGCTAGCATTTTGGCTTCTTCTACGCTAGGAATGGCTGGTAAATGCATGTAAGACTTTAGTTTAGTTAAAGGTGAATGTTTGAAAAATGTATTGGCTTTGCTGCCAACCGTGACTAATACTACATCTATATTTTGCTGTTTATAGTATTCTATTCTTTCGATGGTTTTGCGAAAAACGGCCGAATTATACGACCCGCATAGACCTCTATCTGACGATATTACCCATAAACCGACTACTTTAATCGGACGTTTTAGCATTATTGGCATTGATTGAAGCGTGGCTTCGTCTAAATTTACGCAGCAATCGTTTATTAAGCGCTTTAAAGATTCATTATAGGGACGACCAGCTAAAACCCTTTGTTGGGCCCTTCTTACCTTAGCTGCGGCCACCAGGCGCATAGCTTTAGTAATTTTCTGAGTTGACTGCACGCTTTTGATACGCGTGCGGATAAGCTTTAAATTAGCCATATATCATCACCTATTTAAATGTGTCTTTAAACTTTTTGAAATGGTCAATTAATTTGGCCTCGTCGTCTTTGCTCAATTTCTCACCAGTATCGAGAACTTTTTGCAATTCGTTGGCTTGAGCCTGTAGGTATTTAAACCATTCTGATTTTAGCTTGGCGATATCGAGGCTGTTGATGTCATCGAGCAAACCATTGTTGGCCATTAGTATTAATGAGGCTTGTTGGCTTAAAGACAAAGGCTGGTATTGAGGCTGTTTTAGTACTTCGATTAGTTTTTGTCCGCGCAGTATTTGGTCTTGGGTGGCTTTATCCAAGTCTGAAGCAAACTGAGCAAACGATTCTAATTCTCTAAATTGAGCCAGGTCAAGTCGAAGCTTACCGGCAATAGATTTCATTAGTTTGGTTTGAGCGGCTCCACCAACACGGCTTACCGAAATTCCAGCGTTAATAGCTGGGCGAATCCCAGCGTAGAATAAATCCGTTTCTAAAAATATCTGCCCATCTGTAATAGAAATTACATTCGTCGGAATATAGGCCGACACGTCACCAGCTTGGGTTTCAATTATTGGCAGAGCGGTTAGCGATCCTGCGCCTAATTTATCAGACAGTTTGGCGGCTCGCTCGAGTAAACGACTGTGTAAATAAAACACGTCACCAGGATATGCTTCACGGCCTGGTGGGCGTCTTAACAATAAACTCATAGCACGATAGGCTTGGGCGTGTTTGGATAAATCGTCGTAGATGCACAAAGCGTGCTGACCGCGGTTCATAAAATATTCCCCGATAGTACAGCCAGCGTATGGTGCTAAAAACTGCATAGCTGGAGCGGCTGTAGCGCTGGCACTTACTATTACCGTATATTCCATGGCGCCAGCTTCTTCGAGAATTTTTTGAATTCGCCCGACATTGCTTTCTTTTTGACCGATGGCGACATAAATACAAATCGGTCGATTAGGCTGGTTTTTTTGGTTAATAATGGTGTCTATCGCTATGGCCGTTTTACCGGTCTGTCTGTCGCCGATAATAAGTTCACGCTGACCGCGGCCGATAGGAATCATGGCATCGATAGCGGCTATTCCGGTCATTAATGGCTCACATACAGACTTGCGGTCAACGATGCCAGGAGCCTTTACTTCGATGGGAGAATTGTCAGCTGCTTGTATAGAGCCTTTACCGTCAATTGGCTCACCAATAGGGTTGACGACTCGGCCTAATAAGTTTTCGCCAACCGGGGTCGAAGCAATTCTACCGGTAGTTGAAACTTTGGTTCCTTCCTTAATATGTAAACTTTCACCTAGAATTACCACACCGACATTGCTTTCCTCGAGGTTTAAAACCATGCCTTTAGTTTTTTCCGTACTAGGAGAATTTTCATCGTTTTCAAATTCGACTAGTTCACCGGCCATGGCTCGCTCTAGGCCAAAAACCCTGGCTATACCGTCACCAACTTGTAAGACGTAACCGACATTGGTTACTTCCAATTGGCTTTTGTACTGGTCTAACTGTGCCTTTAATACAGATGTGATTTCATCAGGTTTAACCGCCATAATTATCGCTCCTTTAACAATTGCTTATACTTTTAAGAGATTTTTCTTTAGATTACTTAGTTTTTGTCTAACCGACCCGTCAATGACAAAGTCGCCTAACTGTAATACTAAGCCACCGATTAAATTTTTATCGACGTTTAATTGAATTTCGATATGCTCGCCTAGATTTTCTCTAATCCTGGCTTTTAAATTGGCTAAGCTGTTACTGTCAAGCTCGTAAGCCATGGACAATTTAGCGCTTATAATATTTTTCTGTGCTTCTACCAAGTTTTTAAATTCGGTATAAATTAATTCTATCAAGTCGACCAGGTGTTTTTCGGTTAGTATTTCAATAAGTTTTAGGCATAAAGGGCTTACTTTATTCTGAAAAATACCATCCATGAAATTAATTTTGTCTTTGGTCTGGATGCACGGATGTTTGATAAAAGAAATTAAATCAGGATTTTCTTTGACCACGCAACTCAATGTTTTAAGTTCACTCTCCATAAGATTTATTGAATCTATATAGCTGGTACTGGACTTAACGTCCCCAATAACATCGATCAAGGCCTTGGCATAATGGTTGGCGATTACTAAATGCTGATGCTTCACGATTTTCTATTTCCTTTTGAGCATTAATTAATTGAGCTGGCTTTCAAGACTGGGGGTAAATTCTTCTATCTGCTTTAATTTTTGTAAGTCTTGAATAAACAAGTCTACTTGTTTTTTTCTAACCAATTCATCGCCTAAAAGATTAGGCAAATTTTCACTAACGGTTTGAAAAGCTGATTCAACAACGGCTTGTCTTACTTCATTGATGAAATTTTTCTTAGTATCAAGCACTAAATTGGCTGTATGCTCTTGAATCTGGCTTATTTTAGTCTGCGTTTCGAGTTGGCTTTGTTTTATTAATTCATTGGCTAAATCTTGAGCCTCGCTTATAATCTGGTTAACGCTAGCATCTAACTTGGCAAATTTTTGTTTTTGCTCGTCTAAGTTTAAAGAAGCTTCTTGGTTAGCCCTTTTAGCGTCGGTGATAATAAGCTTTGTTTTGTCGGCGTTTTCAGTTAGTATGGGAGCAATGTATTTATTCCAAATAAAATACAGACCGATGATTAAGACGACCCAGTTGATAAAGTTATTTTCAAAAACATTTTTTAAATTTTCATATAGGCTAAGCTCGGCTAATAGCATGGTAAATACTTAACCTCCTTTATTTGTTAGGTCAGACAAGATTTTGGCCTGATTAAAAGATAGCGAGTTAAGGTCGGCTTCAGTCAAAACAGCTTTTAGTATTTTTTTGGCCAGGTCCGTTACTTCAGGGACTAAACTTGCGATAAGTTTATCTTTATCAGATAAAAGCATCGCCTTGGTATTGTCAATAGTCGACCGACTTTGTCTAGTGGCTTTATCTATTAATTCGGCGTTTTCTTTATTAGCCTTTTCCAAAGCTTCGGTTACAATAGCCTTGGCTTTATGTTTAGCTTCTTGGATTTTGGCGTCAAAGTCTCGGTTTAACGTAGCTGTTTCTAGTTTTAGCTTTTCGCTTAAATCGAGATTTTCCTGGATTAAACTTTGCCTATCGGCCAAAATCTTCGACATCGGATTTAAAACCGACGCTTTGAACATCAAAACAAAAAGTAAAAATAAACCAATGAATACAAAGTAGGTAATATTTATGTCGAACATTTTAGTTGTTTTAAACCTGGTTTTATTTGGTGCCGTTTAAATAAAGCAAAATAGATACGACGAAAGCTAATAGACCAAGGGCTTCCATCAAGGCGGCTAAAATGATGGCGTTGGATAGTAATTTGCCGGCCATTTCAGGTTGACGCGCCATGCCTTCTAGGGCTCTTGATCCGGCGATGCCAATACCAATTCCAGGGCCAAATACACCTAATACCGCAAAACCAGCTCCAATTAATGAGGCTGCCCTTATAATTGTATTGCTGTCAATGGCTCCCAAAGCCGCACCAGCTTGAGCAATTAATTGTCCATCCATATTTTTTTCTCTCCTTAATTTATTTAACTAACCAACTAAAATTTGTAACTAATGGTGTTCTGCCACCGTAAGTCCTATGTATATAGAGCTTAAAAGGGCAAAAACAAAAGCTTGAATAAGGGCTATAAAAACTTCAAATCCCATAATACCAGATGGTAAAAACATTGGACAGACCATTAGAAAAGCTCCACGCATCAATTCGTCAGCGGTTATGACCACCATTAAACGTATGGCTAGGGTTGATGGCCTTACGATCATATCCATGATTTCGATAGGCGCCATAGCTGTACCGAAGAGCGTTTTAAAGTATTTAGGTCCGTGTTTGTAGAAACCTGATAAGATGTAGGTAAAAAACGATATCGTCGCTAGCCCTAAAGTAACGTTGAAATCGGTGGTAGGTGAAGCCAGGTCAAAGGTCTCTCCGTCGGTTAATTTGGGCCAGAACGACATATGTTCAAAAGCTTTCCAAGGACCAATACCAATCAAGTTACCAGCCATAATAAAGAAAAACATACCGGCTATAAGAGCAAAGAATTTTTTATACTCATGCCCAATCTGTCCGTGAACCAGGTCGTCAATAAAGTTGTAAAGTGTTTCGCCTAGCTGCCCTAATTTCCCATTACTCCCTTCGACGGACATCTGACTCAAGCTTAGACGACCGATGATTAATACGCTTGACATGCATATGGCCGTTAGGGCAATCGTGTCAACGTGCAAATTGGCCAAGGGACTTGACTTGAAACTGGGGTCGGTTATAAATTGACTAAGTAAAAGGTTTTTTCCAAGCATTCTTTTATAGACTCACTTATATAGTCTGACTCGACTGAACTACTAACAAAAACACACAGATTCAGAACCTGTTAAATCTCACCTAAATCTTACAAAGACAATACTAGCAGATTACAGTCCGTGGCATTTAGGGTTAATAACAAAGTATTTACATAAAACTGGCTAAAATTTTTTAAATTATTTTTAATGAAAACTATTTTTGCTTATTAATTTGCCTTATCTGTAAAAATATGCCAATACCAAAGCCCAGCATGGCTAAACACAAACTGCAAATAGGGGTCGTATGCCAGTGCTTGTCAATAAAGTCGCCTAAATAAGCGCCGGCGGTTATAAGCACAGCTATACTAATTACAAATTGACTGGCAAGTACCAAAGATTGAAGTACTTGATTATTGGAGTCGGGTTTTGGGTTTTTATCGTCGGTCAAGGTGTTTTACAAATTTTTGCCTCATTATAACACGGGCTAATTTTTTTATCTTGCATAAATTTAAACAAATACGGAAAATTTCGTGAAAATGATTATTATTTACAAAAAATATACTAAAATAGAATTATGTTAATTACCTGTCGTTAGTTTTATAGATTGACCAGTATTTTAAGGAGTTGTAATGTTCGAACGTCTTGCTACCTTTTTTAAGGCCTTATTCAACAGTGTACTTGGGCGTATGGAAAATCCCCAGATGATGCTTGAACAAACATATAAAGACTTAAATGACAACGTTTTACAGGTAAGGCAGGCTGTAGCTCAAGCTATTGCATCCGAAAAACAGCTAGAATTGCAGCTACAGCAGAATAAAGATAATGTCGAGACATGGCAAAACAGAGCTACTATGGCTGTGTCTAAGGGTAATGACGATTTGGCCAGGCAAGCTTTACAGCGCAAGCAACAGTATATGCAGGCGGTAACCCAATTAGAAACGCAATTGCAGACACAAAAACAAGCTACCAGTAACCTGCGACAAAAGCTTACTGAACTTGAGGCTGAATTGCAAAAAGCTTACACCAAAAAACAACTGCTAATAGCCCGTGATAAGGCGGCTGAAGCTACAAGTAAAGCTAACGAGATCTTGTCCAAAACCTCAGCCACAGGAGCTTTGAACGTAATAGAGAACATGGAAAACAAGGTTTTAGAAAAAGAACTAAAAGCCCAGGCTTTGGCCGAAATTGCTAGCGACGACCTCGATAAGCAGTTTAAAAATTACGAAGGCCGTAGCGACATTGAGAACGAATTGCTAGAACTCAAAAAACAGGTTTCGTCTGATATTGCTATAACAGTTAAAGAGCCACAGTTGCTAGAAAATAGCCATAAAGACAAAGCCGACGGTCAAGATTGATTTAAACTTCGATTTTTCAAAGGGTTTTTGCCTTTAGACCAATTACTTTAAACGTCTATTCAAACCTGGAATAATGGGCGTAAGGTGGGTAGCAGGCTACATAGGGATGGTAGTTATTGTTTTTACTCGGTTTACTATAAACAGGGACTAGATTGTTGTAATTTAAAACAGCTCTCGTTCTATTATAAGGTATCGAGCGATAAATTGGCCAATTGTATTTGATACTGTTGGAGCGGTTATAGGCTATGGTAGTTAAATTGCTGTGAAATGAGCACGGTGGCAAATTAGACTTGGCGATGCTGTCGTAAAACTTGGAAGTGTTATAGTTGGCAGCAATTTGCGACCCTTGGTGCCAGGAGCCAAAATAAGACGCTTGAGGGCTGCGGTAGGCTGTTTTAGCGCTGGTCTTATTGTAAATAAGCTGTTTTAACATGGGTGCTGGGATTAAATTGAGTGGAAAAGGCGGCGGTCCAGCGGCAAACTCGGAGTCGTTGTTGGTAGATTCGGGTGAATTTAAAGCGTCTAAATTATTGGTTAAACCTTGTGAATTAAGCCTAAATTGATTGCTTAGGTTTAGATTGGCTGTATCATTTTCGTTATTGGCTTGGGTTATCGGTAAGTCAGTATTTTCTGAATTGGTTATGATACTTGTTATTATTTTGTTACAGGCTTTGCCAGCGATAGTTTTGATCTGACTGTAATTGGTCTGGGTTTTGGCAGTATCGTTATTAGCTGTGTTGTTTACAATATTGTTGGTAGCGTCATAGCGTTTTTTTACGCGCCACTGATTGATTTTAGCCTTAGTGGGCGGTGGCGTCGATAAACTGACTTCCCCTTGCAATAAATTACTGTCGATTTGCGGTGAAACCTGTTTTAACTCGTCTTTATGCGGTAAGAGCCGGCCTGGTACGAAAGGCATTAATTTAACGGCATTGCTGTTAGCGCCTTTGGATTTAGGGATATTGTCGACGGACTTTAGGCTATCATTTATCCAGTCTTGGGTTGACTTGCTTTCTTTAGCTTCTATGCAGGAATTTAAGCAAAGACAATTATAGATGAGCACAATTAATAAAATTTTAAATTTAGTTTCTTGCATATTTCTACTTTAGGGTTATCTCTGGCCAACGTAGTTATCTTATTTAATTTGTCAGTTCATGTCATGCGTGAATTTACGATCTTTAGTCGGTAAAATTTAAAAGATTACTATTTTAATAAGTAATAATACGTAAAATATTGGACCGATTAGCCTGACGCTGAACTAGTACGTTAGTTTAATATATTATTGATTGTCGATTTTTAACAATTGGTCTAAAATGGGTCAAGTTTTATTATGAATACAAAAAATTAATGTTTTATGGCAAAATTCTAACTTTTCTATTTAAGGTTTTGGGTGTAGAATATTATTAACTAACAAGTTAGTTAATAATATGGCCTCAATAGTGAAGGTGTTTTTATGACCAATGATACAAATAGTCTACAAAGTGAGCAATCGTCGAATAAAATTGATTTTGATGCTAAAGTAAACCAAGCCCAGATCGACAAATTGATTAAAGCCAATAAACCCAGGATGCAAAAACGTTATATTACACTTATCATAGCCTTAATATTGCTACCCATACTTGGTTTTGGGGGATTTAGGTTGTACGATTATTTTATGACGCACGAAAGCACGGATGACGCTTATGTTCAGGCACATAGCGACCCAATCAGTTCAAGGCTAAGTGGAACAGTTTGGCAAGTTTTGGTCGACGATAATCAAAAAGTTAAGGCTGGCGATATTTTGGTCAAGCTTGACCCCAAAGATTATGAGGTAAAAGTCAGCCAAGCTCAGTCCAAGGTTGAGAGTGCTTATTGGCAGTTTAAAGCCAGTATGCGAAACTTGCCGGTCAGTCAAACCCAGGCCATAGGGGAAAACACGGCTGCCACAGGAAATTACGACAAGTCGAAATTCGCCATAGATTCTGCTTTAACGATGTTGGCACAAGACGAAATCCAAATTAAGGCCAACGAGTCAAGACTGGTTAAGGCCAGGGCTAAAGTTGAAAAGACATTGGCTGATTATGAGCGTTATATCCCGTTGCAAAAGCGAGGCGTTATAACTGATCAGTTGCTTGACGAAGCTAAAGACGCTTACCTTGAAGCTAAAGCCGATGAGGAGACGCAGATTCAGGCTATTAGCCAAGCTAAAATGCACTATCAACAGTCACGACATAACCTGGAAGAAGCCAGAGCCGAAAGTGTAGCTTTTCACGGGCAATTAACCAAAGCTAAAGCTACCGATATGCAGACTGAAGTAATAAAACGCCAATCCCAAGCTTATAAAGCTCAATACGAAGAGGCCTTGGCTAATCTGGCTGAAGCTAAATTAAATTTAAGTTATACCGACATATTGGCTCCAGCTGATGGAATCATCGGTCGAAAAACCGTTGAAACTGGTCAAAGGGTTCAGATGGGTGAAGCTTTAATGGCAGTCGTTGAATCACCGCCATGGATAGTAGCTAATTTTAAAGAAATTCAGTTGGAGAAAATGAGACCCAATCAACTCGTTGAAATTACTGTAGATGCATTTAAACACCATAAGTTTTATGGTTATATCGATAGTATTGCTCCCAATTCTGGTTCGCAATTTGCCCTTTTGCCACCTGATAATGCAACCGGTAATTTTACCAAAATCGTCCAGCGTGTGCCAGTTAAAATAAGATTTACACCAGACAGTATACGCGGTTATGAAGATAAAGTGGTACCAGGTCTATCCTGTGTTGTGACGGTAGACCTTAAAAAGAATTATAGCAATTCGATCAAGCAGTAAAACTATAATTTAAAAACTGACCAAATTTAAATTGTCTTG
>JAJYFO010000172.1 GCA_021785395.1 bacterium | reverse complement strand
ATGCTTTGCGGTAAATTATTGCTTGCTGTCAACGGGTTTTTAACCGATCCAGTAGCCTTGGCCTTGGCTCGATAAGTTCCATTATAGACTTCCCAAGGCATGCGGTAGCCCAGTAACCTAAACATATAACCTTGGCGGTTTAGCTGTGGCCATGTAGTATGGCAATAAGTGCAATCGACATTGTATTTTCTAGCGTTGGCTGGTTTGGCCAACGCATACATGCTACAAGCTAATTCTTTCTGTCTTAGAACTGGGCATTTATGCTTATTGCCAAGAATTAAAACGGGAATTAATAGCATCAGAAAAACAATGTATAAACTCGCCTTGACGAATTCTTTGCGTATTAGAGTATATTTAAAGTTTAAGTTAGTGTTCATGATTTTTAAAAATTTTACCAGATCGGCCAGAAATTTAAAAAGATTCTATTAGACGGAAGATAACCAGTCTGCAACACCCTCTGGAGGTCGACGCTTACCCTAAGCCTACATTTATTGGGCAGATGGAAGTCCAAAGCCTGGGCTAGAGTAAAAGCGTACTGTGTATCGTTAAACGTTGGCGTTGACATTCTATACTGGTCGTAGCGAAGTATGCTTGTCCAGTACGATTTTATCGGGATAGCCAGCAATTGCATAGTGTACCCGTAACCAGTAAAGTGGCTTTCAGGAAGAACGCCGGAATTATCAAGGTTACGGTGTAAGTGGTAGACGTTTAGACCAAACGACGCATCAGACCTTACATAACCTTCTTTGTCTAAAAACGATTTATTGAGCCAACTTGTCCACCATACAAATGGCGACTGCTGGGCTCCGACGACACTTGTAGCCACTCCATTCGTGGCGTACCCGGTAGGGTTCCAGTTAAAAGCTGGCGTATTGCCAACGGTTAAATTGCTCTGAAAACCGCTGATACCAGCTTTGCCAAACATTTTTTCAAGGACGAAATTCATCCCGTAACTGCGCCCATAGATAATATTGCTATCCGAACTAGTCGAAGTCGGCGGCTGCCACCAACCTGTAACCCTGCCGCTTAAAGGTGCTTTGGTCCCGCCAACGGTTCCGTTAATGTCTATCGACTTAGCCAAAACGCCTGGATTAAACCCGCCGACAGGGTTATACACAAACGGCTGCGTACCCGTAATGGCTCTATCAGCCCCCGAAAAACCGCTTTGCATCCAGTTATAGCATTGACCGCCACGAATTTGGATGAATTTGTCCACCGACCCGTAATTAGCTGTCAACTGCGCTTCGTCCCAATACCCCATCCAGCCAGTCTGAGGTACGCTAGTTGGCATCGCCTGCAACCACGTTGAAATGTGCTTGGTTATAGGACCGGCTAAATAAAGAGCTAATTGCTGCTGATAACTGTAATCAGTATCATTGGGTCGCCCGGCTCTCGTCCACTGTATATAGGGGCTATAACCTATGGCAAAGTTGTCTTGCATAAGCTTAATCGGACCCATGATAGGGCCTTGACGGTAGTCTTCAACACCTCTGGGGTCCCATTGGAAAGTTTCTATAGCATTGGCTTTTAGATAATTTAGAAGCTTGTGTTCTTTTACTTCGGGTTTACTCTTTTTGTTGGCTATTGGCTTAGCTTTGAAAGTTTTATCTTTCGACTTTTGGCTATCAGAACTTTTACTCGAATCAATTTTGGGCTTGAGACTGGGCTCAGTAGTTTCAGTTTTAGTATCACTATTATTAGTTGGAGTAGAGAGTTTTTGGCTGAAATTATTGATTACGACCAGGTCATTTTTATTGGCCGATATGCTTTCTTCGGCTGAAACAGATACGTTAATGGATAACGCGATCAAAACCTGTAGGAGTAAGAGTATACTGGATCTGTTGTTTGACATTAGTAAAAGCTACCGAGTTTAAGAATACGATACCAGTATTGTAGATGGTTGATTTCAAAAAGTCCACAAATATTAAGAATAGCAACGGTTTAGAATTATTTTAATTGGATTTATGGCTATAGATATCGAAAAAAAAACTAGACCAAAATTTAATGTTAAACTTGGTGTCTTCCTGAGTCTAAAGCATTGAAATTATACCACTTTTATGATACAATGTCAATGTGTATATTTGAGAATGTGTGAACGTTATGAACTCGATACTCTTACTAATTGACGGTTCTGCCGAGTCTTTGCTAGCTGCTAAGATGGCATGGCTGTTTGCTAAAAGTACTGACTCACAAATAACTGTTCAGCACGTAATAGAGACGAATCATATCTGGGATTTTCTCTCTTATTCTAAGACTGGTTTTATCGGCAGTGGTGTTTATTTTGCCGCCCATGAAAATATTACCAAAGAACTTAAATCTATAGCCGAAAGCCTTTTCATGGCTTATGAAAGCAGAGCTTCTGGCTTTGGGGTCAAGAGTCTTATGAAAATTTCTGAGGGCAATTTGGTTGATGAAGTTAATAAAGAAATAGTCAAACACGACTTACTCATACTAGGTCATAAATCTAGTGAATACAATTTATTAAACGAAGAAAGAAGGCGTTTTAACAGGTTAAGTGCTTGTGAACGACTTATTGGCAATTGTCCAAAGCCAATTCTATTAGTTCAAAAAGAGTTCCAAGACATTCCCACGCTTCAATTTATGGTTGGACAATTGTTATTTCGTGAAGACGTCATAGATAATGTCGTTAAATTCGCCAAAAAGATGCGTTTAGACCTAGAAATATTTATTGTATCAAGGGGGCAAATTTCTGAAGAAATTGAGTTGAGTGTCGCCAAATTTAAGTCTTTATACCCAGAATTGATAATACATTTACTTTTAGAAGAAAATTTAAATATGCTGTCATTTAACAACAATGATTTTGCATCATCTGAAAACGGTCTTTGCGTTATGTCTATATCTAAAATCAATAATGACAACATAACTTCGCTTGGCTATGGTGTTAATAAAATTGTCAACTGCTTAGAAAAACCGGCTTTATTATTATATCCAGTCAATTAGCCTTTATTTAATTTGTAGTATTTGAGAATATTGGTTAAGCCAAAATAGATAAAATATAAGGAAACCGCCATATAAATCAATAGCCAGGCATTTCTTTGAACGTTAATGACGAATAATTTTGACGGATCTCCATTTAATTTATTAAGTGGGTCGGTTCCGTCCAAGTACTCTTGCGCGTCGGGAATACCGTCTTTATCTAGATCGCTTTGATTGCCCAATTCTTTGGCCAAGTCTTCTGGTTTAGCTAAAAGCTGGGTAAACTTTTCCGTACCAATACTTTCAATGATGTGGTTGCCAAATTTATTTAAAATAGGGCTATCCACTTTTTGACCGGGTTTTAAAGCTAGTCTAGCCAAATTCACTTTTTCCATTTCAGCCTTAGTAAGCGAGCCTAATTGACCTGGGTCATTTCCTATAGGGCCTGCGTCATTGGCGTGACACATAGCACAATTAACCGGCTTGCCTGAGTGTTCAGCGACAAATTTTTCGAATTGGGGAAAAGCAAAAACCGATTGAGTCGTTAAAATATTAACGCTAACAATAAAAGATAATATGTTTATTGTTTTTTTCATAGAACACCTTAAGGCTTGAGGTAAGAATATATTTGCTGACCAAATACGGTTATAATAAACAGATAACTGGCCATTATGGCGGCAATTATGGTTAAAATTTTGCGGCTGGTTTTGCGAAAAATCCACGGCGACAAAACCAGAATACCAATAATAATCATCGATAATACTACCAAAACTGGAAAAGGCAACAACTCTAGCGGATAATAGACGAAATAAAAATACCACTCTGGCTTGATGCCACCAGGCGTTGGACCCAACGCATTAAACGGTTCTAGTAATGGATACGGCAAGAACGCCTCAAACGGCAGACATAAAGCCAATACCAAAACACCCCCAACAACAAGCGTCCAGGCCATAAGGTCTTTTAAAATAAACTCGGGGAAAAACTTTTCTACTTTTAGTGATGGTTTATCGACACCCTGGCTCATACCGTGCAATTGAACGAGCAAAAGGTGGACAGAAATTAGAATTAGAACAGCTAGTGGTAAAAAAGCTATATGTAGCACGTAAAAACGGCTTAAAGTCGGCTGGCCAACTTCATCGCCGCCTTGAAAAGTTGACACAATAGTTTTGGGAATTTGTGCCAAAGGTCCTGGTAATAGCTGACCTACCGATTGTACAGACTGTAAACCAACTTTTGTGGCATTAACAGCTATTTGGTTCCAGGGTAATAGGTAACCGGTAAAACCAAGTGTAAAAGTTATTCCAAGGAGTAAAAGACCTGTAATCCAGGTAAATTCTCTTGGTTTTTCAAATGACTTCATGGCAAATGTCATTAAAAAATGGGTGATTCCAAAAAATATCATAAGCGAAGACGACCAAGTATGCAGATTATGAATAAAGAAGCCACCTTTTATGAAATTAGCTAAATACTCTACTGACAGATTAGCATCGCTTATAGTCGGTTCGTAGTAAAACAACAAAATAATGCCAGTTACGACTTGAATCATAAAAAACAAAAGGGTCAGTCCGCCAGTATAGTAGCCAAACGTTAGCTTATGAACGGGGACTTCTTTATGGGCTAATAAATCCAAAATAAAAAATTTTTCTAACGGAAATCTGTCTTTAAAAAAATTCACTATTTTTTCATTGGTAGTCATGTGTGGCAATTCCTGTGGTTACAATTTCTATTTAGGACAATTCTTATGCTTTGGCAATATATACATTAGTATCTTGTAGCAACGCTTTATCAGTTGTACCAACGATTTTACCGTCAGCGCCACGCGCAGCTATAATTTTATTCTGTTTATCTTTGATTACCCAGTTTAATTTTGGCAGCGGCAATTTGGCTGGCGACCCTGGATTAGGTATTCCTGTTTGAACGTTGAAGTACGATATGTGACAGGGGCATAAAATAGTTCCATCGTTTACTTCATTTCCAACCGTGCAACCCAAATGTGTACATTTGGCAGACAAGAGATTAGGTAGTCCATTGTCACCTAGAAACGCTAAAGCCGGTCGCATATCGTAATCTATAAAATAGACACCTGTAGTACTACTCAAATCAGCATAAGAACTTACTAAGATGTAGTCATTTTCGACCCTTTCTAAAGCCAGTCTACTTTGATTGGCTTGTGACTGCATCCTTTCGATGTTAGTTTTTAGATAGTTGACTTTTTCTTTTTTGGATAATTTTGAACCGAAAAAATAATTATATAACTGTATTACTGTCCCAAATGATAGGAACATAACACCGCCAAAAAGGCTAACTATACCATTTACAAATAACCTTCGGTCAATTGTGTTATTTTTGTTGTCAGTTTCTTCGTTCATAAACAATTCCTTTTTATGCGCCTATTTTAAAACATTGGGAATTTATAGTTAGATACATTTGCGAAATATTAAGGTTTATAGATATTTAGATATGGATATCAAAAGATTTCTTTCCCAAGAATTATACCATTTAATCTATTATATGGGCAAAAAAATATTACAGTAAATTTTTGCCCTGATTATTAAGGTATAAATTATCTTGTCGTCAAAGCTTTATTATCGTAATTACCAGTTAAGCTATCTAAAAATCTAACAATTAGTTTGCTATCCTTGTCTGACATCGTTTTACCAAGCTGAAAGCGAGACATATACTTAACTGCTTGATTTAGGTCATTTATACTTCCATCGTGAAAATAAGGGTAAGTCAAAGCAATATTTCGTAGCGTAGGTACTTTGAAGAAATATTTGTCACTTTCTTGTTTAGTCACGTTATAGCGACCATAGTCGGCTTTGGTTATTGATCCGCGAAATTCAAAATAATTTTCAGCTACACCCATTTTTTGGTAAGAATTACTGCCTAAATTAACGCCGTTATGACAGCTAACACAAC
>JAJYFO010000025.1:20007-21008 GCA_021785395.1 bacterium | reverse complement strand
GAAACATTGGTTCTTTAAGCAATGACATAACAGTAGACAGTAATTCTATCAGTATTTCAACCGGTGGCGCTACAGGTAGCGCTTACGTATTTGACAATAGCCCTAATAATATAACGATAAACCAGGCAATGGTAGGATTGGCTAGTGGCGATATTTTTGCTTTTGCTGGCTTTAATAGTTCGACCACTAATATAGTAGAAGGTATTGGGGTCGTAATAACAGCTCCGCAGGTTGTCATAGCTTCTGTCAATGGAAATATAGGAACTGGCACTAATTTATTTAATATAAATTCTAACCTGGTAACCTTAAACGCTACGTCTAATAATGTATACGCTAACGATAGCGCTAGTGGAGCTATTGTATTGACTAATTTTAACGGCCAAGGCAATAATGTCGGTAACGCAGCGGCTGGATTATTTGAGTTTAACGCCAATAATACCAGTGTCGCTGGTAATATCGAAACGGCAACAGCGTCTAATATAGCTGCCCCGCAAATTGCTTTAACGTCGGCGCTAGGGTCCATAGGAACAAGTTCTAGTGCGTTGAATATAAATACAAATATTCCGACACCAGGTGTTACACCCGAATATCTATCGTTAACCAGTGCTAGTGGCGCT
Source organism: bacterium (assembly GCA_021785395.1). GTDB lineage: Bacteria > Cyanobacteriota > Vampirovibrionia > Obscuribacterales > JAKAZS01 > JAKAZS01. The sequence continues at coordinate 20,391 of JAJYFO010000025.1, read as the reverse complement.
TATGTAGCTGATAGCTCAACTAATTCGTTAAGTTTAATGGCGTCAAATGTCGGCAATAATCAAGCTTTAGAATTAAGCAACGCTGGAGCCATAGTTGTTAGCGGTTTAGTCCAAGCTGGCAGCGATAATGGAACAGGAAGTATTAGCCTAACGGTTAATGGAACTGGAACAGTAACAAGTTTAGCAACTGGCGATAATTTACAGGCTTCTAATGTAAGTGTAACCACAATTGGTGGTAATATTGGTAGTTCGGCTACTAGTCCTCTTTTAGTCGACACTAGTTTATTAAGTGTTAATACCGGCTTAACTGTAAATACAGCCAGCGCCTATGTAAGTAACGCTTATACCGGTCAAATGGACTTGGGTACATCCGCGGTAGGTAAT
>JAJYFO010000025.1:0-19997 GCA_021785395.1 bacterium | reverse complement strand
GAACACTAGATATAGTAGCCACTGGTGGCATCTTAGTCGGTGGTTTTGTGTCAGCTGGCAGTGCCAGTGGAACTGGTGTAATTGACTTAAGCGCCAACGGAGTCGGTAGCATAAGTTCTATAGCTAGTTTAACGGCCGGAACTATTAATTTAACTACAACTGGTGGTAATATTGGAAATAGCGCCAACGCTATTTCAGTCGATACAAGTAGTTTAAGTGTAAATACTGGCAGCGTTTCAACTATAGCCAGCGCTTACGTAAGCGACATTAATACTGGCAGCTTAGCTTTAAACGCTAGCAGCGTTGGAAGTTCAGGAACATTGGATGTATCAAACAATGGAGCTTTGGTCGTAAGTGGAGTGATTTCAGCTGGGGTTGATAGTGGATCTGGTACTATTGATTTAACGGCTGGTGGTACAAGTGGGTCGATAAGTCAAGGAGCAGCGAGTGACACTATAACAGCTGGTACCGTCAATTTATTAACGGCTGGCGGCAATATTGGTTCTTCTACGCTAGCTTTGGCTGTTGACTCTAATACATTGAGTGTTAACACTACGACTGGTAATAAATTAGCTAGCGCTTACGTAAGCGACGCGTATACCGGCAGTTTAAGTTTAAATGATAGCCAGGTAGGTGACAGTGGAACGTTGAGTTTGTCAGCTAGTGGAGCTATTGTGCTAAGTGGACCTGTTACAGCTGGGGTCGATAGTGGCTCAGGAACTATTGATTTAACCGCTAGCGGTGGAATTAATGGAACAATAACTCAATTGACGATTGGCGATTTAGCCACAGCTGGAACCGTAAATTTAACTACAGCTGGTGGTAATATCGGATCTTCAGCTAACATTTTAACGATTGATACCAATAATTTAAGTGTAAATACAGGTAATACTGTAACAACGGCCAGAGCCTATTTAACCGATATTAGCGCTGGTAACGTCAATCTAAACGCAAGCTCAGTAGGTGGTGCTGGAACATTAGATTTGACCACGGCTAATGGAATTGTAGTTAATGGAATAGTTACAGCTGGGTTCGATAATGGCTCTGGAGTCATTAATTTAACTGCCGGTGGCACAGGATCAATAACGCAACCATCGATATTAAATAATCTGCAAGCTGGCAGCATAAGTTTAGTAACAGCCGGTGGAAACATTGGTTCTTTAAGCAATGAGATAACAGTAGACAGTAATTCTATTAGTATTTCAACCGGTGGCGTTACAGGTAGTGCTTACGTATTTGACAATAGTCCAAATACTATAACGATAAACCAGGCAATGGTAGGGTCAGCTAGTGGCGATATTTTTGCTTTTGCTGGCTTTAATAGCTCGACCACCAATATAGTAGAAGGTTTTGGGGTCGTAATAACAGCCCCGCAAGTTGTCATAGCTTCTGTCAATGGAAATATAGGAACTGGCACCAATTTATTTAATATAAATTCTAACCTGGTAACTTTAAATGCTACGTCTAATAATGTATACGCTAACGATAGCGCTAGTGGAGCTATTGTATTGACTAATTTTAACGGCCAAGGCAATAATGTCGGTAACGCAGCGGCCGGTTTATTTGAGTTTAACGCCAATAATACCAGTGTCGCTGGTAATATCGAAACGGCATCAGCGTCTAATATAGCTGCCCCAGCTATAATTTTAAGTTCAAGCCTTGGATCCATTGGTAGCAGCAGTAGTGCTGTCAACGTAAATACAAGCGAGCTTACCATGACCAGTAGCTCGCTTACTTTAAATGCGGCTCAAAATGCATACGTGGTGGATACTTCGACCAATTTACTGTATCTTATGGCCTCTAGTGTCGGTTTAAATAATACTCTGTCGTTGAGCAATACCAATTCAATTTCGGTTGCTGGCATGGTTACAGCCGGAAGCGATAGTGGAACCGGTGTTATTGATTTAAGCGTAAGTGGAAGCGCTTCGACAATTAACTCAGGCTTAGCCAACTACATTTTACAAGCTGGAACCTTAAGTTTGGCTACGGCCGGTGGTAGTGTTGGGGCTAATACAACTCCATTGGAGACAGATACGAATAATTTAAGTGTCACAACGGGTGGAGTCAATGGCAGTGTCTATCTAAATGATATATCAGCCAATACCGTCGTACTTGGACCAGTTTTGATAGGTACGGGCACAAACGTGTTCGCCTTAAGCGCTAATAATTCAGCTACAACTGGAATTGTACTGGCAACTGGTACGCAGTTAACCGTGCCAAGTTTGGTTTTAAGTTCAGTGGCTGGAAATCTGGGCACTAATTCAGCTGCTTTAGACTTTAACGCTAACAATGTAACCTTAAGTGCCGGAAACGGAAATGTCTATGCTAATGATTCGGCTCTGGGAACTATAACTTTACAGAATTTCACTTTAGGAAATTCGGCTTTGACTAACTTTGCTACCGGTGTTTATGAATTAAACGCCAGTAACTCAATAGCTAGCGGTAATATAGTAAGTGCTGCTGGAGCAAGTGTAACAGCCCAAACTGTAGTTTTAGGTTCAGTGCTTGGTTCAATTGGTTCTAGTCTTAACTCAGTAAGTGTCAATACCGATATCTTAACCCTTAATTCAACCCAAAACGTTTATGTAGCTGATAGTTCTGTTAATACTCTGGTGTTAAACGCATCGTCGGCTGGAGCTAGCTATGTGTTTAGCCTAAGTAATGCTGGAGGCATTTTGGTTAGTGGATTGATTACAGCCGGTAGCGATAGCGGTAGTGGCGTTATTAATTTAAGCTCTGGCGGCAGTGGTACAATCACTCAAGCCTTAAGTACAGATACTCTTCAGGCTGGATCGGTGAATTTAATCACAGCTGGTGGTAATATTGCTTCCTTACAAAACAGTTTAAATATTGATGCTAATACCATAAGTGCCAATACTGGAAACACTGTAACAACAGCCAGCGCCTATTTAAGCGATAGCTATTCTGGTAATACTACTTTAAATGCCAGTGGTGTAGGCAGTGCTGGGACTTTAACAATTACAGTAGCTAATGGCCTAGTTGTAAATGGTCTAATTAGTGCTGGCCTAGATAGTGGAACTGGCATTATTAATTTAAATGCTAGTGGAACAGGTAATATTACCCAGACTGTTAATACAGATGAGTTAGTAGCTGGTAATATTAATTTAGTTACCGCTGGTGGTAATATTGGTAGCCTAACTAATTACATAACGCTTGACAGTAATAATCTTTCTGTAAATACAGGCGGAGTCAATGGTAGTTCGTTTGTTTTTGATAACAGCGCCAATAATATAACTATCACTCAAGCTATGGTTGGATCTGGAGCTAACAATATTTTTGCTTTAGCTGGCAATAATTCTTCTACAACGAGTATCTTAACTGGTAATGGTGTTGTAATTACAGCTGCCCAGGTAATAGTGGCATCGGTAAATGGCAATATTGGTACAAGTAGTAGTTTGTTTAATATTAACTCTAACCTGGTAACTTTAAATGCGTTATCTAATAGTGTTTATGCTAACGATTCGGCTAGTGGCAATATCGTATTAACAACTTTAACCGAACAGGGCAATCAGGTTGGAAATGCAAGTGCTGGTGTTTATGAATTTAATGCTAATAATGCAACGCAAGCTGGCAATATTATGACAACCATTAATTCTAATATTCAGGCTCCGATAATTGTATTGAATTCTACATTAGGTTCTATTGGCAGTAGCGCTTTAGCTTTAAACATAAATACTAATATTCCAACACCTGGAATTACAACCGATACTTTATCTTTAACTAGCGCAAGTGGATCTAATGTAGTTGATTCTTCAACCAATTCACTCAATTTACTCGCTTCAAACGTTGGGTCCAATCAGACCTTATCGTTGTCTAACGCTGGTGGCATCGTTGTGGCTGGATTAGTTTCGGCCGGTAAAGATAATGGTACTGGTGTGATTAACTTGACAGCTGGAGCTACTGGTACCTTAACTACCTTAGCTAGTGGCGATAATTTACAAGCTGGTGTCGTTAACTTAATTACCAACGGTGGAAATATTGGTTCTTCTGGTACTAATTTGGTTATAGACGCCAGTTCTGCGTCTGTAAGCACTGGTTATACTTTAACTAGTGCCAGCGCCTACATTAATGATCTTTATACCGGCAGTTTAAATATAAACGCTAGCAATGTCGGTAGTGCCGGCGTATTAACGGTGAATGCCGCTAGCTCAATAGTCATTAATGGAGCTGTTACAGCTGGTAATGGAACCGGTACTGGGAGTATTAATTTATTAACCAAAAACGGTGGCGGAATTACACAAGCAGCTACAACCGATATTCTTCAAGCTGGTAGTTTAAGTTTAACTACAACTGGTGGAAATATTGGTTCAAGTACAGATAGCCTTATTGTGTCGACCAATACACTAACTGTAAATACTGGCAGCGTTTCAAGCTTGGCCAGTGCTTATATCAACAACAATTATTCGGGTCAGCTTGTAATTAATGCAAGTTCTGTCGGTACTAGTGGCACATTAACGATTGTAACGCAAGGCAGTATTGCCTTAAATGGTCTAGTTAAAGCCGGTAGTGATTCGGGTGTGGGGACTATTAATTTAACCACTGGTTTGGGTGGTTCGGTTACTTCTGTAGCTAGCACCGATATACTTGAAGCTGGTAGCGTGAATGTTGTGACCAACGGTGGTAATCTTGGCCTTTCAGCCAGCAATCCTTTATATATTGATTCATCGATTATTGACGTTAACTTGGGTACCAGTAATAAATTTGCCAGTGCCTTTGTTAGCGACAATTATAACGGTGTCGTTAATATTGGCAGCAACAATGTAGTAGTTGGTTCAAGTGGAACATTTAGTCTGGTTATGACAAACACAACCGGTGGTGGAATTAATATTACTTCTTCAATTACAGTTGGACCAGACAATGGCTCAGGTATTATAAATTTAAGCGCTAGTGGAACTGGTGCTATAACTGAAGTTGCCGGTCAAGTACTTACAGCTGGGTCGATTAATTTGACAACGCAGAACCAAAATATAGGGTCAAGTTTCGTTCCATTGACTGTAGATAGCCAAAACCTTACTTTAAATAATACTTACACAGGCTCGGCTAATAACGCTTTGGCTAATGTTAGTGACACGGCTGGCCAGGTTAATTTGGCAGCCAGTTCAATTGGTTCTAGCCTAACTTTGGTAGGTAGCGGCTCGATTATGACTATTGGATCTGTCAATGCAGCAACCATTAATTTAACGGCTAATAATAATGGAAATATTACATTCGCCTCAACCGTTGGCAGCTCAAACTCAATTCAAAATATAACTACCAATGGAACAGGTTACATTATTGGCGGAACTAATGGTTTAGTTGTTGGCAATACGTTGACTTTAAAAACGGCCAATGGTGAAATCGGTTTTGGTATTGGCGGCAATCAACCGTTATATACGCAGGCCAGCAATATTATTTTTAACGCCGGTCTATCCGTCGGTATAGATAATACTAGTAGTAATTTGAATCTAGGTGCCTCTAGTTCTGGAGCTAATGTTTACGTTATAACCAGTGGCAATATGACCGCCGGTGGCATAATATCTGCCCCAGTTCTTGGTCTGTATTCTATTAACGGCACAACCGGAATTGGTTCGGCTAATTCTTACGTTCAGATTAATGCCCCAAATATTGGTTTAGAAGCTTTTGGCAAGGGTTCTAGCGTCTATGTAACTGACAATTATACCGGTAATACTACGCTTCAACAAAGCCAAGCTTCGGATACATTTGCCCTTAACGTAGCTAATAGCCTTACAATTTACGCCCAAATCAACCAAGGTGGTGTCGTAACCCCTGGTGTAATCGGTGGTCAGATTGTAGCCCTAGCTTCTGGTGGTGGTTTCGGTATATACAATGACGGTCTAATCCAAGCTAGTGATTTTGCTTTCTTGACAGCGTCACAAACTGGTTATATCGCTGAGCCGGCTAGTGGAGCTAATATGGTTGCTCCTAATTTGGCTCTAGTAAGCGGTGGTGGAACAATTGGGGCTGGTGGAACCTTAAATGTTAATAGTGGTCAAATTGCTGTCTCAACGCAAGGTTTAGGTAGTATAAACGTTACCGATTTTGCTACAACTACGCAAATTGTTGGAGCTCAGTCGGGTGGAAATATAGTCTTTAATACTGGTAATTTGAATATTTTGGGTAATGTAGCAACTGGAGCCGGTGTCGGAGCCAGTGGCGGAAATATTTACTTTAGCGGTAATGGCTTTATGAATATTGGTACCACCTCGGCTATTGGTTTAATCGCCAATAATGGGTCGATAAACGTTACAAATAACAATTTAACTAGTGGATCGATTTATATCGCTAATGGCAGTAATATACTTGGCAGTTCAAATACGCCTAATGTCGGCTACGTCGCTATCAGTATCGGATCGCCAACAGCCGTTAATACAAATAATCCGAATCCAAGTTTAATTACTGTTAATGCCAGCGGAGCCAATGTATTTTTCGGCAATAATGGTATAAGAGCGTCTGCTGGTGGAAACGTGCTTAACGCAGCGGGTCGCAATATTATATTTAATACCGGAAATCTGGGAGCTAGCGCCATTACTTTACAGGGTAACGTAAAAATTACGGCCGACCCTCCAGTTGTAAATTCGGGTAGTCAGACTATTCAAAATAATCTATCTGCTTTTGGTGTTTATAACGATGGTACATTTGCTAATAGTCAAGCCAATTCTAGTCAAAGTGTCGCCAATGTACTAGACAACAATCAAGCTGGTTTAAATACTAATACTAATAACCAAGTCGACCAAAATGTCGATACTAAGTATTTGACTAATAATAATGATGAAAATAACGAAATAGTTGAAAATACTTCTCTGGTTAGACCAATTGCCTATAACCATGAAGTGGCTGGATTAACTGCGAATAATATAAGACAAACAAGTGGTCTGACATTTAACGGTATATCCAATGAATCCGCTAAGCTAGGATTTGGCAGCGCCATAATAAGTGCCAGCCATGATATGGTCGTTACTTTAGGTTCGACCAAGCCTGTTAAATTAAGTTTGAAACGAGGCTCGATTGTATTAGCCATAGCCAACGGTTCTATTGTAAGCGTTTATAACTTGCACGATAATGCAAAAGGTAGTGTAGTAGTTGACGTTAATGGAACTAAGCAAATTTCGTTAACACCAGGTCGTCATTTGTCTTTGGCCAGCGCCAGTTATTGTTCTGACTTTGCCTTTATCAATCAAGTTAGCAAAATCGGTTACCGCAATATAGTTTCTAGCAATAGAAATGGAATATCGACTTATTTATCTGATTTCTCGATACCTAGTGCTATTACTTCTATAAAAGCGTTAAAAGCGATGTTTAGAAGCAATGACAGTCAGATTAAGAGTCTAGCTAATCAGTTGCTTAAAACCAGTTGTGTTGTAACCCAAAGCACAAGCGCTAGTGGTGTTTACGAACAAGTGGCTAAGCCTAAGTTTACCGCCTTGAAGTAAAAATATAAGCGTATAAGCGTAATTAAAATTTAAAAAATAAAGCAGTTTAACAATACACTGCTTTATTTTTTTTGTACTATATTCTTAAAATCTTAAATAATATTTAAAAAAAATTATAAATAGAACTGCGTTAATTTAGCTGCACCGATAATACCAGCAAAATCGCCTAGTTGAGCTTTTTGAACGATAGTTTTTTTGCCGGGGATTTTTAGGCTATAGTACTTTAACTGATTGCAGAAATTTTGAAAATAAAGGTCGCAGACGTCTATTAAGCCACCACCTAAAATAATTTTTTCTGGATTTATCAAATTAAGTACGCTGCTTATACCCATGGCTAAGAAATTGCTAGCTTCTAAAACACAGTTTATAACTACTTTATCATTTTTGCTAATAGCGTCGGTGATAGCTTTTGACCTTAAAATTCCTTTGTCTAAGTCGATTTTGTCAGTTATACATGTCTCGTAGCCTTTGTTTATGTATTTTAATATGTTTTTAGAAATCGCTAACCTCGACGCATATGCTTCAAGGCATCCGTAGTTGCCGCAACCACAGATTTTTCCATTGGGAATGAGCATGATATGACCAATTTCACCGGCTGTCCCAGTAAAGCCTTGAATTAGCTTGTTATTTATTACTAAGCCAGAACCTATTCCGGTGCCAACAAAAATACAGTGAAAATTTTCACAATTCTGACCAGCCCCAAAATGCATTTCACCTATTGTAGCGACTTCAACGTCGTTACCTAAATAAGCTGGAATCTTAAACTTCTGGCTTATAGGCTCGGTAATGGATAAATTGCCGGTTTTAATATTGGCTGCCTCAAGCAGAATGCCTTTGCTTCGATCTACCATGCCGGCTATGCCAAGGCCTATGGCAGTAATATCACTAGTTTTTATTTTACTCTCAAGCAGTAACTCGTCTATAGAGTTTTCAATTTTTTTGACTAAATCAAGGTCATTGTCGCTAGCTTTGGTTTTTTTTCTGGTCGTGGCTATTATAGCACCTGTTTGCGTGTTTACGATTCCAGAGGCAATTTTAGTGCCACCAATATCGCAGCCTATGGCTAAATTATGGGTCATAAGTTTTCCTTGTATCAGTTATTTTGTTTATCTTTGGGTAAAATAAGCAGAGCTGTTTCAATTTTGCGTTGGTTTTTTTGATGCGTTAGAATTTTATTGCCCAGCATTAATGACGTTGAACCACCACCGTCAAGGTTTAAGGCGTTTTCAATACCGATGGATTTCATGAATTTAGCCAAATCCCATAAAGAATGGTGTCCTTCGATAGTTGTTATAAATAAATGTTTATTTTTGTCAAAACCTATAGCCGTCCTGGCTGTAATGCTAGAGGACGTCCACGATTTGCGAAAATTTTCTTGTTTTAAATCGACAAATAATTTTCCGTTTTTAATTAAACAAGGTCCGCCACTTATGGCTTCTTTCATGCTATTCCAAGCGTTTGGACTGGAATCGTAAAGGCATAAAACGCTATCGCCAACTTTTAAATTGTTTAGCGGACTGTTGTTTCTGTCGCTTATAACGTATCCATTATGTGGAATATCAATAGAACTTGTGTGGTTGATAGAAATAATTTTACCCAAACTGTCAACGACAATATTGAGACCTTTGGCTCTTAGGTTTAATTTTTGACCCCAGTAACTGTTGTAAATTATGGCTCTAGAACCTGTTCGACGCGGCTGGTTTAAATTGTTTATCCAGTATGTAAAAATTTTAGGGTTAGAAGTATAAATGGTGGCGTGAAAATTGATATTATTCATATATAAATTTTCGTTATTGTCTATTCCTAAGGCTATGCGGTTAAAAATTGGACCGGTTACCCAGTGGTTATTGATTATTAAAGTACCCAGAGGTGTGCCGTCTGTTTTAAAATAATTGGCGTTGCAGGCCGCCAGAGCGTGGTGCGATTTGACTATGTAAGGTAGAGTTGTTAGTTTACCAAAAGAATTGGCGGTAATAGCCGGTTCGATTTCAACTTTATTTAGGTCAAGGTCAAGAACGTTAATATTTAGTGGTCCATGATAAGTCATGAGGGTAATTCCATTTCCCTGACTTGTCGTTGTAAGCTTACCGATAAAGTTAACTGGCGAATAAGCTCTCTTGGAGTCTAACAACGAAAGTTTGGAATTTTTTGATTTGCGTGCGTGTTTTGGCTTCAGGCAAACTTTAGTCGATGGTCTTTGTTTTTTTTTACTAGTAACTACCAATTTGCCGACTTTGGTTTTGAATAAATGGCCATTAATAGACGCAAAACTTTGGACTTGGGCTAAAAATAAGCCCAGAGCCAAGATAAATATATATCGGTGTCTTTTTGTAAATATATTGTCCGTCATTTGTTAAGTGTTTAAAAGTTGGTATCCACTATATTTATACCAATTTTAACGAAATTTTAAACTGTTTTTACATTTAAAAATTTGTTTTCGAAATGACTTATTATTTGACCCTTGTCTTCGCCCTGATAAAGCGGAAAACCGAGTTTAAGGCGTTTAGTGATATATGCTTTGGCTATTTTTTCGGACAGTTTCCTTATTCTAAGGATAGTTTTCATCCTCTCGTCGCGGCCTAAAATAGCTCTGGCGTCCTGTAGGTTAAATATATGCGAGCATTTAAGGAGTTTTTCGTAAGCTGGAATAACCAAATCGGCATCTATTAATTCTAGGCATTCGGCTTCGTATAGTTCAAAACTGGAAATTAAATACTTGGGATTGCTTTTTTCAAAATTATAGACACTTTGCTCGTATTCGTTTTCTTTGTACAATTCGCCGTATGTAATACTGTCGTTCCATTTTAAATCGTAGATGCTATCGACATTTTGTAAGTACATCGCTAGTCTTTCAAGCCCATAGGTTATTTCTGCTGCCACTGGTCTGACTTCTTGGCCACCGGCTTGCTGAAAATAAGTAAACTGAGTTATTTCTAGGCCATTCAACCAAACTTCCCAGCCTACTCCCCAGGCGCCTAAAGTTGGCGATTCCCAGTTATCTTCGACAAAGCGTATGTCATGGGCTTCTAAATCAACACCAAGCCCGGTTAGTGATTTCAGATAAATAGCCTGTACGTCTTTGGGCGATGGTTTTAAAATTACCTGGTATTGAAAATAATGCTGGAGTCTATTGGGGTTATCGCCGTAACGCCCGTCGGTTGGTCGCCTGCATGGGTCGGCACAGGCCATATTCCAGGGTTCTGGTCCAAGAACACGCAAAAAAGTGCCTGGACTCATCGTCGATGCACCTTTTTCGAGGTCATATGCCTGTAAGACTACGACTCCTTGACTAGCCCAAAAAGCGTTTAGGTTATGTATAATTTCCTGAAAATTCAAAGCCATATTTTTATCCTTATTCTGTTTAATTTAACACAAAACGGTTAATTTTTGCAAAAATATCAAAAATCTTAGCTAAAATTATCGCCGATGGTTTACTTAAAAATTATCTTGGGTATATATTGATCATCAGAATGGGTTTTAAGGAGATCTTGGAAATATGGCTCAACAAATACGGCAAGGGATTCAAAAACAGCAGGAATTTGTTCCGCCATACATTGAAACAATTGAAGAAACGGGATTAAAAGAGTCTTTTCTAGAAGAACTTATCTTAAAAGATATTTACTTGGCCAATTTTACGTTTGGCCGAGAAATAGCCAACCGAACCCATTTGCCTTTTAAAATTGTCGAACATGTACTTGACGGACTAAAGCGCCAGTTGTTTATTGAAGTAAGGTCTTCAGCTGGTTTAGGAGATTATGAATTTACGCCGACAGAAAAAGGTCGCAACCGAGCCTTGGCCTTCTTTGAACACAGTGCTTACGTTGGTCCTTGTCCGGTTCCGTGGAATATTTATATAGATTCTCTAAGAGCCCAGACGATAAGGCGCGAAGCGGTAACGCCACGCGACTTAGAAGTCGCCTTTTCTGATATCATGGTCAATAGACGCACTATAAATTCGGTTGGTCCAGCTATTAACTCGGGACGCGGGATGTTTTTATTCGGCGAGGCCGGTAACGGAAAAACTTCTATTGCTGAAAGAATCGTACGCAGTTTTAAAGGCCATATTTTTATTCCGTTTGCAGTTGAAGTAGACGGACAAATTATAAGGCTTTACGACCAGCACAACCATCAGTCGGTATCGGCGGCTAATTATCCTAAAGATTACGACCACCGCTGGATTAGGATTCATAGACCCTGTGTAACTGTTGGTGGTGAACTTACAATCGATATGCTTGAGTTACAGTACGACTATACATCTAAGTTGTACGAGGCTCCACTTCAGTTAAAGGCCAATTGTGGCATTTTACTCATAGACGACTTTGGCCGCCAACGTATCGACCATAGGTCTTTGCTTAACCGCTGGATTATCCCTTTGGAAAAACGTATCGACTATTTAACCTTGCATACCGGAAAAAAATTAGAGACTCCGTTTGAGCAGCTAATCGTGTTTTCAACCAACTTGAACCCAACTGATTTGGCTGATGAAGCGTTTTTGAGACGTATTCCTTATAAAATTCATATTACTAATCCGTCTGAAGACGAATTTAAATGGATATTTTTACAGTACTGTCAGTCGGTTGGAATTACCTATAATGAAGAAGCTGTCAACTATATCATTGAAAATCAATTTAGAAACGGTAAACGTTATATGCGTTGTTGTCATCCGCGCGATTTGGTCGACCAGGTAATTAACCTTTGTTTGTTTTTACAAACAGAGCCTAAATTGACCAAAGAATACTTAGACCACGCCTGCGCTGTTTATTTTACGGCCATGGGTATGTAGTATCTTTTAAGTTGAAAATTTAGTCTAGACTAGTGAGTAATTCATGTTTGAATTGTTTTATATTGTCTTTATTGGTATAAAATCTAGACCCGATAGCGTCGCCCAGGTAAAAGCCGTCCAAAAAATTTGTCAAATCGAGCCATACTTCTACTATATAGCTTTCTAATAAAGCATCGTTGAGCTTTATATTGAGCTCGAAACTGGGTTCGAGTGGTTCAAAACTCAATTTTTTAATCTCTTGATTTAGTAATTTATCTATATTAATCGATAAATTTGTAATTTCATTTTCTGGAGATAGGCATAAAACTAGCGTACCGGTATTGGTAATTTTAACCTGGTTCTGGTCTTTTAGATAAGAAAGATGGTTTTCGTTATTAGGGTAAGACTTTATATTAAGGCTGTGCCAGAGGCTGTTAAAGTTTAAATTTACATTTTGCCATTTCTCGCTGGCAATATAAGAAATTTCACCTAACTGTATTTCAAAATAAATATTTTCGTTTAAACTTTTAAGTATGGCCATTTATTTTCCTACACAAAAATTAGCAAAAACGTTGGTAATAATTTCTTGCGAAACTTCAATACCACATATTTGCGATAAATTGTCTAAAGCTTCTTTTAAATCGGTAGTAAGGCAGTCTAAAGGTAGATTCTCTTGGATAGCTATAATAGCTCTATCTAGCGATTCAATGCATAAATTGCATAAATAACCCTGTCTTTGGTTTAAACTGCCACCAACGTCAGATACACAACTTGCGTTATTGATAAAGTTTTCTATGGTTTTAATTAACTTGTCTATACCTAGACCCGTTTTGGCAGAAATATTGAGTATGTCAATAAATTTGAGGTCATTAATTTTGTGGTTGGTATTACTAGGCTTTAAATCGGTTTTATTATTGAGTAAGATTATATTTTTATCGTTTAGATGGTCGATTAACTGACTGTCTATTTTTTCATCTGAAGTTAAGTCGTTCATTAATAAAACTAAGTCGGCCTGATTAATCGCCTTAATAGAGCGGTCAATGCCAATTAGCTCTATTTCGTCGCTGGTGTGTCTGATACCAGCTGTATCAACTAAAATTACCGGGATTCCGTTTAAATCAAGCGGTTCTTCAATGAAATCTCGAGTTGTACCGGCTTTAGCCGAAACAATGGCTCTTTCAAAATTTAATAACTGGTTTAACAGGCTTGATTTGCCGACGTTGGGGTTGCCAACTATAGCTACTTTAATTCCTTGTCGAAGAAAAATGCCTGTGGTAGCTGTCTTGGCTAATTTTGCTAAATCTTGTTTTATAAGACTAATAGCTGAGTGTAAATCACTAGTATCAAGGTCTTCAACTTCATCGGGAAAATCTATGCGAGCTATAATTTGGGTAAGGATGTCTATAAGCTTTTGCCTTATCTCTTTAATGTTGTCACCTAGATGTCCTTTGATAATGCTAAGGCAAGCGGTACTTGATCTGACGGTTTTAGCCTGAATTAAGTCGAGCACAGCTTCAGCCTGTATTAAATCAAGTTTACCATTTAAAAACGCTTGTTGCGTAAATTCGCCTCGTTTGGCTAATCTGGCGCCATTTTTTAACAATAACTCTAAAATTTTATTGGTTATCGAACTATTTCCATGACAATTAATTTCGACAAGGTCAAATCCAGTATATGAATTGGGACCTTTATATGGTACTATAACTACTTCGTCGATGACACTTTTGTTTTCGTCTATTATGTATCCATGCGTGGCTTTGTGTGATACCAGTTCTGGTTGTCTATTGGTATCATTTAAATTTTCTCTAAAAATCTTAACAGCTATTGACCAGGCGTTAGAACCAGAAACTCTTACAATAGCAATAGCACTAACGCCGTTAGCTGTCGAAATAGCGGCTATATCGGTATCGTTGTTATAGTACATTAATGGTTGTTTTGATAAACCGGTATATTAGTTATTTTCGTGCATGGCTTTGATTTCTTTAGTCAAGCGTGGTACTATTTCGAAAACATCGCCAACAATGCCGTAAGTAGCGTGTTTAAATATTGGTGCATCAGGGTCCTTATTAATTGCCACAATTACTTTAGAAGAAGACATTCCCGCTAGATGTTGTATGGCGCCTGAAATACCACAGGCAATGTATAACTGAGGACTCACTGTTTTACCGGTCTGACCAACTTGATGTTGGTGACTAATCCAGCCAGCGTCAACTACGGCGCGTGACGCGCCTAAAGCAGCACCTAAGGCGTTGCATAATTCTTGAAGCATAGGCCAGTTTTCAGGCCCTTTTATGCCACGGCCACCCGAGACAATTATTGGTGCCTCGCTCAATTCGATTTGTGAATTACCGCTAACATTGGTTTCGACAACAACTGAACGTGGCTTGTCGAAAGTTGTTTCTATATTTTCAACTTCATTGTTGTGACTATCGTCAGATTTAACTAAATCAAATACATTGGGTCTTAGCGTTAAAAATACGAGGCTACCGGTTAATTCGTATGTACAGCTTGCCTTAGCTGAATATACAGGTTTAACGGCTTCGATTGAACCAGCATTTACTTTTAGTTCTACCACGTCGGTTAACATCGCACTGTTTAAGCTGGCTGCTACGTTGGGCATTATGTCTTTAGCCATAATCGTGTTAGCTGCTAATACTAGATTGGGGCTAGCTTTTTTTATCGTTTCGGCTAGGGCTTTGGCGTAATTATCGTTGGAAAAATTGGCCAGAGCTTCGTTATCGACTAGATATACTTTACTAAGTTTAAATTTAGATAAGCTATTGGCTAAGTCTTTTACTTTATGACCGATGATTAGAGCGCAGACTTGCGAGCTTAGCTTACAAGCTTGGCTTAGTGATTCTAGGCTGGCTTTGCGGATTTGGTTATGGCGAACTTCGACTAAAACTAAAATTTTCACTGTTAAATTTCCCCCATTGTCTGATACTAAAGTACTTTGGCTTCTTGACGAAGCAGACTGACTAGTTCTTTGACCTGATTATCAGGGTCTCCATCTATGGTTTTGCCGCCGGTTTTTCCTTGTGGAAGAGCCATGGCTTTGATTTTTATCAAATCGTTGATTTTATTAATTTCGTCGCTAATACCAAGCGTATTTAGGTCGAGCGTTTTAATTTCTTTTTTGCGAGCCGCCATGACACCTTTAATTGATGGATAGCGCGGTTCGTTAAGGCCTTTTTGAGCGCTCAAAATAGCTGGAAGCGAGCCTTCTATAGTTTCTTGGGCTCCTTCTATTTCACGTTTGACGCTAAATTTAGAGCCTTCTAAAAGGCTAAAACTTATAATCATATTTACTGACGTTACGTTAAGCAAACTGCCAAGCATGGATGGTATCATAGAATTATCGGTTCCTACCCCTTGCTGTCCGCAAAATATTAAATCGTATTTCTCTTCACCTAGGACTTTAGCTAAAATTTTTGCCGTGGCCAGTGGTGTTAGCTTGAGACCGTCATCAACGGTAATATGAACGCTGTCGCTTGCGCCTCGAGCCAAACAGTCACGCAAGACTTCTTTAGATTCATTTGACCCTAGGCTAATACATGTTACGGTTGTGTCTGGGTTGGCGTCTTTGATTTTTAAAGCTTCTTCTAAAGCGAATTCATCGTATGGGCTGGTAATAAACTTGACACCATTGGTATCAATATTAGTTTTGTTGGCGTTTAAGGCGATTTTTGTCTCGGTATCAGGTACGGATTTGACGCATACAGCTATTTTCAAGGTGTAACCTCCATTTAGTTATCTTATTCAAAATCTTGAACAAAATAATTATAGTACTTTAGGGGGTATTTTGGAGTAATTTAATTAAATGTTTAAATAATAAAGGCATAAAATTTAACTAAATAAAAATATATTAAAATTTAATTAAATTTCTCATGCGTCGTTTTGAGACTTAAATTCCATAATGCCGTTTTGAAAATTGTAACACTTTTCTTTTTCGCACCAGGAAATTTTACTAACCAATTCATCAGGGTTGTCGACAACCTGTAATAAGTCAAGTTCGGATTCTTCGACAAAACCGCGTTTTACAAGTGTTTCTTTAACCCAAGTTAGCATGGGTTGCCAGAAACTAGAATCGACCAAAAAAAGTGGAAACCTTTTGATTTTTTTGGTTTGAATCAAAGTGACCGCCTCGAATAATTCGTCTAGGGTTCCAAATCCGCCGGGTAAAATTACAAAGGCTACTGCATACTTGATAAAAATCAGTTTACGGATGAAAAAATAACGAAAATCTTGCGATATGTTCTGATATTTATTAGCCTGCGATTCGCGCGGCAAAATAATATTTAGACCCACCGAAAGTCCATTAGCTTCAAAGGCTCCCCGGTTACCAGCTTCCATGACACCTGGACCTCCTCCGGTTATTACGGCAAATCCGTGTTGGGCCAGTTTGGCAGCGATTTCTTTAGCCAGGATATACTCTTTATCGCCTTCTTTGCACCTAGCTGTGCCAAAGATTGAAACTGCCGGACCCACCTTGGATAGCATGTCAAAGCCTTCGACTAATTCTGCCATGATTCTAAAGATACGCCAGGTATCTTTTACCGTCATTTCTTCTAAAACGAATTGATTGTCTGAATTATTATTGTTCATTTCTTGACCGTATTTAAAAAAAACATTTCTACTGCTTGCCTGTCTTGAATAAGCCCAGATTTGACCTGGCTTTCAAGGTCTATAAGGTGCGCTTGACATTGGTGTAAATAATCTAGTTCAACTTTAGACAGACCTTTTAAATCTTTTTCGATAACAAATGGCCTAGCGTCCATTTCATTGGCAATTTTGTTGGCTAAATCCTTGATCGGCAGTTCTCTTTTCAATATCCCCGGGCGTTGTGGTAGCTTACTGTTGTAATATTCCTCGAATGTCTTGATTTTAATCCATTTAACTAGCATTGTTTGAAAGAACGCAATAATCTGTAATGGTTGATTGCTGCTTAGAATGTTTTTTAAATTAGTCAATAAAACATCTTTGTCGTGTCCCAAAAAGCTTTCGCTAAGGGCGAAAATGTCGGTAGAAAAATCACTTTGCGACTCAATTAAACTGTACGATATATGCTTATTGGGCAATACAAATGTGGCTAATTTATTTATTTCCTGGTGGATTAACCATAGATTTCCGTTGGTAATATCCAACAGGTATTTGATAGCTTTTTCGTCGATACTGACATGGGCAAGTTTGGCTTCGTGCTTGACAAATTCGCTTAATTTGGGGTTATAACTGCCCCTATAATATTTTGTAGATTCAAATTCGAAAATTTGGCTGTGTTCTTTGAATAATTTGGTCGTTTTTAAGCTATTGTCCAATTTATGGTAAGCAACGATTATGATATCCAAGTCAGGTATATCGTCTTTAAGGATAAGCTCGACCTCTTTTAAGCTTGTGTCAGAAATTTTGTCTTTGGCTTTGGTAAACCAGTTACAGTTGTTGAATATAATTAAACGTTTGCCTAAAGACAAAAACTGGGTATTTTCGATAAAGTCTTTTAGTTTACTTTCGCCGTAATAAAGGTAATTTAGGCTGGATATTTCATTAGTTAAGAGTTTAGCTTTTAATTCGTCGAGTTTTTGCTTTATTAGAAAACTCTCGTCGCCACCAAGTAAATAAATGGTCATTTAACTCTCCAATATCCAAGGTTTTATAATTTGTTGGTATTTTTATCGTTTTTTGTACGCCGTTAAAAATTTTAGCCTAGTTTGGTCAAACTATAATAGAATTAAATCATAGTAGAATTAAATTGTGTTACAAGAGTAGGATTCTTGAAAAACACTAACATAGTTAAACGGTCTGTTATAAGAGTAGGATTCCTGATAAATCCTAGTATAATTAAACAGTTCAGAAAATTTTTCTATTCTAGCTAAAACGCCTTTGAAATCTTCACTATACCGCATTAACAAAAGTTTTAAGCGCAAGCGCTTTATACATTTTGTGCGCGTATTTAGCTTATTCTGCCTTCTTGGCATAAACGTAAACCTACTTTACCACGATTTGACTGGCTATTTTATACACCATATGGCTTTAAATGTCGGATTATTATTCATTAAATATAGTTTATTATTGTTTTTAAACGTCGGTTATTTTTGCCCAATGAGTCTAGAAGTCGATGAAATTGAATTCCTGGATGATAAATTTAGAGTAAAAACTATTTTTGTACGAAAAACTTATAGTTTTAAAGATATTGTTTACTGGAAAAACTACCCCAAGCTGAGTTTCGCCATTTTAAAAACAAGCGACAAATTTATCTATCTAGTAAACAAGAAGGACTTGCAGCCATTTAACGTTATTGAAGCGTATGTCTTAACTAATATAAACATTCTTAAAAATGTAAAGGATACATAGTCGATTTGTATTTATAATAATACTTATGCAAAAGCGAAAGATTAGAGTTTTGATTGGTAAGCCAGGTCTAGATGGACATGACCGGGGGGCTAAAGTTGTCGCTAGGGCTTTAAGAGACGCTGGAATGGAAGTAATTTATAGCGGTCTGCACCGAAGCCCCGAAGAAATAGTCGAAACAGCCATACAAGAAGACGTTAACGCTATTGGCTTAAGCGTTTTGTCAGGAGCGCATATGACATTACTGCCCAAGGTGGTAAATTTGCTCAAGGAACGAGATGCCAGTGACATTGTCGTTTTTGGTGGCGGTGTCATACCAGAAGAAGACCGGCTTGAATTGATTAAACAGGGTGTCAAGGACATTTTTGTACCAGGTGGTGGAACGCAAAAAACTATTCAGTTTCTTAAAGATTTATTTGAAAAAGATTAATTTTTGTTAATTATTGGCAAAATATGTCTATATTTGGGTATATAGACCTTGGATGTTTACTTTGGACGATGATAAATTTCATAAAATAAATTCAACATTAAAAATAATTAATTTTTTATCTCTTGTAAACTGTGTTATACTCTGTACATAAATAAATTATGAGTTCTAATCATAAAGGGTCTAGATAAATGAGTTTTGAACGTTTTAACATTAAACCGGAAATTACTGAAGCTAAAGCCAAGCCCAAGTCGTTTGAGAGAGCTATTTTTGAGGTCTTTTCGAAAGTGACTGACTCGCAGGTTCAAGCTCTTGTTGACCACTTTAGGGACGCTAGAAGAAATGACGCTATAGATTCTAATTTGTACTGCTTAGCTTCCATTAACGACCCTGAAATGGAAAAAGCTTACGCCAACGTATAGTCTTTACAATTTGTCAGTCTTTATAATTGGAAGTATTGATAGATCGTGTTAATCGTAATTTGGCTATCCATGCTTGGCTGCGTGAGATTTTGAACAAGTATTGCAGTTTTGCCGTACTTTGGCTGTTTGTGAATTGTACGTAATTTGGACAGATAGATTCATTTTTAATTGTAAACTGATAAAATAGTATTATCGTAAACTTGGATTTTGTGCTTACTAAGATTTAAATGTCAACTCCAAAATTATTAAGCTGTAGAAAAGGCGATGTTATTTTAGTATCGTTTCCGTTTACCACTGACGACGGTATCGTTCAGACAAAACGAAGACCAGCAGTAATAATTTCTAACGATTACAATAATTCCAGGTTAGACGATGTATTACTGGTACCATTAACCAGCAATATGTCCAGAGCCAAGCGAGAGCCAACCCAGGTCTTTGTGTCAATGAATTCAAGCGAAGGCCAGGCGGCTGGTCTGCGCCTGGACAGCGTCATTGACTGCACGGTTATTGCGACAATCCCTAAAACGCTCTTAGTCAGTAAAATTGGCAGTTTTTCCCAGGAAATAATGGAAAAAGTCGACCTGTGTTTG
>JAJYFO010000171.1 GCA_021785395.1 bacterium | reverse complement strand
ATACTATACTGTTTACTAAGTATAAGTATTTTAGCCGGGATGCTTTGTGGGCTGCCATTACAATTCAGACTATTGATTTTGGCGATAATTATAACCCCTAATCCCAATTTTAAACCCCAGGGCAAAGACCTAGTTTACTACTGGCTAGCCATCTTAGCTGGAGCGCTTATGGCCTGGGCATCGTATATATATTTATTTGACCGGTTAATAGACTTATTTTTATTTAGGCTTGAGATTAAACATAGTATTGATATTCTTGAAATGATTCAGCCAGCTATTTTAACGCTATTTAAAATACTACAGTTTTCGTGTTTTAACCCAATTATTTTATTCATTTTTGTTCACGGCTGCTTTAGTAAAAATTTTAAATACTTAAAACCTACTATAACAACTATCATTTTATTTTTAAGTTTGGGTTTAGTAAACGACACCTTATATAATTTATACGACAGTGAAAGCCTAAGTTATTTAAACTACCTATCTAATCAGCATAATTTAAATTTATTTTATATCTTGGCAATAATTCCGGTTAGTTTAATAATGAGCCTTGGCTTTAACAACCTGGTAATGAAGTCTAATTTTAAAGCTAATAAATACGCATTGAGTTTAATAATAGTTATTTTATTTTATAATTTAATTAATTTAGTCATTCATGAACATTTTAAAGTAAATTTTAAATATTTAAATTACTTTGTCCAGTTAATTCTTTTAACGTTCTACATAATTATTTATCCCCAGTTTCATATAAAAATCAATAGGGTAATTTATATAAGTCTTTTATTACTGCCAATTTTATACCCTAATATATGGTTTGAAACAAACGGCAACAGATTTAACTGTGATACCAAAGCTTTATGGTTACCTAACAACATTATAAAGGAAAGAAGCCTGGCTATCGGGCTTAATACTAAAACTAACATTCTGACAGCCGAAAAACGACTTGACAATAATCTGGCCTTTAATAATTTATATAATTTAAACCCTATTACCATAAGTTTTTGGGGTATCGGCCAACCTATTTTGCACAATTTACTCGAATACACTTTTAACCAACCTGTAACGTTTAAATCTGGCTACCAGTCGGTTGACACAGCCAAATTAGATACGTTCTGCCATATTACCAACACGCAAAATTTAGAAGTGTATAACGCTAATTTAGAAAATTTTCTGAAAATGTCTAATTTTAAATATGACGGGTCAAAATATTTATACACGGGTTCGTTTAACCCTGTTGCTTACGCCAGTAACCAGGTTTTATTTTTAAATTACGCAGACAAATTTAATATACCAGATATTTTTAAAGCCGATAAAGCAAATAAGGTAATTATTAAAATACCCGATAAGAAATATTTAAAAACCTATGAATTAATCAACCGTCAACGCCAGATGCTAGATTTAAGCGATAAACAAAACAATTTTGACATCTATAAATTTATAGATAAAGCCGATTTTACTGATACCAGTTATTTTAATAGAGCCAAACCTTACTTTAAAAAAACAGCTTTTTTGAACTTAGAACCTAGCCATATTAGTTTATCAACTACAGTAGACTCGCCTTGTTTTTTAATCTTTAACATGAGTTATTCTAAATACTGGCAACTTAAAATTGACAGTATCGATAGTCCTATTTTTATAGCCAACGGCTATATGATGGCCTGCTATTTAGATAAAGGGGCTCATTTAGTCGAATTCAATTTTTTAAACGACCTATTTAATATAATTCAGCTCCCGACCGTTTTAGGTTTTATAATTTTTTTAGTTTTATTTATCGAAGCCTTTAAAACGTATTTCATTACATTTATTAAAAGATTAGCCGGATATAATATTTAACCACATAAATACTGTAAAATTAATCTTAAATTATAGGTATAATGAAATCAATCTATGACAGTGCCCAAAATTTTTTGCCCTCGTAGTTCAGCTGGATAGAACACCGCCGTCCTAAGGCGGGTGTCGGGGGTTCGAATCCCTCCGAGGGTGAATTTATGGAAGATTCATGGTTTAACTATTACAAGTTCTTAAAGCCTATCGGCTCAGGTGGCATGGGTATCGTCTACCTGGCTTACGCCGTAAAGTTAAACAAAGAAGTTGTAGTCAAACAACTCGCTTCTAAATCTGACGACGTTTATGAAATAAGTGAAGCTATAAGGCTGTTTGAACGCGAGGCCAAGCTTCTAAGAACGCTATCGCATAGTGGCATAGTACCGATTTTAGACTACCATGTAACCGTCGACGGTAAGTATTTTCTAGTCATGGACTATATAAGAGGTAAAGATTTAAGCGTAGTTTTAAAGAATTTCGGCACCTTTGACAGCGAGGCCACGGTTGAAATAGGAATTCAGTGCTGCAAAGTTTTAGACTATATGCATAGCCAAAACCCACCGATAATTTACCGAGACTTAAAACCAAGTAACTTAATGCTAACGCCAGAGGGAAAAGTTATTTTCATCGATTTTGGCATAGCCCGAATCGTAAACACAGTCGACAAGGCGACCAAAGTAGTAACTTCGGGTTATTCACCACCGGAGCAGTATTATGGTCGGCCCGAGCCAAGGTCTGATTTATACGCGCTGGGAATTACCATGGGCCACTTATTGACCGGTGTTAAGCCCAAACCACTGACGCAAAGTAATCCCATTAAAGATAACAGTAAAGTCAACGGCCAGTTAAACGACCTTATCTTTCGTTTAACGAGTTATAATATCGAAGACAGACCAAAATCAGCTAACGAAGTTTTGAGTGAATTAAAGGTAATTTTTCAAACCCTTAAAGGCTACCCACGCACTACTCAGACCAGTTTACCAGGCTTTTCCACCCCCAGTAGGGCGACGGATACGACTTTACTACAAAAAATAATAAATTTTATAAAGAACATAAAAAATGATACATAAAAAATCCCATGATTTATTCTCCCTAATCGAAAATCTTATTCCTGGTGGAGTTAACAGTCCATTTCGGTCGTTTAACGAAGTTGGAGGCCAGGCTCTATTTATGTCTTACGGTCAAGGGTCTAGCATAACCGATATTGACGGCAACGAATACATAGATTACGTTGGCGCCTGGGGTCCGTTGATACTGGGACATAGACCTAGCTGTGTTATCAAAGCCCTCTATAGCATTGTGGAAAATGTTATGGTAACCGGAGCTCCGCATATTCTTGAATATGAATTTGCCCTAAAAATAACCCAAATAATGCCCAGCATCGCTAAAATAAGGTTCGTCAATTCTGGTACAGAAAGCTGTATGAGCGCTTTAAGGTTAGCCAGGGGCTATACCGGTCGTGATTTAGTATTAATGTTTGAAGGCGGCTACCACGGGCATATTGACATCACTCTGGCCAGCTACAACCACCAATCTTCGCAAGGAATACCCGCAAACGTCAAAGGTAATACCTTGATGGCCAGATACAACGATATTGAAAGTGTCGCGGAATTATTTAAAAAATTCAAAGATAAAATAGCCGCCGTAATTATAGAACCAGTAGCTGGGTCGATGTCCGTTGTTAAAGCCGACTTACAATTTTTAAAAGATTTACGACAGATTTGTTTCGATAATAACACCGTTTTGATTTTTGACGAAGTTCTAACTGGCTTGCGGCTAGCTTTGGGTGGAGCCCAAGGTTTGTATAATATTGAGCCGGATATCACGTGTCTGGGTAAAATTTTAGGGGGCGGAATGCCAATCGGTGCCTATGGTGGCAGGGCCGACATAATGGATTATTTAATGCCAAATGGCCAAGTCTATCAAGCTGGCACCTTTTCAGGCAATCCGTTAAGTATGGCCTGTGGACTAGCTATTGTCGGCGAACTGCAAAATCCTGATATTTATCGCAAGCTTGAAAACCTTGGTCATTACTTTGAAAACGAGTTCAATAGTTTCTGTAAAGAAATGAATTACCCTGTCTTAATGCAAAGAGTTGGGTCTATGTTCAGTATAACTTTTAGTTCTAAAGCCATTTTTAATTTTGCCGATTCAGAATTTATAGACAAGGACAAATTTGCCGAATTTTTTCACAAAGTATTGGCCCAAGGCGTCTATCTTCCGCCATCGGCTTATGATGCAGCCTGTTTTTCTTATGCCCATAGTGACAACGATATAGCCAAAACCTTGGAAATTTTTAAAACGGCTTTAAAAGAAATTTTTGCATAATTCTATACAGAAAAGATTAACATTTACCGACTTTTGTGACGCCATCCGCTAATTAACACTTTACCTATTGACAATTACGTAAAATAGGGTGAAACTAGTATTAGGGAAGAAATTTATATGCAACATACCCAAGACAAAGTTGAATTAACGCTTACTTCCAGGCCGCCTTTAAGGCGACATGGACTCGTACCATTATTCATTGCTTTATCAATTGGAATAGTTCTAAGCCTGATGTGGTTTACCGTGGCTATTTTTGTATTTTTTCACCACCATATAATAGGATTTATTCTTGCCATTACGGCTTTAGGATACGCGAGCTACGCCCTTTTAATTGGCTATAGAATGATTAGCGACATGAATCAACACTTTAAGCTAGAATTGACCCCAAGCGAGATTATACTTACAACTTTTAACGTAAAAAAACAAAAAAAATACTTTAAAATGCTTCTTTTAGACGATATCAAGCTTGGCGAATACTATCCATACTCTGACAGCGCCTGTATTATTCTCTATACTGGCTACGCTGAAATGGAAATTCCACTTTGGTCTTTGCCTTTAAACGGTCAAGACGTCGTCGATTATTTACTAGGACGCGGTATTAAGATTGTAAACGTCCAGTTTGACGATAAAATCCCTGAATAATAGTAAAATTTTACCGTCATGCCATAATTTTTAATACTTGGCCACGGAATTGTCAATTAGGTCAGCCCAGGCTAAAATACCGCCACTTAAATTATATACATGTCTAAACCCTTGTCTTAGTAAAAAATCACAACAATTCATGCTTCTGCCACCGCTGCGACAATAAACTACAATTTTTTTATTTTTGTCTAATTCGTCTATTTTGGAGGGTAATTGACGCATCGGTATATGATGCGAATAATTCAATTTACATATATTCAATTCATCTTCTTCTCTTACGTCGATTAAAATAATGTCTTCGTTATTGTCAAGCATTTGCTTTAGTAATTGTGGGCTGATTTCTTTATCCATTATACATTCCTTAATTATTGGGTAAATTGTTATAAAAACGTTGATTTAATTTAAATATTCCCTAAATAATATTATAATGTCGTAATATTTAGTTTAATATTACGTTTTCTTATATAGAAATAAATCAGGAGAGAAAAATGAATTTAAATGAAGCATTAAAACAGGCTCTAAGCGATGATGATAAAGTTTCTAAATTTGAAGCTAAAGTTCTAAGAGAACTTATCCTAAGCGATAACCGCATTTCCGAAGAAGAACGCACAACACTTGAAAAAGCTCTGCAGGCTAATAAATTTGACAAAGAAGCATTTGATCTGCTATCTGAATTATTAATGCGCAACGACTTAAATACTGTTAAATAATAATTGAATTTTTAAAGTTAACAGTTTTACCTTTTGAATCGGTTAATCGGCCGTTATCTAAAATTTGAAGAAGAATATTAAAAACATCTTGATGAGCCTTTTCTATCTCATCAAAAACTATTATTCCGCCTTTGTGCAGGAAATCGGGAGTGATTAGAATATTATTGTCCCCGTATCCTACATAAGACGGTTCTGAACCTTTTAATCTTCCTACGGAGTGGGGTTCTTGCAACTGGGTGCAGTCTATTCTTAAAAACCTTTGTTCCCATTTATCGCCATATAATGTTCTTGCTAGGGCTTTTCCCGCTTCTGTTTTGCCTGTTCCCGTTGGCCCTAAAAACATAAAAACCCCCTCAGGTCTGTTGGGGTCTGAATATCCCGCAAATGAACGGGTTACTGCCCTTGCAAGCTGGTTCATAGCCTCCGACTGTCCGTAAACCGTC
>JAJYFO010000024.1 GCA_021785395.1 bacterium | reverse complement strand
TTACGCTGCCGTACATAGACAAAATGTTTGGTTATTATCCTGGAACACCTATATTGGCTATTTCACAAGACGACGCCAGTCGGTCGATAATGTTTAAAAATGATTTAGGTTTGGCTTTAAATATTTTAGTCGATGAAAAATTAACCGTAAGTAAGTCCTTTCAATTAACTAACGTTCCGACTTTATTTGAAATTGGTCAAAATATGGAAATTGAAAATATAATCGTTGGGTTCAGCAAGCCAGACTATGAAAAAATTAATCAGTATTTAAGCGTAAAACATCAGTTAAACGAATTGAAGTTGTTTGACGATACTGTGCCTGTTTATAAGCCAGGTTGAGGTTCTAAACGCAATTAACTCAGGTTGAGTTAAAAATTATTTAAGGCTAAATTTATGATTAATACAATTTTAGAAAAGTTAAATTCAATTATTCTGTCTCTCATTTTTGGGGGGTCTATTGGCGTATTGTTTAGTGTTTTAACCAATATCCATATAGCTAAACTATCGGGTATAGCCGTTAAAGTGGCCGCTAATAATAATGCTCCTATTTTTATAGCCTTTAGTAAATTCTTGCTTATTCTAGGTTTGGCTTTTTTAATTCTGAGTTTGATCACTAAAAATATTCGCCGTAAATTAATGGTGAGTTTGCCAATAATACTTTGTATTCTATCGATCATGCTTTTCTCATTATACATAGCTCCGCAAATGGACTTGTTAAGACCGCAATTGACTAGTAGTGAAACGGCCAGATTAACTTTTGAAAGTTTGCATAAATTGTCTCAATTCGATTTTTCGTTAATTATACTAACTAGTCTTATCTGCTTAGTCCAGTTACCCATAAAAAAAACAGGTTAAGTTATATGAAATCAACGCGTACATATTTAGACCCGATTCATCGTGAAATAATTCTTGATTTTAATAACCCTTGCGAAAAGCTTATCTGCGATTTAATTGATACTCCTGAATTTCAAAGACTAAGGAGAATTCACCAACTGGGAATTACCCACTTAACCTTTCAAGGAGCTGAAGGGTCAAGATTTACGCATAGTCTTGGGGTTATGCAGATTGCCAGGAAATTCATAAAAATTGTAAGCCCACATTTCCCAGATATAGAAGAACAGACTCCGTTTATTCTTGCCTCCGCTCTACTACATGACATTGGTCATGGGCCATTTAGTCATGTGACTGAAAAAATCCTTGACTTGGACCATGAAGACTGGTCTTGTCGAATTATTTCTGACGATACTAGGGTCCATGAAATACTGGATAATTTCTCTAAAACCTCTAATCTGGCAGCCAATATAATAAAAATTTTAAAAAAAGCGTATTATCCAAAATACGTTTCACATCTTATTTCGTCTCAGGCAGATTTTGATAGGTTTGATTATTTATTGCGCGATACTTATCTGGCTGGAACTTCGTATGGGATGTTTGCCCTGGATAGAATTCTCCATTCTATGATTATTGATACCAAAGATGACCGAATAGTTATTGATGGTGATAAAGGTCTTGTAGCTGTTGAAGATTATTTATTCTCTCGTTATTCAATGTATACTCAGGTTTATTATCACAAAAAGAATTTGGCTGCCAAAGCTTTATTGGCTTCAATATTAAGTCGAGCCCAATTTATGCTCAAAAATCAGATTCGTCTTAATTTTTGTGATGACGCTACTAAAAAATGGTTATTAAAAGATGGTTTGTCTACATATGAATATCTTAAATTAGACGATATTCAACTTAATTATCACCTTAAGCGGTGGTGTGAAGAGGATGACGCAATTTTAAGTGATCTGTCTTTAAGGTTTTTGAACCGCCGCTTACCTAAAACCATGTATATTGACGAGTCAGAATTGAGCGAAAGTTTGATTTCTAAGATTAAAGATACTTTAAATAAACATGGTTTTGACCCTGTTTATTATTTTAGGGTTGAATCGACAGGTTTTAAACCTTACGATTACTATAGGCCTGAAGCTAGTCTGCCTCAGACTAATATCATGATCAAAACTAATAATGGTCAAATTGAAGAATTGTCTAAACTCTCAAAACCAATTGAAGCTATGACTAAAAACGATTACGCTACTTCGTTTCTTACATTCCCCAGCGAGTTAGTATCGATAATTGAGCAAATTAAAGAATTACAATCGTGTGCAACTTAGTAAATTTATAGTATTAGGAGTAACCTACAATGTTTGACAATTTAACTGATAAATTACAAGGTATCATTAGAAATATTCAGGGTAACGATAAGCTTACACCGGAAAACATGGAAGAAGCTATCCGAGAGGTTAGGCGCAGTTTAATCGAAGCTGACGTCAGCTTGAAAGTAGTTAAGATATTTATTTCGCAGATACGCCAAAAAGCTCTTGACACTCAGGTTATATCTGGTGTGACACCAGGTCAGCAATTTATAAAAATCGTAAATGACGAACTCGTAAATATTCTAGGTGGTGAAAATTCGCCTCTAAATTTATCGGCTAAACCAGCAATTCTTATGCTGCTAGGTTTGCAGGGGGCTGGTAAAACGACGGCCTGTGCTAAGTTGGCGCTAAAATTAAAAGGACAAAATCATAAGCCACTTATGGTAGCCTGCGACATTAAGCGACCGGCTGCTATCGAACAGCTAATAACGCTAGGTCAGCAGATCGACGTACCTGTTTATAGTGATTTAAACTCTACCGATATCCAGGAAATCTGTAAAATGGCCATAAAAAAAGCTAAAGATGAAAATTTGAGCCCGGTTATTATAGACACGGCTGGCCGTTTACAGATAGATACAGAACTTATGGCGCAACTATTAATTTTGGATAGGTATCTAGAACCAACCGAAAAATTATTGGTCGTTGACGCAATGACCGGACAAGAAGCCGTAAATATTGCTGAGACGTTTAATACACAGTTAAACGTTAGTGGTATTATTTTGACTAAAATAGATGGTGATGCCAGAGGTGGAGCCGCTTTATCGGTTAGAGAAGCGGTTGGTAAACCTATTAAATATATTGGCACGGGTGAAAAGCTTGACAATTTGGAAGAATTTTATCCTGATAGAATGGCCAGTCGTATCTTAGGAATGGGGGATATTATTACTTTGGTCGAAAAAGCCCAGGCCAATATAGATGAAAAACAGGCTGAAAACATTGCCAATCAGATGTTAATGGGTGATTTTTCTTTAGAAACTTTTATTTCTGCTCAAAATATGCTTAAAAAAATGGGTCCGATGAAAGATGTTATGAAACTGATGGGGCTTGGTAGTATGTTTGGTATTAATACTAATCAGCAAGAATTAATAGCTACCCATGGCGAAGCAATGATTAGGCTTTATCAGACTGCCTATAATTCAATGAATAAAAAAGAACGAAAAGACCCAAGTATCATTAATGTTGAACGCCGAATAAGAATTGCCAAAGGCTCTGGTTTAAAAGAAACTGATATTAAGCGAATGCTCGATGAATTCAGTCAAATGAAAACTATGTTCAGCCAGTTTAAAAAAATGTTTGGAATGATGGGTGGTAATTCGGGGATGGCTAATATGTTTAAAAATGGTAAAATGCCGACCGAAGATTCAATTAAAGATGTTGTAAATAATTTGAGTCGCAACCCTGGTAAATTGATGCCTAAACAACCAAAACCGCCTAGCCCAGATTTTCCTTTTACTATTGGCAGCTCAAATTCATATAAGAAAAATAAGAAAAAATAATTAATTGTTTTGCCCTAAGTAGTTTATTCCAGTAAGCGTAAGATTACTTACAGTTTGGTTTATATTAGGACAAAATCCGTGCATGACCTGGATAAATCCGCCAGTACCAATTATAAATATATCTTTGTCAATGTGTTGGCGAACCGTATTAATCCAAGCTTCAACAGTTCCTACATGGCTTAAAAAACATCCATTAGCTATGGCTCTATCGGTATCAAAAGCTAATGGTGAAGATATTTTTAATTCGTCTAAAACGACATCTGGTAATTGGTCAAGATAATTAGTTATGGCCTTTAAAGTTTTAGAAAGACCAAGTGTTATAAGTCCACCTAAAAATTTGCCTGATCTTTCGACAACAGTTAATGTCGTGGCTGAACCGAAATCTATAATGGCTAGATATTTTTTATTCTCAAATAATTTAATTGCCGCTACAGCATTGGCAATCCTGTCTATGCCAATACTTGGATAAATGTTGGTTATAATACTCTGGTTTGTAGCTTTTAAATTAGTAACACTAACATCTAATTCATTAAGACTTTCAATAAGGCTTTCGGAAAGTTCAGGCACAACGCTGGATATTACTATTTTAATATTATTTATTGACTTTATCTTATTTATTAAATAAACTATGGCTAATTCAAGTTGTTGGCTACGAAAATCAGTTCTATCAATCATTTTATCCTGGTTAAATAACCCAACCGAAATTCTTGAATTGCCTATATCAATACATAAATAATTAGTGGTCATTTCTATTCCCTTGTAAATAAGATGACAAACCTATGTATATGCCTTGAGCGATTTTATCTTGAAATTCTGGATTAATTAAATTGCTCAAATCATCTGGATTGATAACAAAGCCTATTTCAGCCAAGACGCTAAGCATGTTTGGCGAACGTATTAAAGCTAAGCTTTGAAATCTTGTACCGTAATCATTAAAGCCCGTAGAATTTATAATACCATTTTTAATTGATTTAGCCAGTTCGACGGCCTGAATATGATACCAATACGTTGATGTGCCCGATTCATTTAAGGGATCCTGGCCATCAGGCAAAGAATTATTATGAATAGATAAAAGAATATCGCAATTATTATTTATAGCGAAATTGACTCTGTCGTAAAGATCAACGTAAGTTGAATTATCAGATCTGGTTATAAATACTTTAGCACCATGATTTTCTAGAATCTCTTTAACTTTCTGGGTAATGTTTAAATTGAGTTCGCTTTCTTTAATACCGGATAAACCTATGGCACCATTTTCGCTGCCACCATGGCCTGGGTCTAAACAGATTTTTAGGCCTTTTAAATCGTCGTTGATTACTATCGGCTGTTTACAGAATAAATACAGGCAGTTATCCTTATATTGGGCAAAATATCCCCACTGCCGGTGTGATTTTAAATGGATAGTTATTTTTAAACTCTCGTCATTGATTTGTACAAAATTGACATATTTAATTATCTTAAGTTTATTTTCGTTGCTGTTGGTAATCCATTCAATATTGGCTTTGGCTCCATATAATGTTAAGTCTAGTTGGTTGGGATTTAGTTTTTGGTCTATTTCATACGGCAAATTGGTTTCGATAGGGATTTTTATAAAGTCGTAATTACCCAATGAATCGATATTAATGGTTCTTGGTACGGCAGTTATTGGATTGTACTCGTTTAATGGCAGAAAATTTAAATACTTCTTATTTATCCATACGTGTTTTTGGCTTGTATATTTAATGCAGTATTCATCACCATAATAACCAATTATGCATATTTTTACATTTTTGTCTAAACTGGTCGTTCTAGAGCCATTGGGACTTGTTCTTACAACCGTATTAGCATCATTGGTTTGGGCGTAAATATCATTATGTAAAATACTTATGGTGGTTTTGCTGTTAAATATAATTGGATTTATGTTGTTGTCTATAACAATTTTAAAGTGGGTTGAATTAAATTTATCGCTGTCAGACACTTTATAGTCAAGGGCGTATTTAATTAGTTTGTTTGGGCTGACTTTGGATTTTCCATATTGGGTTGATAATTTTACTCCGGCGCCTTGTGGATATAATCCAAAGATTTTATTATTTAGAATTAGTGAGATTTTACTGGCGGGTTTAGCTAAAATAGAAAAATGAATGGTAGAACCAGCTTTTATAGCCATATTTTCATTAGGCGTAATACTATCAGGGGCGAAATCATTGTTAGGGTTTTGGGGATGGTTAACAATTAAGCTATAGGAATCACTGGAACAGTTAATTCTAAAAGTGTTAAGACCTGGTTTAAGGTCAACTACTTTGGCAAAAAAGCCTAAATAATTGATTTTAATTTTATCATTATTGATCAATAAGTCATTTTTTGAGTAGTTTGTACCTAGAATAAATGTTTTATCATTTGAAATTACGGCATTATCAGGTGGGTAAACGATTAAAAAAGATTTTGTTTTAATAGTACTGGATAATGCGCTGGTGATAAACAAAATAACAATCAAGCAAAGGCTAAAATTTAAATATTTTAATTTAAAATTTGCCATTATTTTGCTACCTTATTTTTTGCATCATTTATGGACCAGTTGAAATCTGTAAAATAAAATTTCTGAATGGCAATATTGTAGAGTTCGTCTTTATGTGGGTATTTATAGTATTCGATAACGAAATTAAAAGGGTCACCGTAAAGAGTCTGAAAATAATCTAAATTAATTTGGAAAAATTTTGAAATAGTAATTGTTTTCTTTTCAGCATCAAATATTACGTTTTCCTTATTATTGACATAATTTTCAATGGCTGTTTCAGCGTCATCGTATATAGTGTCTGGTGAAACAATTCTATTGCTTAATTTCGGCCACCCAAGACTTCCATTGCACGTTAAAAATATGGGTTTTAAATTTCTTTGGGAAACCATAATGTTTAACAGTTTTTGGTTATACACGTCCTGAATCGAGCATATCTGTCCAGCTACTATATACTTATTGCGACTAAAAGTCATTTTAAGATTCTTTAAAGTTTTGACCGGATAATTTTTGCTAATCGTGTCAATTATCATTAAATTATAAGCGTTTATCCAGAAGCTGTAGTATTTTTCCGGTGTGTCCAAGTTAACTGGTTGTTTTAATTGATTTATTGCTCTAGATAACAAACTCGAAGATTTAGTATTCTGATAGTCAACGCGCCCACCAGAAACGTATTTATTCAATAATTCCTGATAAACCGTAAAATTAGGCTGGTTAATATTAGAATTACTATGGTTTAAATATAAACATTCGATATTTAAGAATAATTCTGACAAGTTTGTAATTAAGGCCAAAACGGCAACAGAAATTATAATTACCGTTGTTATAGTATTATGCCGGGTTGATTTTTTGCTTGTCATCAACAAAAATATAATTAAATGGAGCGTACGAGATTCGAACTCGTGACCTCTTCAATGCCATTGAAGCGCGCTACCAACTGCGCTAACGCCCCCCACTTATACCAGGTAATTATATACTATAACCACTGGGTATATAATTTATTTAAGCAGACAGTTTAAATAAATATGTATTAAATTATATTAATGTAGCTGGCTTTCTAATAAGTTTCTGCCTTAGTTTTTCTTTAAACCAAACGGCCTTGCTAGAGGCGTTAAGCCAGAAATAGCGGTCCATGGGCCACAGAAAAGAAGTTTCGAAATAGCACCATATAGTACACCCTTGACAAAACGACCACGACCCTTCTTTCTTTCGCTTTTCCTGAACAGGTATACTTAGCCATAATTCATCTAGGTTGGAAATCCCGTTGTCGTGCTTAATTTTTAATTTTTCATCGTACATATGATAGCAGGGTAATAGCATGTAATCATCTGGTGATATAACAATTGTCGAACTAATCGCTCTACACCTTGGTTTAGCTATTTGGTTGCCACCGTCTTTAAAAAATTCCAAAAAAGCCTCGTTTAAACAGACATTTTCGTATTTCATGAGGCGTTTAAGCTCGTGTAAATGTTCTTCGTTTAAAACGTCGTTGCCGCAGTAGTCAAAAACTGGCCCCAGTAATACTATTACACCAAGGTCATAGGCTAGTTTAATGACTTTTTCCATGCCTGGTAACGATTTGGGCGTGGCTGTGGCAATAATAGATGGGCTTTCACCTAGACTTTTGGCTAGTTTAAGGCTTTCAATTACTTTATTATAGCCGTCTATGCCCCTTTCGGTTTTGTATTCTTCATTATCGGTTGTCGACAAAGAAAATTTAAGGTCATCTACTAACCCAGCAAGAGCCTTGGCTTTGTAGGGATACAAAGTTCCTGTATTGGCCAGGCTTGTATAAAAGCCCATATCTTTGGCTGCCTTTAAAACCTGGGGCAGGTCCTTGTACACGAGCGGTTCACCACCGGTAAAGTCAACAACTTTGACACCAAGCCGTTTAAGCGCATGTAAGTTTTCGATGATAATTTGCGGGCTGACTTCTTTAACTTTAACATTATTAGGATTTATGGGAATATCACAGTATACGCAGCGTGAATTGCATTTGTAAGTCAAATAGTAATTAGCAAGAATTGGTGGCATATTGAAAATTTAGGGGTGGGTTTTGATATTTAGGTCTTTTATGATCGATGGGTAAAGCTTAAAGGCGGGCTTAACGGTCGGTAATAGGGCTAAGGCTTTGTTGATGGGGCCTTTGGAAACTATTTTGCCGCTTAATAAAGCCATGGGTACGTTAACTTTACCCAGCCAAAAATCGTGGGCAATATCGGCTTTCATAAAAAGTTCTATAATCGGCTTGACTTGATTTTCACCGGTAATTATGTGAAAATCTTCGCCATTGGAACAGTCTATGGTCAATTTCGTCTCAGGATGGCGGTAGTGAAAGGTTACAATTAATTTGGATTCTAAAAGTGGTTTGGACATTTCTGGGTCTTGCCTTATTTTAGTCCACAATTGCTCCATAACTGTATCTAACTCCTGACTATCTTTAAAAATTGACATTTGACCTCCTTTTAATTATAGGCAGTGAGAATTATTTGTTTTAAATCGTCCAAATTTAGTTCAACTGGATTAAACATTATACTTGGGTCGACAAGAGCCGTGGTCGCCAATTCGTCTAGCAAGGCTTTCGATAATTCAGGTACACCGAGTGATTTTAGTGATTTGGGCAGTTGGACTGTGTTTAATAAATTGTCGATTGTAGTTATTAAGTCAACGTGGTTGGCTTTCTTGTCGTTAAAAACGTTGACGCTTAAGGTATCGTAGAAACGGCTCGCTTCTTGACAATTAAACTTGATGCCAGGGATTAAAAACACGGCGTTGGTAGCGCCGTGATGGGTATTGAACATGGCTCCTATCGAATGGGCTAGAGCGTGAACGACACCCACACCGCTATTGCTAAAGGCTATGCCAGCCATGGTTGAAGCTACTAGGGTATTTTCCCGTGCTTCTATATTAGATGGATCTTGACAGGCAGTGGGTAAATAGGCAAATAATTTTTTTAACGATTCAATACACAAAGCATCAGTTATTGGTGAATTACAATTACTGGCCGTATAGGCTTCAATAGCGTGAGTTACGGCGTCTAAACCGGTGGCTGCGGTTAAAAATTTTGGCAAGGTAACTAATAAATTAGGGTCTAGGATGGCCAATTCGCTCGATAAATAATGACTGCCAAAAAATATTTTTTTGTTTGACGATTCATCTTTAGCCACAGCTACTAAAGAAACTTCCGAACCTGTTCCAGCTGTAGTAGGAATAACCCAAAGTGGTTTTAAGGCTGATTCTAATAGATTTATACCTTGATAATTCATGATACTAGTGTCTTTATGGGTCAAGGAAATATTGACCAGTTTGGCTGTATCAATAACCGAGCCGCCACCAATGGCAATAATAAGCTGGCAGTCATTGGCAATAGCTAATCTGCTAATTTCCTCTACAACGGCGATTTGCGCGTCGCTCTTAACCTTATCATAAAGGGTTGTAGGTATTTTTAAATTTTGCAGTGATTGGTAAAAGTCCTTAAATAGCTGCTGTTGGCTAAGCCCCTCATCGGTTAATAAGAGCAGATTGTTTACGTTTAGGTCGTCTAGCTTGTCAATAATGTATTCGATAAAATCGTATGTAAAAACTACATTAGTTGAATTTGAAAATACAAATTGGTTCATAGAGTTTAAAATTTACTTACCTTGGCCTTAAATTAGTCTAAGAAAGTGCCCAATCTTATAAAAATTACTTAATTTAACCTGCATTATAGATATTTTAAACTAGTTTACCTGGACTTGAAGCTAATAATAATTTTTTTTATAGGTTAAATTTAACATAAACTATGTTGACATCCAGCTTTAAATGTAAGATATTAATCTAAGGCTGGACGATTAAATTGAACATTAAATTCGTTTAATTTCGGTCTGTTAAATTGTCAAAATTTACTTTATAATCAAGCCAGTTATCACAGGCGTTTAGAATGCAAAATAAAATTAAAATATTATTTTTGGCCACTTTAATCGTAAATTTGCTCATTCAACCTATGGTGTTGGCTCAAAATAACAATTCGGCTAGCGGTACTATCCTTTTGCCCATAGCTCCAAAGCTTGACGAAGTATCTACGACCGCCAACTCTGACTTGGGTGATTTAAAAACCGCCGACCCGGAAAAGAAGCCTGTGCCTAAAAAAGATGATACTGAGCTGGTTTCAGAGGTTGATGCCGATAGTGAAGTCGATAGTCCCGATAAACTAGACCCTAAAGAAAGTAAAACCTTAAAGGCCAGCGTTCAAATTATTGCTGATGATACTGAGTTTGACCAGTCTAAAAATACCTTTTTAGGGACTGGAAACGCTGTAGCTATTATTGGTGACCAAGATTCTAAGCTTGAAGCCGATATGATTTTGTATAACCAAGACACTCAAATAATGGACGCTCGCGGTAACGTTAAAATTATCCGTCAAGGTCAGGTAACTACCGGCAGTGCCTTTAAATTTGACGTTTCTTCTGACGAGTATTTAATAACTAAACCCGATACAGAATTGGAAGGGTCGGAAATTATTGCTAGAAAAGCTTATAGCAATAGCGATGGTCTGAATTTTAAAGATGGTTCAATCGACATGCCCCAGGCCTTTTATTATTCAAA
Source organism: bacterium (assembly GCA_021785395.1). Taxonomy (GTDB): domain Bacteria; phylum Cyanobacteriota; class Vampirovibrionia; order Obscuribacterales; family JAKAZS01; genus JAKAZS01. Next base: position 10,506 of record JAJYFO010000024.1, on the reverse strand, counting down.
AAATACTATGAATGCGCCTACTGTTTATTCGCAAGACGTCCCTAACAGGTTGATGCACCCAGAAGCTTATGTGCCCAGACAATCTAGTTTTGTATTTAAAGCGCGCAAAATGGTCTACGAAAAGTATAAAGATATGGATAATTTGACTATTTTTGGCGGACGGTTGGTCTTTAAACATTTTTCTATTCCGGTCGGTAAGATAGTTACAACCATAAATGGAACCAAAGATCAAAGAATCGTAATGCCCATCGTTCCATATCTAGGCAATAACCTTTACGTCGGCGGTACGAGTGTTGGGGCTATTTTTAATAACCCTATTGGCAAAACAGGTGTATTAAGCTTTGCCCCACTAATTCAATTGGGTGGCGCTCAGTTAGGTTCGACTGGTAATTCCAACTCAACATCGATTGGTGTAGGCACCCAGTTAGGCTTTGTCAATAACAAAGTTAATTTTCACTATGCTTATGGTACGGTATCTAATTTGTCGGTCGGCGATTTTAAATATAAAATATGGAAGAGGGTACGGTTTCAGTCTGGTTTAAATCGATTTATGAATAACGGTATGTTTGGGGCACAAAGGGCTCACCTTATCGCTGAAGTTGTTGACAACCATATGATTCGCAATATTCCCTTAATCCCATATTTAGATTTTCGTACTTCGGCTGGCTGGGCTCAAGACTATCCGCAATTAGTCAATTTATCGCCCCAGTTTGCTAAATTATTCGGCAGCCCTACTACTACTCAAGTTACGTCTGCTTTTAGGGTACAGGAGCAAATTCGCGGAGCTACAGCTCCTTTATTTCAATTGGGTGACGATAAATACGGTGTGTCCGGGATTATTGCTGGAGGGCTTGTGGCTAGAGCTTATTCTACCGGTAATAAACAAACTATAGCTATGGGAACGCCAATGTTAAATTTTTCTTTAAACAGGCTAAAGCTTCAAACTGGCTTTACTACTGCTCAAGTTAATGGTTCGACACCATTTGTGTTTGACCAATACTATATGGGCTCAACTTCTACGTTTGTGTCTGGGTCGGTGCGGGTGAATAAATATCTGGATTTAGGCGGCTACTACGGTTATAATTTACAAGAAAAGCTACCTTATGCTGAAACTATAACAGCTGCAATAGGACCACCTGACTTTAAAGTTATCTTATCGCATGATATGATATTTGGTTATTCACGGGTTGGTTTTGGTATTTTGTACGGACAGCCCGTTCCCTTTAATAAATTAATTGTAAAAGGTAATCCTGATAGAGGTGGACTGGGAAGTATCCAATGATGAATTTTAACACAAATCCTGAGCCAATAATTAATACTAGGCTAGATGAAATGCTTAAAAGCACTTTGCCGGCTTTAGGTATTGACCTGGGCGGAACGAAAATAGGTGCTTGTTTGGTGAGTAACAACCGCTTGATTAATGAGCCTAAGCAGTATAAAACGCCTAAAGGTAGTGATAATATACTCGAGCAGTTATATAAAATTATTGAAGAATATAAAGTGGACAATCTTATGGCTGGAGTTGGAATAGCTACAGCTGGTATCGTCGATACAGCTAGTGGTAGTGTTATTGATTCGACTTTTAATCTAACTGGTTGGGCTGGAACAAATATCAAGAATTATCTTGAGTCAAAAACGATGTTACCGATATATGTCGAAAATGATGGTAACGCGGCTGCTTATGGTGAGTTTAAAGCAAAAGGGTCAATCGATAACTTAAATACTATAGTAATAACCCTGGGTACCGGTATCGGTGGTGGTATTATACTGAACGGAAATATTTTTCATGGGTCAAATTTTGCTGCTGGTGAAGTTGGCCATCTTAAAATTAATTTTGACAATAAGCGTTTATGTACTTGCGGTCATTTTGATTGTTGGGAAGCCTATGGGTCAGGTCCTGGCCTTGTTCAAACCACCAAAGAACTGTTAAATGAAATTACGGCTAGTCAGTCTGTTTTATACGCTAACAAAAACGACTTGACTACAACACATATTATAAAAGCCTTTGAAAATAATGATTTAATCGCCAAGCGAGCCTTTGAGCTTTGGCACCACCACTTAAGCGTAGGCCTTGTAACTATTGCTCAAATTCTTAATCCTAAAACTTTTATTATTTCTGGTGGTATGAGCAATTTCGTTAATTATCCACTATTAAAGGAAATGGTTATTGATAAAGCTTTAGCTACTGTATCTAGAGACTTAGAAATTCATCAGTCTGGCTTGGGTATTCATGCCGGAATTATTGGAGCTGGTCAAATAGCGCTAGATACTATTTTAGCTAAATCATAAGATGATTAAATTTAATTGGTATTAATTTTCTACTTTCAAAGGTTTATCTTGAAAGTAGTAGTCGCTGAATTTATTTAAAACCCCTTTTTCTAGTAAAAAGGCTAGAATGGCGGTTATGGTAATACTGAATAGAATTACGCCATAGGCTATTTCTTTGATATATTGAGCGGAAGCTATATTTGACTGCATGATTAAATTGGCCAAAACAGCTGTAGCTAGCCCTTTAGGTATCATAATAGTCATCATCATATTGTCAGACGGGCTTGGATTTATCGATTTTACCTGGGCAAGTTTTACAACTAGTAAACGGCTTAAATATAACCATAATGTCAATATGGTAGATACTGTTAAAATATGAAGGCTGTCAAAATGGATAGTAACGCCAAGATAAATAAAGAAAAATGTCTTAATTATAAAAACCATGGCCGCGAAAAAAGAAATTTCTCTTTCAGTTAGAGTTGAATGGTCTGGTAAATTTAATTTTTTTGGTAAATAGGTCACAATCTTACGTATATTGCCTAGTGAAATTCCCAATGATAAAGAAGCAACCGGACCGCTATAGCCAAATAATTCGGCCATGCCATAAACTATGCATACAAAAGCTGGCGTGCAGAAAATATTGTTTTCTACACGCCGGATAATTTTTAAAATACTTGACCAGGCAATGGCTGCGATAAAGCCTATACAAATCGCCAATGTGAAAGATGCTATAATTGAACCAATTACCGTTGTATACGCTTCATCTTTGTGAATACTGGCGTTTAATACGGCTAAGGTTAAAATAATTCCAAGCACTTCACAAATTGTCGATTCAAGGATGAGTGTAGTTTTAATAGTTTCGTTTAAATTTAATTTTGCCATCATTGGTATCACAATAGGTGGTGATGTGGTGCAAATAATCAAGCCAAGTAAAGCAGATTGCAGATAGGAAAGTTTTAAAAATTCGCAACCAATAATAAACAAAAATATAAAACTGACGCAAAACGTTATAAGAGCGAGTTTAATGGCCGGTAAAAAGGCTTCTTTTAATTGATTAAAGTTTAAATCGAGGCCACCTTCAAATAAAATTATAACCAGAGCTAAAGTCGTAAAAACCGGACCTATTTCACCGAAGTCAGATGGACTGACTAAATGGAAAACTGGACCAATTAACAAACCTAAAATAATTAAAGGTAAGACGTCAGGTATGCGAACTCGGTCAAAAAGGGCCGAAAATAAATGTGATAAGAAAACAAATAGGCCAACTATTAAGATTATTGTAGCTGTTTGCATAATTATTTACCTTATTCGGTATCTGTAAAATGTATAAATTTGTTTAAATCTACACCATTTAGCCAGTTATGTATTTGGCAAAATTTGAGGATGAGTATATTTAGCGTTTACTTAATTATAACACTGTTAATAATTTTGGTTAGACATGTTACTATTTTTTATAAAATGGCTAATAATATTTATGGCTTTACCAATAACGATATCAGGGTTTAATTGGGTTAGGCATTCACGATATTGGCAGGTTTTATAATAGTTGCAGGGCCTGCATTCTAAATCAGATCGGTATACAGCCTGGCTTAAGTTGCCATCGTATTCTACTGGCCCCCAACGCTTGGGGTCAGTTGGACCAAATAATACTAATGTAGGTATATTGGCTGCTTGTAATAGGTGGCCTGGACCAGAATCTGTGCAAATGGCTAAGTCCATATGTCTATACAAAGCCATACTCTGGCGTAAGTCAAGTTTTCCCGATAGATTGAAACAGGGAATTGTAACTTTATTTTGTAATTCTTGATATAGGTTAAAATCTATTTCGCTGCCTGTGAAATAAGGGGTGATTTTATATTTTTTAGCTAATTCATTAATGATTTGGGCAAAATAATCAAGCGGGTAGGCTTTATCTTCATGGGCGCAAGCTGCATGAATTAAAAGTTTAATGTCGTTGTTTGACACAAGACTGGATTGAATCTTAATTATATTGTTTTCCTCGTCGTTATTTAACCAGTATTCGAGTTTATTATCGAGGCTTATACGAGAATTGTATTTTGGTGAAAGTTTTAATACATCAAGTGTGGAAAGTATTTCATTTGTTGTGTCATTAAAATCTGTGGACTTGGTTAAAAAAATATTGTCTAATAAATTTATTTTATACCCGTATCTTTCTTTTGCCCCAGTTAAATATGTCAATAATTTGGCGCCCAATGATCGCTTTAAGCAAAATACAATGTCGTACTTATGACTGGCTAATAGTTTGGCATAAAACCAAAATGTCTTGGGTGGGCTTTCTTGTGAGTCATACTTATGATATCTGGTGGTATCAAAAACAATTAAATTGTTTATTAATGGACAGTTTTCTAAAACTTTTCCGCTTTGAGGGCCTACCAATACATCGATAGAACTATCCGGGTATAGAATTTTAAGATTTTTTATAAATGGAACCGTTAGAATAGTATCACCTATAAATCGGTATCTTATAATTAGAATTCTTTGTGTCATTTTTTAGTCAAATATTTCTATTTCTATATTTAGGGCGTATGTTTTGTCTAATAGGGTAAATGTTTCAGGAATTTTTAAATAATCTTTGGCGGTGGTAATAATTATTTCAGCGTTGGATGCTTTGTAGGCTGATTCGATTTTTTTTAAATCTTCTTCATTGTACCAGTGATGGTCGTGAAACTTTAATGTTTGTAAAATATTTATGTTTAATGATTTTACCGTATCGATAAAATTATTTTCATTGGCTATGCCACTGAATAAAAGGGCTGTCTTGAATTTCTGTAGCTGTGGTATAGACATAATAGATTTATTATACGAAATATTTTTTATTACTTGTCTAGATTTTAGTATTGGAGCATGGCTATTGTATTTATGAATAAAATTTACCAGTTTACCAAAATAATCAAGATTGTAGTCACTTGGAATTTTAGTGATAATTATTTTACTGGCTCTGTTTAAGCCTGTAAAAGATTCTCTTAATGACCCTTGGGGAAATATCTGTAAATTAGTAAAATCGCTGTTATAGTCAATAAGTAAAATATTCTCGTCTCTTTTTAACCTTAAATGTTGATAGCCATCATCAAGTATAATTAAATTAGTATTTAATTTCTCTACGGCAATTTTAGCCGTCTTATACCTGTCCTTGCCGACAATAATGTTAATTTGTGGTAAAAGATGCGCCATTAAATATGGCTCGTCGCCAATTTCGTTTAAAGCAACGCTAGATAATTTATTGAAAATGATATACTCCGAATTGCTCTTGCGCTTATAACCTCTAGATAGTACTGTTACGTTATAATTTTTATTCAGATAGTCTTGGGCAAAATAAATTGTATGTGGTGTTTTGCCGGTTCCCCCCAAAGTTAAATTGCCGATACTAATAATTTTACAGTCGACTGAATATTGTTTTAAAATGTTAATTTTATATAAAAAAAGTCTTATATTAGAGATTAACTCATATATTTTGGCAAATGGATATAATAAAAAATTAAAATACGGATTTTTCATTTAATTTTACTGGTAATTTTATTGTAAATTAAATTATTAATTAAGGCTAAAGTGCTTTGGTTAGAACCTTTTGAATTATTTAGAATACTTTGACCTCGTTCACCCATGCGCTTAAGTTTATCAGCATTTTGAATTAGGGTTAAAAATGCCTGGTATAATTCATCTTCGTTTTCGGCAATACTTATTGCCTCAAGGTTTACTAATTCATCGGCAATCTGTTTGGTTTTAAATAAGTATTTACCACATATAACCGGGATTTTATAATTATATGGCTCAAGCAGATTATGGCCACCGACTTTGACAAGGCTGCCACCGATAAAGGCGATTTGAGCTAAAGCATATATTTGGGTCAATATTCCCATTTTGTCAATCAGAATAATTTCAGTCTTATCCGATATATTCTTGGGGTCAGAATATTTTGCGTAGTCTATTTTAGTTTCTTTAATTAAGCTTTCAACTTGGCTAAATCTTTCGTCATGACGAGGTACTATTAATAATTTAAGGTTGTTGTGGGTTTTAAATAAATCGCCAGTTGATTTTAATTGTTGAAAGACTTTAATTATGGCTTTTTCTTCGCTGTCATGGGTAGATCCGGCAACAATGACAAAATCGTTATGTGTTATGTGTAAATTCTTAGCTAGGGTATCAATACCGGCCTGGTCATGGTTTAAGACTCCGTCGTACTTTAAATTACCGGTTACTTTAATGTCAGGACTAGAATTAGTTAGTTTTTCAAAACGATTTTTTTCTGTGTCGTTCTGAACACAAATAAGGTTGAATTTACTAATAATTGGTTTGAAAAAATAACTTAAAAAATGATAATTTTTAAATGACCTCGGTGAAATCCTGCCGTTTACCATTATTAGTTTAATCTTTCGTTTATAAGCCTCGTGTATAAAACCAGGCCATATCTCAGTTTCGGCTATAATAACAGCCTTGGGTTTAAATATAACCAAGAATTTATTTATTATCCAGGGCAAATCAAAAGGGAAATAGATAACTGTGGCAATTGTACCAAATTGATTTAAAGCAATATCATTGGCTGTTTTAGTTGTAGTCGATATGACAATTTCTTCCTTGGGGTTAGATTCTTTAAACAATAATACAAGTTTTGATATCGCATTCAACTCACCTACCGAGACAGCGTGAAACCAGACGGACTCGTTTTTGGGCTTTGAAGTGTCGGTAATCAAGCCAAGTTTTTGCCTTAGACCGTACCTTGTTTTAGGTATTAAAACCAGTAATACACTAGAACAAGATAAAATTATAAATACTAAAACGTAATACCAGAGCAATAGAACCTAATCCATTTAGTTAAACTTACCCAAGTATTATACCAAATTTAGTATGGGTTAATTGTTTTTCTTTTTAGAGTTTTTAACGTTATTTTCTGAATTATTTGTATTATCTGGCTGTATTTCTGGCTCGCTTAATTGAGCGTCGATTATAGTAGAATTCTTATCCAGGCAGTCTTTGTTATTTTCAAGTTTTTCAACGCGACTTACCAGATTAAGAAATTCTTCTCTGCTTACTAAACCCAGCTCGTTGGCAGCTTTTAATACCGATGATTGAACTTTGTTAGAAGCTATGTTAGAAAACGATTCGGCTTGTTTTGTGGCGTCTTCTTGGAGGTTTTTTAAGAAATTTTGACCTGAATCGGTTTTTACTTTACCTTTTTCCTCGAGTTCTTCCAAGAGGTCTTGACCTACCTTCATCAAATCGTTTAAAGCATCGTTTAAAGCTGACTTTACTCTGTCCACGTTGGCAGTGGCGCCGACACCTGTTAAAACCGCTTTTTTCAATAGTTTGGTTCTTTCTTTCATAATTTACTTCCTCTTAATTATATTTAATCTTGTTTTCTATCTAATATTTACTGAATTTTTGTCTGGATGTCAGTAATGAGCGTTTCTTTCGTAAGTCATTACTTCGTAAAAGTAAGCTCTAGAATGGGACTGATAATAACATTTTTAGATTAAGGCTAACGTTACTATTTTTCACTATAAATCAGTAATTGGTCGAAAAATATATATTTATATAATATTAGTTTTAAACAATTGCAAAGTTTTAACTTAATTGTTTAAAATCCACGAGTTTAAACTGAATTTTAACTATAATTTTAGTTAACTTAAGGTTTCTTATCGCCAGGGGTTTGTATATGCAGAATATTAAAATAACATTATTGTTAATTGCGATTTTTATCTTGTCAAATGGTTTGGCTTTGGCTGGTGAAAATTATGTTAAGCCAAAATTAATTTTGTTAATAGTTGCCGACCAATTTGCCTATAACTACCTGGCAAGGTTCAAGTCGAAATTTTCTAAACAAGGATTTAATTATTTGCTCAATAATGGTGTATATTGTGCAAACTGTCACTATGACCATGCTAACCTGCAAACAGCGTGCGGTCATTCAATCATATCCACCGGAGCATATCCCTGGGCAACGGGGATTATTGCCAATCAATGGTTTGACAGGGTGAAAAACGTTGTTACGACAAGTGTTAATGATGCTAGTAAACAATTGGTCGGCAGTAATGGGGTAGGAAGTAGCCCCCATTTTTTGAATAGTACAACTATTGGTGATGAATTAAAACTCGCCAATCGCGCCAGTAAGGTCTTTTCTTTGTCGATTAAAGATAGAGTAGCTGTTTTGCTAGCCGGCAGAATGGCCAATTTGGCGCTTTATTTTGACGATAACACCGGCTGTTTTGTTTCATCCACGCAGTATTGCACTGAATTACCTTATTACATTAAAGATTACAACGAGAAGCATTTTGTCGATAATTATTTAAGCCAGCCCTGGAATAGGTTATTACCGGAGGCTGAATACGCCAGTCAATCTCGCAGCGATGACTATTTTTATGAGCAGGGTTTAACCGACGATGGCAAGAAATTCCCACACAGTGTAGCAACTAGTAATTCTAAATATAAATCATTTGCGTCTACACCTTTTGCCAATCAGGCTTTAACCGATTTGGCTAAAATCATCATCGATAAAGAACATTTAGGCCAGGATGATAATTGCGATTTGTTGTGTATTGGTTATTCGAGTGGTGATTATATTGGGCATAATTTTGGGCCGTACAGCCAAGAAATGCAAGACCTTGTTTTACGTCTGGATAGCAATTTAAATGATTTGTTTAAGTCTGTAAAAGCCTCTATTGGTCTAGAAAACGTTTTAATTGTCTTTACGGCTGACCATGGTGTGAGTCCTATTCCTGAATATTTAAGCGACCTTGGCTTGCCAGGCGGTAGGGTCGATTATAAGCAAATAACCAATAGCTTAAATGCTACCTTGGCTAGTAAACTCGGAAAAGGTGAATGGATCCAAGCTTTTGAACCTCCTAACCTGTATTTGAATCTAAATACTATCGACCAAAATAACGTTAGACAACAGGACGTTGAAGCTTTGGTGGCCAATTTGACCCACAATTACAAGGGGGTAGCTGAAGTATTTACGGCTAGCCAGTTTTACAATAATAAACTACCCAATAGTCCCTACGCCAAACAGGCCAGGCGAAGCTATTACTTTGGACGCAGTGGTGAATTATTTGTTATTCTAAAACCTGGCTTTATTTTTTCTACTATTAATCTGGGCACTAACCACGGAACCCCTTACAGTTACGATGCCCAGGTTCCATTACTCTTTGCCGGTAATAATTTAAATAATAAAGTTTTATTTAATAGAGTAAGCCCGGCTGACATTGCACCTACAGTTTTGAGCCGGCTTGGGTTGGAGTTTACTTCGCAAAGCGAAGGGAATGTGATTCAATTGCCTTTAAATGAGGTTTTCGGACCAAAAAATCAATGAGCGTTGACCATAAAAAGTCTAATATAATTTTAGTGGACGGAAGTTCGCTAGCTTTTCGCTCCTTTTATGCCTTATTCAGCTCCAGTCTTAAGTCTAAAACTGGCACGCCAACCGGTGCTATATACGGTTTTTTCACCGCCATACTTGATTTGCTGGAAAAAAGTCGTCCCAATTATCTGGCTATATGTTTTGATTTAAGTACGCCAACGTTTCGGCATAAGCGTTATGAGGCTTATAAAGCTAATCGAAGTGAAATGCCTGCGGAATTAGCTATTCAATGGCCATTAATTAAAGACGGGGTAAATAAATTAAATATTCCCTTGTTGGAACTACCTGGCTACGAAGCCGACGATATTATAGGCAGTTTAACTAGGCTGGCTAATGAAGAAAATATGAACGTCGATATTTTAACGTCGGACCAGGACGCATTCCAATTAATCACACCCTGTGATGAAAAAGATAATAGTTCATCATTTTCAAATATGGTATTGATGCCAAGTAAAAACGGGATCGTATTTTACGATTATAAAGAGGTATTAAATAAGCTTGGCGTTTATCCCAGCCAAATAATCGATTATAAAGCACTTTCTGGTGATAGTTCGGATAATATACCGGGAATTAGAGGAATTGGTCCTAAAACGGCTTGTGAACTTTTAAATTCGTATAATTCGCTTGATAGTATTTATGAAAATATCGATAAAATTAATAAAAAATCATTAAAGGAAAAATTGATTAACGATAGACAAAATGCCTATTTGAGCCAATATTTAGCTACTATCGATAAAAATGTTCCTTTAAGTGAAAAGATTGATGACCTTTATATCGAAAATTTGAATTGGTCTGACTTCAATAATTATTTGGCTGAATTGAATATGAAAAATCTAATTAAAAGGTTGCCATCTAAAAGTCTTTGT
>JAJYFO010000023.1 GCA_021785395.1 bacterium | reverse complement strand
GCCGATGTTTGGGTGCTGGAACTTTGGTGGTTATATGTATAATGCCATTGAACGCATAACCGTTAAGGCCTGTTAAGGGGATTAAATAATGAGACGTTGGCTGATTGTTAGTTTGATAAGTTGTCTATGCCTACAAGTATTTTATCCTTTAGGTATTCTGTCTGAGCCAGTTAAAGGTGTATCTGAATCGAAAAAAATTAGCTTAAAATCGGAAAAAATTACTTTACCCCAGGATAGTAAACTTTTTACTGGCATTGGTTCGAAACACTTAAATCAGTACTGTCTAATTTGTCATTCTGAAGAATATCTTAATTCCCAGCCTGCTTTAGATAAAAAAATGTGGGAAAAGGAAGTGTTGAAAATGAAATCTAGTTATGGGGCGCCTATTCCTACCGAGGATGTTGAGGTTATAGCAGACGAACTCTATCATAGGTTCGGTGCGCCAGTAATACAAAAAAAATAATTGTTTTATCATCGCACTTAGGCGGTATAAATTTTTTGAAATTTAAATTAATATTAATTTTAAAATTTAATTTGCAGTATACTTAAATTCTAATGATATAATTGTTTTGTGTAAGCAATGTCAAGAGGTGGATTTTAATTTTTAAGTTAATAATTTAATCTTATGGAAGATCCTGACAGTTATCAGAAGTTTTATAAAAAAGCCTTAAGCTTTAGAATTGTTTGTTGGTTTAATAGGAGCAGGCAATTTTAGATTGCTTTGTTAAATATTAGTCAAATATTACTAATTTTTTCGTTAATCGCCTTAAACGCCCTTTTTGTCGCTACAGAAATGGCTATGGCAAGAGTTCGCCGTATACAAATTGAACAAATGGCCGACGAAGGTAATAAAGCGGCTAAAATTGTCTTAAGCCACTTGGACAATCCTGAGCGTTTTATTTCGGCGTGTCAGCTGGGTATTACTATGGCAACACTGGTTTTAGGGGCTGTGGGTGAAGGTTTTATCGCAAACGGACTGACTAATCTAATTATCGATGTATTTAATATTGACCCTAGTATCCACTTTGCTATAAGTTCTAGTGTAAAAGCTGGCTGTTTTGTTGCCGCTTTTATTTTAACGGCCTTTGTCCAAACCATTTTTGGTGAACTAGTTCCCAAGACTTACGCTTACGAGAGGGCTGAAAAAGTCATTTTGTTAATGATCCAGCCCATAGAATGGTGGTGCTATATTAGCAATCCGTTTATAAACTTGCTGAATTCTACTAATAATTTAATATTAAAATTGTTAAGGGTAGAAAAATTACCCAAACCAAAACTAGGACACACTGAAGAAGAAATTCGACGAATCGTTACAGCTAGTCACGAAGAAGGCGTTCTTGAACCTAGCGAAGAAGAAATGTTGCACAGCGTATTCGATTTTGCCGATACCGTAGCCAGTGAAGTGATGACTCCAAGAACCGATATGACTTGTATAGAAGTTAATACACCTATAAGCGATTTTGTGGAACTAGCTCTTGAACACGGTCATTCGCGTATTCCGGTGTACGAAAAAAATATCGACAACGTTCTTGGTATAGTTCACATTCGCGATGGTTTAAGAGCTTTGATTGAAAATAAACAACACGAATCGGTGGGTAAACTAGTTCGCAAAGTATTAATTGTGCCTGAAAACAAATACTTGGGTGACTTGTTGGGTGAGTTTAAAAAAAGTAAATCCCATATGGCGATTGTCGTCGATGAATACGGTGGAACTAGTGGACTTGTCACTTTCGAGGATTTATTAGAAGAACTTGTCGGTGATATTGAAGACGAAAGCGACGTGGTTGAAGAGTGGATTATTGAAAATCCAGATGGAAGTTTAATATTAGACGCCAAAATAGATTTGGAAGAAGTCAATGAAAAATTGAACTTAAATATAGTCGACGAAGAATTTAATACCCTGGCTGGACACGTATTTGGCAAATTAGGCAAAGAACCTCAGTTAGGCGATGAAATAGAGACCGACAGGTATATTTTAAAAGTATTTGAAGCAGATAGGCACCGTATTGTTAAGCTTAAACTCATCTGGAAAGAAGAAATAGTCATTAATGAAAATGAAAACGATAAAAAAAATTCCTCAAGTGAAATGAAAGAAATTGAAAGTAGATAATATTTATTCTAATCAGAGCTTGTACAATGAGGCTTGCAAATTCTATACTAAAAAATCTTTTGGTCAGAATTTTTTAATCGACGTTGAAAAATTAAAAAATATTGCCAACGTCCTTGATACCGATGAATGCGATTTGATCGTTGAAATCGGCTGTGGTATTGGTTTTTTAACCAGATTTTTAAGTAACGATAAAATCCCGACCATAGCTATAGATATTGATAGACGCTGTGTTAATTATGTTAATCGACTCCGTTTGCCACTCACTACTGCTATTGAAGCCAATGCCTTAGATTTTGATTTTAATAAATTGAGTCAAAAGCGTATTTTTGTTTTTGGCAATATCCCTTACCAAATAACTACGCCGCTTATAGCCCATTTGTTCGGTGAAATAGGTAAACCGAGTAAATTTACGGTTGATTTAAAAAAAGTTATTTTTACTATTCAGCTTGAGGTAGCCAGACGCTTAATGGCCAAAGTTTCGGATAGTGAATATTCGGCTCTGACTATTCTCGCTAACTATTACGCCAAAATATCTCTACTTCAAGACCTTGATGCTAGATATTTTTATCCAAGCCCTAAAGTAAAATCAGCCACGGTAATATTAGAACCATTGGTCGAAAAGTCGGTTGATTTGAGTAACCCTGATTTCTTACGCAAAGTTATTCATTTGGGCTTTAAACAACGCCGCAAAATGCTTAAAAATACTTTGTCGCCTTTGGTAAATAATACCGGTCAAATCGATGAGATTTTTAAAGAATTAAATATCGACTTATCGGCCAGAGCCCAAGATTTGTCGCTATTCCAGTTTAATCAATTGGCCAATCGTCTAAAGCTTAACTAAATGCAAGTCGTCAATCAAAAAATAAAAATTTTATCTTACGCCAAAGTAAATTTGTTTTTTAATATCTTAAATAGACAAATCAATGGTTACCACGAAGTTTTAACTTTAATGCAGTCGGTTAGTTTAGCCGACACATTGGTATTTCAATTTAATAAGGCTAAAAATTATAAATTGGAAATCAGGTTAAAAAACAAGTTTGATATTTTTCCCGTCGATGGCAGCAATCTTATTTCGCAAGCTATAGAAATGTTTAGAATTAAGGCTAGTCTAGATTTGAATTACCATATTCAAGTTGACGTTACTAAAAATATACCTATTGGAGCTGGGCTTGGTGGTGGGAGCAGTAACGCTGCGGCTACTTTGGTATTATTAAATAAATTGTTTGATAATATTTTAAATTCAAACGACCTTTGCGATATAGCTAGTCAATTGGGTTGTGATGTGGCCTTTAATCTAAAGGGTGGGCTAGCCTTGGCCGAGCATTTCGGTGAAAAGCTAATATCTTTAAATGATTACCCAATAAAATACTACATGGTTTTAATTAAGCCAGATAATATAGATGTTTCAACTGTTTGGGCGTATAGAGAATACGATAGTTTTATAGCTAAAAACCCTACTCAAACAGAATCGGTTAAACAGACTGATTATTACCTAGACCTTATTAAATCTGGTAATTTGACTAAATTGTATTCAAGTTTTAGTAATTCTTTTGAAAATGTAATTTTTGAACTCACCCCCGAATTAAAAACTTTATACCAGGTTATATTAAGCTTGAAACCACAAGTTAGTCATCTGACGGGGTCTGGTTCGTGTATTTATGCTTTATTTGACGGCGCTTTTAAAGCTCAAAAATTTATCCAAGACTTAAAATTAAAAAAAATAGCTATTCCATTTTCGACTTGGTACGTAGAACCCTTGAATTGTGGAAATTACTTAAACTTTTAACTGTAGATGAGAACTTACAGCCCTAAATATTTTCTAACTTAAGATTGAAATTTTAACATCGATTATGCCTAATAAAACAACGCCTAAAAAAGCCAAGCAAATAATGGCTATATTGACGCAGAAGTATAGCCATGCTAAATGTGAATTAATCTATAATTCGCCTTTTCAATTATTAATTAGCGTGATTTTATCGGCTCAGTGTACTGATAAACAGGTTAACCGGGTGACGCCCAATTTGTTTAAATACTATGCCAACGCCTTTAAATTAGCTAATGCTGACATAAATCACGTCAAAGAATTAATTAATTCTATCGGTTTCTTTAATACTAAAGCTAAAAACATAATCAATTGTGCCAGGGTTCTGGTAGAAAAGTATAACGGTCAAGTCCCTGAATCTATCGAAAAACTCGTTGAATTGCCAGGGGTTGGCCGTAAAACAGCCAATGTTGTTTTAGGCGTGGTCTTTAACCAGCGCGCCTGGACGGTCGACACGCACTTAAATAGGCTGTCTAATCGTCTGGGTTTTACCGATAAAAGCGACCCTTACGACATCGAAATGGATTTGATAAAATTATTTAAAAATGATGACTGGTCGTTTTATTCTATCGTTTTAATTTTTCACGGCCGTCAGATTTGTAAGGCTATAAGTCCTTTATGCACGATTTGTCCGGTTAAAGATTTATGTCCAAGTTTTGAAAACTTAGCTAAAAAGGTAAAAAAATCAAAAACTACTAGCAAGATTAAATAAAATTAATGTTGATTGGCTAAAAATTTAACTTTTAGCCTAGGTTAATTTGTATTTTTACGTATAGTTTTAATTAGCAAAACTGATTAAAATTGACCTTACAAAATCTGCTAAAACGAGTCGTAACTTCTATGCCCAATTTTGAAAATTTACCAAACCCCAATTCTGACGGCAATTTTATAAATTTTAACCAAAACAAACTGCCTAATTTACGGTCTTCTGTATACGGTCAGCCTGATTTGTCCAGTTTGGTAAACAATCTGGATTTGCCGCCCATACCAGCCTTAGCCGGTTTTAACCCCAGTTTATCGGTTAATACCCTTATCGACGACGGCAAATTAAAAAAAGCCGATACGAGTGACTCGGTTGACCTTAATGGTTACCCAAGTTTACAACCTGGTCAGGCACCGAGCATAAAAGTGGAGTACAGCAATTTAGACAAATCGGCCCAGCCTAGCCCTAATTTCATTATTAAAGAAAATGGTGTCGTCGAATGTGTCCGCAACCCTGAGGCTAACCCGCCATCAGCGCAAATTGTTATCCAGGTTGAGCGATCAGCCAAACAGGTCGACTCGCCCAACGCCAATGAGCAAAAAGCCATAGATAATATGGTCGATTATTTGGGCCAACGTATAGAATCTAAATACTCTAACGAATTGTCGACGATTAAGCTTAAAGACGGGCAAGACATTAAGCAAGTTGTTATCGTTGATAACCAAAATTTGGTCGACTATAAAGTCGAGCAAAAATTTGGTAATAAAATCCCCCCTACTGAAATAGCTCAAAATGTTCCTTTGCAACCGCAAATTCCAAGTGACGTCAACCATTTATCTGGTACTATACAGCAAGTAGCTGGCAGCAATGGTGGTTCGGCCCATATAGACAGGTCTCAAGTGAGCGAGGCTTTACCAGAAATTTCGGGGGTTCCTCAGGCGCCGAGCGTGGCTAATAACGAAATTGCCGCCCAGCAAATGGTAGCATCTTTATTTCAGCCAGATAAGCAGTATCCTTATCATACGGTGCGCGAAGCTAGTGGCATAGGTTACCAGGTTGGTAATTATGGCCTTAACCAATTTACGGTCGGAAATTGGTTAGAATCGTTTTTAAGTCCAGATATTTTGGCCAAATTAGGACATCCACCAGACTGGTCTAAACTAGCCAAGCTACTGCGTGACGACCCTGAGCTGGCCAAAGAATTTCAAGCCGAAATGCAAAAAGCGCTTATAGCCAAGGCGCAAAAACTTACCGACGAGGCTAATAAAAACAAGTTACCTCCGGACGATAAATTGCGGCTAGCGGCTAATCAGTTGAATGTGTTAGCCAAAAATTTCGCTAACCCAAAATATAGTACTGGTTTTGTAGATTTAGTGAGCGAATTATCTGGTAAGCATGAAAAAATAACCCGAGCTGAAATTGCCCAGTTCATGCCTAAAGTATTGCAGGATACGGTAGCTAGTTATAATGTCGAAAATTTCGCTAAGGCTTTAGGTGTGACCGACTTGACCAAGCTTAGCGCTAAAGAAGCTGGCGAAATTGGTTTGGCCTTCTATCTAGGGCATATTCCGACTGCCAGCGAATTAAATAATCCGTCTGACAGCCAGTACATCGTTGCTGGTAGCAATATGTATAAACTGGCTCTGGCTCAGTTGGGTTCTATGGGCGATATCACCGTTACCGACGCGCAGGGTAAAATTGCTGTACAAGCGGCTTCTGACGTTGGCAAATCGATGTGGACGCATTATTTAAATAACGGTAATTTAGGCTGTGCCGCTTCGGTTAGCGAAGTATTACAGAGTCTTGGCTTTAGTTATGCCAATTCGGCTTTAGTCTACGGATTACAACACCAATTAGAAGCGCACGGATGGAAAGCTACTAGTACCCCTAAACCTGGTGATGTCGTTCTAGGCTACCGCTCTAGTGACGTTAATGGTGGCGGTGGGGCTCATTGTGGTATTGTAGGGGACGGTGGCGTCGTCTATGATAACCACTCAGGGTCAGGTAAATGGTCGCAAGACCATCTCGATTATTTTTCGCGTAATAATTTTGCCGCTGGCGTTATATTTCTTGAGCCACCTGGAAATGCCTAAAAAAATTAAACGGCAGCCTAAAATAGTCTGACTTTGTGCTTGACAAATTGTGGTTATGTTAAAAAAAGCAAAAATATAATTGAAATATCTTTGTCTATGCTATACTTTCACTTGATGCCTAAATGGACGCAGGCTTAGCCGAAGTGGCGAAATGGCAGACGCAGCTGACTCAAAATCAGCCGGGGATTACACCCCATGTCGGTTCGAGTCCGACCTTCGGCATTTTTAGGTTATATTAAGGTTTTCTTTATGTCGACTTATAAGGTTCTGGAAGTTTTACTGGAGCCAGATAGCGAAGAGCTGGCAAGTTTTGTGCTGATGGAAAGCAAAAGCCTGGGTTGTTACTGTACCAGTGAATCGCCGCTTTTAGTTAAATTGACGGCGTATTTTAACCAGCTGGATTTTAATGATGAGTTGTTGGCCTTGATTCAAGCCGGTTTTAGACAATACCGCGTTAATTATCAAATCGATAATTTTAAAACTTATGATTTGGCTGACAGTAATTGGCTTTTGAAGTTCAATGAAACACTTAAACCGCTAGATATAGCCAATAATTTAACCGTTGTCCCGGTCGTCGAAAATCGGGCTTTTACATTAAATCCGACCCGTGTTAATATCCTAATAGAGCCAGCTATGGCCTTTGGAACGGGTTTGCACGCAACAACACAGTTCTGCCTTAGCCAGGTTGAAAAGTACGCAAATAACTCTCGGTTTATTTTAGATTTTGGCTGTGGGAGCGGAATTTTAGCTATTGCGGGTGCTATTATTAATAAACAGGCTTTTGTTACGGCTATCGATAACGACGAAATTGCCGTATTGGCAACGAAAAAAAACGCCAAGCTAAATAACATAGACCAAAACTTTGACGTTTTGCATGGCGACCTAAATACGTTAACGTCCGGTAAAAAATACGATTTACTTTTGGCAAATCTAACTGCCCAGGTTTTAGAAAAGTACTTGCCCAAATTGACCAATGATTTTTTAAAACCCAAGTCAATCCTTATTTTATCGGGGATATTGACGCAATATTCTAATTTGGTATTAGACGTATGTCCTGATTTGGGTCTGGACTTAAGATTGGTCGAAAATACTGGCGAATGGACTCATTTGGTATTGCAAAAAGCCATTTAGTTTTTCTTGAATTTGAAGATTAAATTAAAAATTTTATTTTAACTAATTTTAACAACACAAATAGTATATAATGTAAGTGTAATTGGTTGAAACTTGAAAATTTGGGGGCGTTTAGATTCGACAGGGTTGTCGTGTTATAGATTGCAGGTCGAGGGAGCCAAACCTCGTAAATCAAAGCAAAACAATTGATTGCCAATAATGTGGTAAAATTCCCAGCTCAACGCACTTTAGCGTTAGTTGCCTAATTTTTATAATAAATTAGAGTTTCTGGGAGCCTTTAGCAAGCCTGACTACCCGCATGCTATAGGCCAACCAAGGTGGTTGCAGCCAGCTTAAGTTGATAATTTATTAACTGGCTTAAGACTCAAATTATCAAACCGTTTGCTTGTTTGAGGCATGCCTTAGCGTTTAATTAAGGTCAATTCAAACTAAACTTGTAGATATCTATTTCTAGATAATTTTGGACGCGAGTGCAATTCTCGCCGCCTCCACCATTTCTTTATTTATATTTTACCAGAACCGGTTGAAAAAGCCGTTGCCTTGGCCGTTGCCCCAAAAGCCGTGGCCATAATTACCATGGCCATAGTACCCGTGGCCATAATAGCCATGGCCAAAAAAGCCCTGCCCGCCGTAATAGCCGTGACCATAGTAGCCGTGGCCAAAGAAACCGTGTCCGCCATAAAAGCCATGTCCGTCAGCTATGATAATTGGCTTGACTTTATCACAGGGTTTGTCAAAATCCTTAAAATCTGTAAAGATATTAAAAGCCATAAATGAAATAACGGCAAAAGTTAAAACTGAAAGATATAAGAATACTTTGGTCATGCTAATATATACCCTCAAATCAGATCGTCTATTTTGATTCTAGCATAAAAATAAATTGTTAGCAATTTTTAAACGCAATCAATTACTAACCAGGTATTTATTATGAAGCTGACCGCAGGCTGCGCTTATGTCTTTGCCGCGCTCCAAACGAGACGTTACCTTGCGACCAGAAGTTTCAACGACTGCCTTGAAAGCTTCTTGAGCCTCGTGGCTTGGTCTTTTAAAAGTTATAGTATCACTTATTTCGTTAATAGGGTTGTAAGGGATTAAATTGACATGACAGTTTAATTTGCTAATTAATTTAGCTAATTTTTTAGCCTGATCAATGGTATCATTAACCCCAGCCAGTAATACATACTCGATTGTTATTCTGCGTTTAGTAATTTCATAATAGTGATCTAAAGCTTCAAATGTATCTTTAATGGTATAAATTTTAACCCCAGGCATTAGCGAATTTCTTAATTCGTCGTCGCCAGCGTGCAGTGACAAGGCCAGTGTAATAGGTAGATTGGCTTTGGCTAGTTCTAATATTCCGGGGATGATTCCCGAAGTTGATACCGTAATATGTCTGCCACCAATACCGACACTATAATTGAAAACTTTTATCGATTTAATTACTTCTTTTGTGTTTAACAATGGCTCACCTTGACCCATGTAAACTATATTACCAATGCGGACATTGTTGTCGCGCTGTATGGACATTACTTGGTCGACTATTTCTTGGCTGGTTAAATTACGTTTGAAATTAACGAAAGAAGTCGCACAGAATTTACAGCCAACAGCGCAGCCAACCTGAGATGAGACGCAGACTGATAATTCTTTGCGGTTCTGAAATTTCATAAATACTGATTCGACGTATTTATCGCTTTGGTCTAGGCTAAATAAATACTTCTTTGTTCCATCTTTGCTTATCTGACAGTCTAGCTGTTTAAGAGCCGAAATTTTAAAATTGGTTTCTAAGAATTCGCGTTCGCTTATCGATAAATCGGTCATTTTGGCAAAGCTACCAGCGTACTTAGCGTAAAGCCAACTATGAATCTGCTTAATTTTGTATTCAGCTAGATCGCTAGCTTTGAGGCATTCTAATAATTCAGGCAAGCCAAGACCTGAAAGAGCCGGTTTTTCATCGTTAGAATTATTAGGCATAATTTAGACTGAATACATTATTAAATTAAACTCATAAAAAAAATTAATTATTTCTAAATATTACCCATTATATTATTATTTGTTAACGGAAAAGCTAAATTAATTAAAAGAATTAACAAACATTACCAAAATTATACTATATTCTATTTGGCGTTGCTTAAGCCGTAGCTATTTAAGCAGGTTATTATTTGAGGTAATTAAATGTTTGAAAACATCGAAGAAAAGGCTTCTGATTTTATTAAAAGGCTGTTTGGTGATACCAATGAAAAAAGGATTAACGACTTAAAAAAGTACGTCGAAGAAGCTAATACCTTTGCCTTGGAAATGGAAAAGTTAAGCGACGAAGAGCTAGCCAATTATACCAATGTTTTTAAACAAAAAATTAAAGAAGCCCTTGACTCGACTCAAGACGTTAAATTAGTTCCTGATGACGCGCCAAAATTACCTGGTCAGTTTCGCAACCTTAAGGATAAAAAATTGGCTAGCGTACTGGAAGAAATATTACCCAAGGCTTTTGCCGTAGTTCGAGAAGCTAGTCGTAGGGTCTTAGGCATGCGCCATTTCGACGTGCAGTTATACGGTGGAGCCGCTTTGCACTTTAACAAAATCGCTGAAATGAGAACCGGTGAAGGTAAAACCCTGGTAGCTACACTACCAGCTTATTTAAACGCTTTATCTGGCCGCGGCGTTCATGTCGTAACGGTCAACGATTACCTGGCTCGCCGCGATTCAGAATGGATGGGGCGTCTGTATAATTTTTTAGGCTTAAGTGTTGGTCTTGTTTATTCGCACCAGAGCGAAGATGAAAAAGCTAGTGCCTACCAAGCTGATATTACCTATGGTACCAACCATGAATTTGGTTTTGACTATTTGCGTGATAATATGCGCACTTCAATCGATGAATTAGTGCAAAGACCTTATTATTATGCCATCGTTGATGAGGTAGACAACATTTTAATCGATGAGGCTAGAACACCTTTGATTATTTCGGGCTTTCCAGTTGAATCACACGTCGAAGTCTACCAACGGATGTCTCAAGTCGCTCCAATGCTCGTTAAAGGCAAAGACAAAGACGACGAAGAATGTGATTATTGGGTCGATGAAAAAACAAAAAACGTACTGCTTACTGAACGTGGTACTATAAATGGGGAAAAATTGCTTGGTGTCAGCGACCTTTACGATGTTAAATTTAATTTTGCCCACCATCTTGTCCAGGCACTTCGCGCCAAGGAGCTTTTCCGCAAAGATATAGACTATGTGGTAAGACCCAATGAAGAAGGAAAACCGGAAATAACCATTGTTGATGAATTTACCGGACGTATGATGGTAGGCAGGCGTTGGAGTGACGGTTTGCATCAGGCAATTGAGGCTAAAGAGCACGTGCCGATTCAGGAAGAAACCCTGACTTTTGCGTCAATAACGTATCAGAACCTGTTTCGGCTTTATCCTAAATTGTCGGGTATGACGGGTACGGCTATGACCGAAGCCAAAGAATTTAGAAAAGTTTATAACCTTGATACGGTTACTATTCCAACTAATCGAAAGAACGTGAGGGTTGATTATCCTGACGTTATTTATAAAACCGAAAAAATTAAATTTCAGTCGGTAGTTGAAGAAATCGTTGAAATGCACGAATTAGGCCGACCGGTTTTAGTAGGTACAACGTCTATCGAAAAATCAGAATTAATCGACGATTTTTTAAGCAAGCCAATCGGCATGACGCAGTTTTTGGTCTATAAAATCAACAAATTCCAAGAATACGCTAATTCTAAAAAATTAAGCGGTGAAAGTCTTAAAACCCTGTCCAAAATTTTCGAGCGCCCGGGTTTAATCGACATCGAGAAGCTAATTAAAGCTATCAGTGAATTTGAGAAAGAGTTTGCTAAACAGGATTACGCTATTGAGTTATTGTATTCTTGTCTTAAAACTGCCAAAGTCGTGGACTCTATTCGCAAAGGTGTGCCGCACCATGTCTTAAACGCTAAGCACCATGAGAAAGAAGCCATGATCGTAGCGCAAGCTGGTAGGCGCGGCGCTGTAACGGTTGCCACCAATATGGCTGGCCGCGGTACCGATATTCTTTTGGGTGGAAATCCTGAGTATCTAGCTAAAGAAGAATTGGCCAAGAAAAAATTGGACCCCCAAAGTCAGGAATACTTAATTGAACTTAAGGAATTGACGGCCAAGAAAAAAATAGAAACCGACAGTGAACATGAGCTTGTAGTCAATTCTGGCGGTTTGCATATTATTGGTACTGAACGCCATGAAGCCAGGCGCATCGATAATCAGCTACGCGGTCGGGCCGGTAGGCAAGGTGACCCTGGGTCGACGAAATTTTATTTGTCGCTCGAGGATAATTTAATGCGTATTTTTGGCGGTCAAAAAATCGCCGCATTAATGGACTTTATGAAAGCCGACGAAGAAATCCCGATAGAGCATAATTTGGTGACAAGCTCGATAGAAAGAGCTCAGAAAAAGGTCGAGGCTTATCATTTCGATTCACGCAAACAAGTTCTCCAGTATGACGACGTTTTAAATACACAAAGGGAAGTTATTTACCGTGAGCGACGGATGATTTTAGAAATGAAAGATATTAAAGATAATATCAGGCAAATCCTCGAAGAATTGGTCGGTCGAATATTAGAAAATACTATAGATAGCTCACTTCCAGCCGATGCCATCGATTTAGATTTATTAAAGGAATTAACAACGGCCATCGGAAGCTATATCCCATATTTCTTAACGTACGATGAAAAGAATTTGCAAGGGTTAACTTATGACGATATCCAGGTTAAACTCAATGAAGTTATCGATACGGCCTATACTGACCGCGAAGGCCAGATAGGCGTTGAAAATCTGCGTGAACTGGAAAGACAGATACTGCTTAGAACCATCGATAATAAATGGATTGACTATCTGCATAATATCGATATTTTACGCGAAGGCATACATTTGCGTGGTTACGGGCAAAGAGACCCGCTTCAAGAATATAAGCGCGAAGCTTTTGATATGTTCAATAGGCTTTTGCAAAATATCCAAGAAGAGGCCGTTCAGCTTATATTCCATGCTCAGCCGGTAAGTTTTGAGCTTGAAGAATTAATTAATCTTAACGACGCCATGCTTATAAAACCCAGCGAAGAGCTGCCCCAAACTACGCTAGAAGATACTTTAAAACATGACCATGAAAATTTGAGCCCGGAAAATTCTAACGTAAACTCCATATAAAAATTTTTCTGGCGTATTTTAACCATGAATATTTTAAGTTTTGATTCTTCTGTTAACAATGTCAGTGTTTGTCTTAAACTTGGCAAAAAAGATAAAATTTATTTAAGCAAATCCGCTAAGATTAATTCGCTGAACTTTGCTTCGACCGATACTTCGGTCATTTTAATGCCTTTATTAATTGAGTTAGTCGACAGTCAAAATATGGCTTTAAAAGATTTTGACATTTTAGCCGTGGGCGTTGGACCAGGCAGTTTTACCGGTGTACGCACTGGTGTTGTGACAGCCAGAGCCTTGGCTTTAGCAAGTTTTAAGCCACTTATGGGGATAAATACGTTTGAGGCTATAAGCAGCATTTATCAAAAAAAAATCGCCATAGTTCTTAACGCCTACAAAAACTTTGTATTTATAGCGGTCTATGACAAATTCAAGCCTGTATTAAACCCGGTTTGTGTTAATTACTCAGAAATATTAGAATACCTAGAGCCTAACCTAAAGACTTGTGATTTACTAGTCTTAGATAATACTTTGTCTTTAGACCTGAATTTGCCGTTGTCGACCCAATACCTTGACCTAAATAGTATCAATCTGGCCTCTTGCCAAATCGACGTAATATGTAATAATTTAAATTGTCTAGAATTAGGTGATTTGAATTTAAAATTTAGTTATACAAAAATTCAACCTTTGTATCTAAAAGAAGCCAGCGTTACCATGAAAAAAACATGAATATAAATATAACATGAATATAAGCATAAGAAGAATGTATTTGACTGACCTAGAAAAAGTTATGGATATTGAGCCTATTGCTTTTGGTACTTCGCATTGGTCATACGATTCGTTTGTAAACGAATTAAATAACCCCTTTGCTAACTATTTCTCGGCCTGTCTGGAAAACGAACAAAACTTTATAGTTGGTTATTCTGGTTATTGGTTATTTCAAGAAGAGGCTCATATAACGACTTTGGCTACACATCCAAAAATGAGGCGGCAGGGAATAGGTGAAAAACTTCTTATAAACGATATTTTAACGGCTAAAGAATTGGGTGCCAATTGGCTTACCCTTGAAGTTAGGGTTTCTAATACAGCTGCGCAAGAATTATATAAGCGCTACGGGTTTAAAAATATCGGTATGCGTAAACGCTACTACCAAGATAATAATGAAGATGCTATAATTTTATGGACCGATAATATCAATAATGATGATTATATGCATTTTATAAATGAGAAATATGAAAAATCAGGACTTAAGTTAGATATAGAAAGAATCAAATAGTCTAAGTTTTATAGACCCAATAGCCCATATTATTACACTTGTTCTATATATGTTTAAATTTAAAGAGTTATTCCAGGAAAAATCGTTAATAGGCCATATTGTGCTTATCATACTAAGTCTTCAGCTATTGATTATTACTACGTTTATCGAAATTAGGGTGCCGGTTCCGACTAAATCTAACCTTATTACTTTTAGTCAATATGCGCAAGAATCGCTTTTTGCTTATGTACCAGTAAAATATAAAAAGTATATTCCAGCTAGCCTGATCCAGTATTTTGAGTCTAAGCCCGATTTAAAACAAAATGTAAGGCGGGAAATATATACGCCGCAAATACCCGCAGCTGTATTGGTTTTATTTACACTAGATATACCTTTGAATTTATTAACCTACTTTTTATTCGTCCTTTTGGGGTTAGTCGGACCCAAGTTTAATATTTTCCCTTTAAGTAATGGTGGTGGGCTTGATTACATTTATGAGCCCGGTTTTGGCTTTATATTGGGGGTGTGTTTGGCTGGTGTATTTATATCGAGTCGTAAGCACGAAGAGAAATTCTTAAATTACCTAATTTACATTTTAGTCACCCTGTTTATTATACACGTAACTGGCATAGCCTTTTTATTTGGCCTTAATTTCTTTAGCTATCTTTCGCCTTTGCATTCTAGTTTGCTTACTAGTAAAAATGTCATTTTTGAATTGATCCGCAATTACACGTGGTACCAGTTGCCGTACGATATTATTGGTTTGCTAATTCTCTTCCCTGTTATAAAAGTTCTGCAAAAACTCGTGGATATAATAGTCGCGACTGACTTTACACCGCCAATAACGGCTACTAAATCGCTGTCTAATAAAGTATCCGATATGTTTTACAAATAGAGATGTTTTATTTTATAGTAAGTGCAATTATTTTATTGATTCTGTTTTTAGCGTGGTTTTATTACGCTTATGTAGTCGAAACCAAATCATATGAAGTGCATAATTTAAAACTAGCCATAAATTGTTCTGGTTTTGATATTTTGCATATATCCGACTTGCATTTGTGCAGCCCGGAATCGCATAAACTAGACTTTCTTCAAAAAGTTTCAGCCGATGCTAATATTGATTTGGTTTTTTTAACCGGCGACGTATTTGAAAATTATTCTGGCCTGCCCTATATTAATAAAATTTTATCTAGAAAACCCAACATAGGAGCCTATGCTGTTTTGGGCAACCATGACTACTACGACTATAAATGGATAAATAAGACTTTAGGAAAAATATTCAAGCATCTAAAACACCCTAAGCGCTACCGTGATATTAACCCTATGTTAGAGGCTTTACAAGAAGCCGGTTTCAAGGTTTTGCGCAACGAAGTGGAATTATTGCCCAAGCATAAATTGGCCATTATCGGAATCGACTACCCGACGATTAGTAGTGAGAAGTTTGGCGAGTTAACCGCTCGTATACCTGACAATTATCTTAAAATTGTTTTATTTCATATTCCTTTAAATTTATCTAATATTGTAAAACACGGCATAGATGTAGCCTTTGGTGGTCATACGCATGGTGGACAGATTAAGCTACCATTTATTGGTGCCATTTTTACCGATAGTGAGTTGACTCGCAAAAATGCGTCAGGCTTGTTTCAGATACAAAATACGTATTTCCACATTTCTAACGGGGCTGGCTGTGACCCTAAAACCAATATAAGGTTTTTATGCAAACCTAGTGCAACAATCCTTCAAGTTAGGGATGAAACAAAGGTAAAATCGTGATCAAATGTTGTATAATTAGCGTTAATATATATATTTTTGCAAGAGGTAATAACTTGTGAGTCAAAATCCTAACGATGCTTCCCCCGAAAAAAACGAAAGAATAGTTGCCGTTGAGTTGCGCGAAGAAATGCGCAAGTCTTTTATAGACTATGCCATGTCAGTCATTATTAGCAGAGCTATTCCTGATGTGCGCGATGGCTTAAAGCCGGTTCACCGTCGCATTATATACGGTATGTACGAGTCGGGTCTTACCCCTAACGAAAGATTCCGTAAGTCAGCCAAAACGGTCGGGGACGTTATGGGGAGTTATCATCCACACGGCGATTCGGCTATATACGAATCGATGGTTCGCTTGGCCCAGCCCAGCGCCAGTCGATATCCACTTGTTAACGGGCACGGTAATTTTGGCGACTTAGATAATCCGCCAGCGGCTATGCGCTACACCGAAGCAAAATTAGCCAAATTGTCAATGGAACTGCTCCAGGATATCGAAGCTGAAACTGTTGACATGCGCTCAAACTTTGATGATACCAAAAAAGAACCAGTTGTGTTGCCGTCACGCGTGCCAACTTTGTTATTAAATGGTTCAACCGGCATAGCTGTGGGCATGGCTACCAATGTGCCACCACATAATTTAACCGAAGTATTAAACGCCGTCATCGCCAAGATTGACAATAGCGAACTTACTTCGAAAGAATTGATGCAGTATATTAAAGGCCCTGATTTTCCGTCGGGCGGAATTATTATGGGTCAAGAAGGTATAATTGAAGCTTACGAAACAGGGCGAGGCTCTATACCGGTTCGAGGTGTTGCGACTATAGAACAGTTGCCAAGTTCAGGGTCGAGGTTAAGCCGTATGGGTATTATTGTAACATCGCTGCCTTATATGGTTGGACCAGAAGCCTTTGCCAAACGTATTGCCGAATTGGTCAAAGACGAAAAACTTACCGGTATTAGTGATATCAACGATGAAACCGATAGGCACGGAGTTAGGATAGTGGTTGAACTAAAGCGCGACGCCCATCCAGACGTTGTTCTGAATAATCTCTATAAATATACCCAGTTACAGCAATCTTTCTCGGTTAATACTCTAGCCCTGGTAAATAATCGACCGATGGCACTTAAACTTAGCGATTTGATCTCAGAATTTATCGACCATCGCATCGAAGTCGTTACCAGGCGAACCAGGTATTTCTTGCGTAAGGCTCAAGAACGCGCGCATATATTAACCGGTTATTTAAAGGCGCTTAAAAATTTAGAAGAAGTTATAGCCTTAATCAGAAGGTCAGCTTCTACCGAAGAAGCTAGATCAGGGCTTATGTCGAAATTTGACCTGGATGAAATTCAGGCTAACGCTATTCTAGAAATGCAGTTACGCAGACTGACTTCGTTAGAACAGGACAAGATTCAAAAAGAATTTGCTGACTTGGAATTAAAAATCGCCGATTTGGAAAGTATATTAAAAGATAGAAACAGGGTTTTAGGTATAATCAAGGCTGAAACGGCTGAAATTCGCGATAAATACGGCGATGAAAGGCGAACTAAAATCGAGAGTAAAGGCAGTATCGGCGAGTTGTCGGTCAAAGACTTGACCCCCAATGAGCCTATGGTCGTTTTCATTACCAAACAAGATTACGCTAAACGCATCCCGGTCGATACGTTTAAGCGCCAAAGACGTAATACGCGCGGAGCTAGTGGTCTTAAAACGAGAGATGAAGACGACTTACAGCATTTCTTCTTTGCCAATACGCACGATAGGCTTTTAGTATTTACCAATAAAGGCCAGGTTTACCCACTTGAAGTAATGGACTTGCCTGAAGCCAGTAAAACAGCTAAAGGATTGGCTTTAGTCAATTTGTTATCGATTTCGCAGGAAGAAACAGTGACGGCTGTTATTCCGGTAAGTGAAGCAGCCAACCAAGATAGTTATCTTGTCATGTTGACCAAACAGGCTTATATTAAGAAAGTATCTTTAAGCGATTACAATAACGCTAGAAAGTCAGGAATTGTAGCTATAAACCTTAACGAAGGCGACGAATTATGCTGGGTTAGACCTTCTGATGGCAAGTCTGACATTATGATAGCTACAAGCGACGGCATGTGTATACGTTATAGCGAAGAAGAGTTAAGGACTTTGGGCAGAGCTGCCAGAGGCGTTAGAGCGATTACATTGCGCTCGGGTGACCAGATTGTCGGTTTTGACGTAATCAAAGAAAATGAAGCGGCTTACGCTTTTGTCATAACTAATGACGGCTTTGGTAAACGCGTGAAACTCGAAGAATTTAGGCAACAAGGTCGAGCTGGAGTTGGTTTAATAGGTACTAAATTCAAAAAAGCGACGTCTAAATTAGCCAGTTTAAAAGTCGTCCGTGACGGTGATGAAGTTATTATAGCTTCGGCCAACGGTGTTGTCGTGCGTCAAAAAATTGATGATATCAGCGTCCAAAGTCGAATGGCTACCGGTGTGAGAATTCAACAACTAGACGAAGATGACGAAGTAGTTATGGTGACAACGGTAGTAGAACCTAAAGACGAAGACGATAATGTATAATCGAAAAATTTGCGTTACTTTTCTATTTAGAAGACTTATAAATTTTAAGTTGGATGTTTTCTAAGGTAACTAGCCCGTCTTTAATCGCTTCATCAATTGTCGGTAAAAATTTTTCGATATTACTTACAGTATCGTTAAATTCGATGATTATGGGTAAATCGCAAGAAATACTTAGGATCTTGGCGCTGTGGATCTGGCTGTGGCTGCCATAGCCAGATAGACCTCTTATGACTGTCCCGCCGGACAATTTATGCTCCATGGCTTGTTTTAAAACCCATTCGTATAAAGGCATATGGTCGTGTTTATCGCTTTCACCTAGAAATATTTTTAGCTTATAACCATTAATAAAATCGTCCATAATTAATTCCTTTAAAATTTATAACCATTAATAAAATTATTTGTATTAAACTGATTTTTAAATATCATTTAAATAATCTTAGCCAGAATATAGCCTAACCATACCGATAAATAGCCTAGTGCAATATGAAGTATTACACTTAATATAGCATAAAATATTTCGCTGCTTTTAACCAGCTGAAACGTTTCAAAACTAAAAGTTGAAAACGTCGTATATCCGCCTAAAAAGCCTATAAAAATAAGGGCTCTTAAAGTATCATTAAATAAACCGCGATTTTCAGCCAAGCCACCAAGAAAGCCAATTATTAAGCTACCGGTTAAATTGACAAATAATGTACCCAAAGGAAAGGATAGGCCGATTAAATTTTGAACGCTTTTAGACGCCCAAAATCTAAATATCGACCCTATGCCACCACCTATAAAAATCATTAGCCAATTCATTGTAATTCCTTTTTTAAATTTTATTAAATTATACTGTATTTATTTTATTATATTTGCTTTAACGTTTAATTCAACTTTATCCAAATTGTCCAAATAATTATCGTATATTTGATACGGCAATTTATAGGCTTTTTTGTTTTTGAAATAATCGACTTGGCCTATGCCAAGAATCCTTAAATTGTCGACCATCGAAATACCGGTTCCGCATATATATGGGATACTGCCGTCAGCGACAAGCGTTTGAGCGTCGTCTGGGTCATGGAAAAATTTAAAGCCAGCTATCATGCCACAAACGCCTAAAGCTATTTTGGTCGAACCTACGACCAGACCCACTGGTATTTGCGCAAGGGCTAGTTTTTTACCAGTTTTTTTATTGGCCTTTATTTGGTCAAGGCTTGTTTTAAATATATTTTCCTGGTATTTATAAAATGAAAGTCTGGAATCTAGTGAGTTCTTGTTAATTATAGATTCGGGGTGGGTTTTAATAATTTTTGTTAATTTATTATAGCTATTTATATATTGCGCTAATTTATTAATATATTCATTTTCGACATCACTATTAAATTCTTTTTGCAAGCGATAACTTAAAATGGCTCGGTTGAGCCTACTTACAAGTGGACCAAGTACAATAAGACAACCTGAAACAGTGGTTAATAAAAAAGCTGGCCCGTTTATTTTGGGTTGACGTTCATAAATGCTTATAACACCAATCATATTACCAATAGCTCCGGTTAGGTTTTTGGCCGAGTCCATAACAAAACTGGAGTTTTGAAAAATATTAAATAACCTGGCCGTTACGTGAAACTGTTTATATTCTAGGTATAAAGACTCTTGAAGAAGTTTTATGACTTTGTATTCTTGGTTAAATATTTCGTTTGTACTAGCTGGATTTAAATTAACGATACTATTAATTTGACCGTTTAATTGTTCTACGTGTTTTATGGCTAAACTAGGAATAAGTCCATTTCTTTTTAAACTATAATATTTGCGGCTCTTTAGCATTAATTCATAAATAGGTTCGCAACCGCCAATATATTGCCCTATCATTTGGGGGAAAAGTGAGTATTCTAAAGTTACTGGATGTATTAACTTAGGTTTATTTAAATGTTCTTCGCGTGCCACTAAACCAACGATTAGCCCAGCGTTAACTCCAGCTGCGCTAGATTCTTGACCGGCAAAATAACGATACGGGAATAGTCGACTGGTTTTGGTATTTTCATATTTAAATAATTCATTAAAGCGCGATAATTCTATTTCTTTTAAGACGGTTCTATTTAAATTATTGTCAATAAAATTGTCGTTATTTATTGAAATATTTTGAGCGCCAAAAACGTTTAGGGGCAAGCCCAAAATATTTACCAAGAAAACTATTAAAAGAGAAATAAATTTAATTTTATACATTGACTGTTTAACCTACGAGTAATATTCCGACAAAATATAAAATTAGTCTAAATTAATATTTAAATTTTGCTATCGTAGGAGTTATCAGCCGCAAATTGCTTTTTGGCGGTTATAAGTGAACCCCATCACTTTTAAAATTGATTTAGTAAATCTAAACTGTCTGCCACTTTTTTATGTCAATTTTATTTCTATAACAAATGATTTTATCATTTAGTTTAGATTTTGTCACATAAATTAATTTTTGTCAAAAAAATATTTTATTACTTAGTAAGTTTGGCTGATTAAGAATAAAGAAAAGTATAACCAAGAACGCCGACTTTTAAATATCTTAGTTAAACCTTTGGATTTAAAAATTATTTTAATGACTAATTTTATGTTTCGAACATTGCTTGCAATGGTTGCATTAGAATAAAAGATTAGACTAATAAATTTAATTAAAAAATGCTATTAAATAATTGGCTGGATTTTATGGCTTTAGGACCCATAAAATTAAATTTGCTGCCCCATTGATTTGTAATCTCAGCTTTTACAGGATCTGTCGGCGAGTTCTGGTCTTCAATTATATCATGTAAAACTATAACATGCGCTTTATGAACG
>JAJYFO010000170.1 GCA_021785395.1 bacterium | reverse complement strand
GAAATAAATTCGCTCCACTCCGTAACCAAAATAAGGGCGTCTGTATCGGCTGCCAGGTCATCGATGTTATTAGCATAAAATAATTCTAAATCAGGCCTTTGTTTTTTCAAAACGTGGTTGGCGACAGGGTCATAAACTTTGACCGAGCAACCCATTTTAAGCAATTGAGTAATAATCGTGATACTCGGTGCGTCTCTCAAATCATCGGTATTTGGCTTAAAAGCTAAGCCCATAATACCAATTTTTCGCCCTTTAATTATTTTAAGCTCCTCTTGTAATTTGCGGATAACGATAAGACGCTGGCTTTCATTGACCTTTATAGTAGCCGGTAAAATATTTAGATTTAGGTTATATTCTCCAGCTATATTAATTAGAGCGCTTAAATCCTTTTTAAAACAGCTGCCACCAAATCCAATACCAGCGTTGAGAAAACTTGACCCTATTCTAGAATCTAAACCAATTGCCTCCATAACATTTTTAATGTCAGCACCGACCTTTTCACTTATATTAGCGATTTCATTAGCAAAACTTATTTTCATCGCCAAAAATGAATTGGCTGCGTATTTAATAAGTTCTGCTGAAGCTATATCAACATCGACTAATGGCACAGATTTTAGACCTTTTGGCCTTAGTATATTTAATGGCGGGTCAAAATTTTGAGTCAAAATCGGTTCATACAATTTCATTATGGTATTAAGGCTGGTATTATCACTTACACCGACGACTATTCTATCGGGGTAAAAAGAGTCAATTAAAGCCGTGCCTTCTCTTAAAAATTCAGGGTTGCTTACAACGCTAAAGCTAATCGGGTCAATCTTACCTGATCTAGCTGGTGTTAGCTGGACCTGTTGCAAAGACTGCGTGACTAGCATTTCAACCCAATTACCAGCTCCAACTGGAACCGTTGATTTATTGATTATTATACGGTGTCGGCTGCTGTCTAAAGCCTGACCAATGGCCTTGGCTGCTATATTAAGCTGGGTTAAGTCGGGCTGTCCGTCAGCTGCTTCTGGCGTACCTACTGTAATAAAAATGATTTCACTAGATTTTATAGCTGTTTGCGCGTTATCGGTAAATTCTAAATTCCCCGACTTGACCACAAGATTGGTCAAATTTTCCAAATTTGGCTCGTAAAAAGGTACATTGCCCTTCTGTAAAGCCTCTAATTTAACGTTATCAGTTTCCACATTGACAACCTTGTGACCTAAATAAGCCAGAGTTGCGCTTGTAACCAAACCTACGTATCCAGCACCTAAAACTGTTATATTCACTTAATCGACACCTTCTTAAATCTGTTCAATGTAAACTATTTTAATATTTTAACAAAAAATATAATAATAATAAGCATTTTATCGATAAATTTACTGCTATTATAAAAAACCATGAATAATGAAACCACAGCGTTTAACGAACTCGTCAAGACAATAGGCCAATTGCGTGGCCCCAACGGCTGTCCCTGGGACAAAGAACAGACCCATGAAAGCTTAAAGCGCTTTTTGGTAGAAGAGGTCTACGAGGTTATCGAAGCCATAAGAAGTGGCGACGACGAAAAACTTAAAGAAGAGTTAGGCGATTTATTGCTACAAATTGTTTTGCAAGCGCAAATCGCTACTGACAATGGTAGTTTTAACATTAATGACGTGGCTTATGGCATAAACAAAAAAATGGTCGAAAGGCATCCTCATGTCTTTAAGCATAATAATTCTATAAGTGTTGATGAGGTTTTAACCCAGTGGGAAGACCTAAAACCCAAAAGCCAAAATATCCTGGGCGATTTACCCAAAGACTTACCAGCTTTACTAAAAGCCCTCAAAATTTCGCAAAAAGCTGTCAGCTACGGTTTTGAATGGGAAAATATAGACCAAATCTGGCAGCAGTTATTTAGCGAAATCGACGAATTTAAAGCCGAATTGGCTGAATTTAAAAACACTAAAAGAGCTAACAATTCTAAAGCCCATAAAAAAATGGAAATGGAATTAGGTGACATCTTATTCACCATCGTTAATATTGCCCGTTACAACAATATCGACCCAGAAGAAGCTTTACATCTAATGTGTGACAAATTTATCCGACGCTTTACGGCCATGGAAAAATTAGCCAACATCAACCTCAAAGACTTAACTATAGACCAGTGGAACGATCTGTGGCAAAAAGCCAAGTCCGTTACGGGTTAATAATCTTTATTTACTTGCTTCTTTAGCTTCTGGCTTGGGTTCGTTTATACGGCCAAGTTCTTTCAAACCGTCTTTGGCTGGAACCGAATCAGGGTTTATGTCTAAGGCCTTTTGAAATTCTTTAAACGCTTCGTCTTTCTTATTAATACTCATTAAGAACTTAGCGTATTCAACGTGCGTTACGACGTCGTTAGGATTAATTTTTAAAGCCAACTCATACTCACGGTCAGATTCATCATTTTGACCCAATTTGGAAAGAGCCTCGGCCATTCGCCTATGGGCTGGAGCAAAGTTTGGAGCCAGTTTAATCGCCTTTTTCTGGTATTTAACGGCCTCATTGTACTTTCCATCTTTTAAATACGCCCACCCCAAGCCACTTAAAGCATTGGGATGATTAGGACTATAGCTTAAAGCCGTTTTAAAAGACTTTATAGCCTCGGGCAAGTTCTTAGATTCGGTATAGATATTACCTAAATTTATATAAGCCTGGGGCAAAGTTTTGTCTATATCAAGAGCCTTGAGCTCTGTTTTAATCGCTTCGTCGTATAGACCTTTATTAGCCTGGACGACACCCAAATCTAAAAACGGTGTGGGGTTATCCGGAGCCAGTTTACAGGCAGCGTCGTACATTTCTATAGCCTTGTCGAATTTTTGTTTTTGGGTTAGAACAAAGCCCAAATCAAGTTTAGCCCTTACACTTTTAGGGTTTAAATTAACGCCTTCTTCAAATTCTTTTAAAGCCTCGTCGTATTTATTTTGGTTCGAATAGATCTGACCCAAGACTACGTGCGGCAAATAATACTTGGGGTCAATTTTCATGGCCTTATTTTCTTCTTCAACGGCTGATTTATAATGATTTTGAGCCGCCAAGCAAGCTCCCAGTCGCTGGTGGGCCTTGGCATTATTATCGTTGTTGGCTAGATAAGCCTTGTAAAATTCGGCCGCCTTATCAAACTGCATACGCGAATAGGCTTTGTCGGCCTTGGCTAAAAGCGTATCTGTATCATCAGCCAAACAGTAACTACCGGTCACTAAAAAACTTAAGGTTATAAACAAGCTTACTTTTTTTCTCATTTTAATTAACACAATCTCCTTAATTTACTTAGCTTTCACTTTGGCTTCGTTTAGAATAGCAATCGAACTAGACGTACCGATCCGATTTGCCCCAGCTTCTATAAGACTTATGGCCTGGGCATAATTACGAATACCGGCACTGGCCTTTATACCAAGGCGACTGCCTTTGAGCTCATTCTTAATCAATTTTATATCGCTGACAGTGGCACCTTTACCGTCTTTTACGAAACCTGTACTGGTCTTAACCATATTAGCGTTACCCTTAATACAAGCCTGACAGGCCATAATCTTGTCAGCGTCGGTTAACAAGTCGCATTCGATTATAACTTTTACCAGAGCTCCATTAGCTGCCTTGACGACCGATTCTATATCATAGACAACGTAGTCGAACAAACCCTCTTTGAGCGCGCCAATGTTTATGACCATATCCAATTCGCCGGCTCCCTGTTCAATAGCCTGCTTGGCCTCAAGAACTTTAACTGGCGTAAGATTAGCCCCCAGCGGAAAACCAATAACAGTAGCTACGCTAACTTTTGAGCTACGCAAGGCCTTAACTGCGTCAGACACGTAATATGGGTTGACGCAAACGGCAAACAAATCGTGTTCGATAGCTTCTTGGCACAGTTTCGCTATATCGGTACTTTTAGCCTGAGGGCTTAAAAGGGTGTGGTCAATAAATTTTTCGATTTCCAAAATAAAAACCCCCGTAAATCTAGTCGATTTTTGATAAAATTCCGTATTTAAATCATCCTAATACATTATTCTAATACATAATTCTAAAAACGTACCTGTTTGTCCATTAAACTTAAACACAAGACGAAATTAAATTAATTAAAATTTGTTTAATTATTTCGCTAGCAAAGATTACTTGACATTGCCTAAACGTTTTCAACCAGCCCCCTTAATCACCAGCGCTACGGCTTAAAGTTTTTTGGCAAGTCAGCCCAGCATTTATAGTAGTCTTTTTGCAAACTAGCTGAATCTGCCGCCAACTGCGTCAAATAATAGGGCAAAGAACTCTCGAACATAAAAGCCAGCGTCGAAGCCATATATTTTGGCTTTAAATTTTCAGAACTAGCCTTAATAAAGGCGTTAGTGTCTGGACCATGGGGGACAAACTGGTTATGAATAGTAGCCCCGCCAGTTACGAAGCCTTCTTCTTTGGCCTCATACAAACCAGTTATCAGCCCCATGTATTCGCTCATATAATTCTTGTGATAATAAGGCGGGCGAAAACTACCTTCACTCACCAGCCAGCGCGGCGGGAAAATAACGAAGTCTACGTTAGAATAAGTACTAATTTCCGACGGACTGGTTAAAACAGTAAATATTGATGGGTCGCAGTGGTCGAAACTAACGGTATTGATAACATTAAATAAACTCAAGTCGTATTTATAGGGCAGATAATTTCCGTGAAAAGCTACTACATTGAGAGGGTGGTAATTAATTTCGCAAACGGTAAAATGGCCGGAGAATTTCGTTATAATCTTATATTCACCACTTTTATCCTCAAATTTAGCTACCGGATATAAAAAATCGCGGGGATTGGCCAGTCCATTTGAACCAATGGGTCCAAGATAAGGCAACTGAAAGGGTCTACCGTAGTTTTCTAAAATATAACCAGCGCAAAACGGGCTCAAATTGACGACATTATACCTTATTCCTCTTGGCACATTGGCTATTTGCCCTGGACCTACCGTCAGGTGGCCAAATTCGGTCTGGATTAAAACCTCACCTAAGTATGGGACAAATAGAAAATCACCGTCACAATTATAAAAGAACTCATTTTCAAGAGCCTTATTAAACCCGTACAAATGTACGCAACTTCCTCTGTAACTAGCCAAATCACCGTTACCACAAACGGTTTTAAGGCTAGTTAAAAAATCAATGGTCGACTCAGCCAACTTTATAATCGGGTCAAAGCGATAAGGTACCGCCATAGTAAAAGTGGTCGAAAAGGGGCGACTTTTACAATTGGGGTAGTCAACTTTACAACCTTTACCAGTATAGACCGACGGTTTGATTCGGTACAGCCATGACCTTAGGTTTTCCTGGCGCTGTGCCAAAAAAGACGTGCCGTTTAATTGCTCGGCGTAAAGGCCGTATTTGGGTTTCTGAGGGCTGTTTTGGCCCACGGGTAAAGCACCTGGTAAAGCCTGCGACTGGAAATCGTTACCAAAGCCAGATTGATATTCTAATTTAATTTTAGTATTCGTTGTCATAATTTATTTTCCCCACTAAAATATTACAAAAACTAAATACAAGTTTAACCCCTCGATGACAATTAATTTAACTTGTTTTTCTAATATTAAAGATTATATTTTAGCTATAATAGATGTAGTTTATCAGATAGTTTTTTTTAAGTTTCAGGTTGCTTTTATTCAAGTACATTATGCCAATCTTTAAAAAACATTTATTCGTCTGCACTTTTGGCCAATCGTGCAAAGAAACGCAGGCTGGCTTCGTTTTCGAGGAATTAAAACGCCGTATTTACGAAAAATGCGACAAAAATGATATAAGGGTCAACCGAGCTGGCTGCCTTGGCCAATGCGGGCTTGGTCCAGTTATAGCCATCTACCCGGAAAATACTTGGTACAAGGGAGTTCAAATTAGTGACTGCGCCGAAATAACCCAAAGTATCGTAGACGACACAGTTGTTATCAGATTAGAACATAACAAAGTCTAAAATGCGGCAAAAGCAAACGCAAACTGCTAAATAAATCTAAAAGTTTAAATTTTAAAACATCCGCAAAACAAAACCGGTTGAAGGCGACCTTGTAGAAAATTCTTTTAAATAAGGTGGCATG
>JAJYFO010000169.1 GCA_021785395.1 bacterium | reverse complement strand
AGAAACAGTTTCAAATCGACCGCTATATAAATTCTGGCGTCGACTTACAAACCCGTAAACACTACGCCGAAGCCATTGCCGAGTACCAAAAGGCGCTTAACCTAGACAAAAATAACGCGGCTGTTTTAATCAATATTGGCAGCGCCTACCAGGCCCAGGGCGATAACCAGAACGCCGTGAATTATTATACGCAGGCGCTAGCTATAGCACCTAATAATCAGTCGGCTAACGAAGGCCTAAAACAGGCTAAAGAGGCGCTGGCTCAGCAAAAGATCGACGACACCGCCAAAGCTGCCGACGATTTATTTAAGGCCGGTAAATACGACGAGGCCATAGCCAAATACCAAGAACTCATTAATAACGACCCTAAAGACGCCGCTACCTATTTTGATATTGGCGCAGCCTACCAGGCTAAAGGCGACCTTAATAACGCTATCGTTAATTATCGCCAGGCTGTTGATTTAGCTGACAGTAAGACGGCTCCCACTTACCAAAAGGCGCTGAATAAAGCCTTGGCAAAGTCAGCCGACCCCATTATTCAACAAGGCATAAAGCGGCAACAGGAAAAAGACTATGTTGGAGCCGAAACCTTTTACCAACAGGCTATAACTTTAACCCCCGATAACGCTGCTTTATGGTTTGACATGGCCACAGCCCAGTACGCCGACCAAGACTACGCAAGTTCTAGACTGTCGTTCAAAAAAGCTCTAGAACTGGACCCCAAAGGCCAGGCAGACGATTTGTATTTAATCGCTACTATAGAAGAAAACAACGGTAACGGCAGTTCGGCGCTATCAACGTACAGAAATTACGTAACTACCGACCCCAACGGTCAATACGTTAGCCAGGCCAAAGATAGAATAAAAGCGTTAACCAAAGACATTAATAATACCATTAAAATAAAGTCGCCCGAAGAACTAGAAAATATCAAAAAAGCTAACGATGATTACACTAAGGCTGTAACATTCCAGCAAAACCAACAATACGATAAGGCTTTGCCGCTTTATCAAGAAGCCATTAAACTTCAGCCCAAAGAAGCATCTTACGAGTACGCAC
Source organism: bacterium (assembly GCA_021785395.1). Taxonomy (GTDB): domain Bacteria; phylum Cyanobacteriota; class Vampirovibrionia; order Obscuribacterales; family JAKAZS01; genus JAKAZS01. Next base: position 5,020 of record JAJYFO010000169.1, on the reverse strand, counting down.
TGGGCACATTATACCAGCAGCAAAATGACTTAGACAATGCGTTAACAGCGTATCAACAAGCTCTAACCCTCGACCCTAAAAACGCCGATTATCAAAAAGCCATAAGCAACGTCAATGAATTAAAAGCCGGACCCATAATCCAAAAAGCGATTGAAAAACAAACCAGCGGTGATTTAGATACGGCCATTAATTTATACAACCAGGCTATTGCTATCATTCCTAACAACGCCGAATTATGGACTAATTTAGCTAGCGCCTACCAACAGAGCGACCATTTTAACGAAGCTATAAATGCCTACAAAAAAGGTTACGATTTAGACCATAAAGCCAGCGTCGATAATTTATACTTTCTTGGCGTTTTAGACGAAAACGCCCAAAATGGAAGACAGGCCATTAACCATTACAACGACTACATAAAAGCCAGTCCCAATGGTCAATACGTGACCCAGGCCAAAAGTCGAATAGCAGCCTTAACGGCTAATATAAATGCCTGTATTAAGATTCCGACCCGCAACCAAATTAAAACAGCCCAAGAGTCGAGCAAAGCCTACGACGATGCCGTCAAGCTGCAGCAGGCTGGCAAATTTGACGAGGCTCTAGCAGCGTATCAAAAAGCTATAAGTTTAAGCCCCAACGAAGCCGCCTACGCATACGGGCTCGGTACTTTATACCAAGAACACAACGATATGACGAACGCCATAATCTGGTACAGTAAAGCCCACGAATTAGACCCTAAAAACCAGACCTATGCCAATATAGTAGCCACAGCCCAACAAAGCAAACAGTCGAGCGAAGCCATGCAAGCGTACAATGACGCTGTTAAACTGCAAACCGACCAAAAATACGATGACGCTATAGCCCAATACCTCAAAGCGATTAGCATATCGCCAAGCGAAGCTTCTTTCTATTATAGCCTAGGCACTTGTTATCAGGCTAAAAACGATTTAGACAACGCTCTTAAATATTACACTAAAGCTGCTACCTTAAATCCCAAAGAACCGGCCTACACGCAAATTATAAAACAGGTTAAAGAAGCTATGGCTGCACCTTATTTAGAATCTGCTTACAAAAAACAAACGACAAAAGACGCAAGTGGCAATTACGATATAGCTGGCGCCATTAATGACTACGAAAAAGCCCTCAAACTGGATGACAGCGCCACTACACACCTTAACTTGGGGACGGCTTACCAGGCCTTAAACAACAACGTCAAAGCCATAAGTGAATACGAAAAAGCCATAAGCCTAGACAAGAATCAAAGCGACGCCTATTATTATTTAGGCACTGTATACGATACCTTAAACAGACCCAACCAGGCGCTTACCAATTACGAAAAATACGCTAAAATGGCTCCTTCTGGCGCAAATATTGAAAGCGCCAAACAACGTATCGCAGCCTTACGTAAAACCGTAGTCAAACGCCGACGCTAATTTTCCGAATGATACTGAAACTTATAAACACAATCTATTTTATTATTTTAATTGGCTATTTTATTAGTTTTTCGGTTCTCTGGGCAAAATATATACCACAACCTGAATTTACTAAAACAGTTAATAAAAACCCTTATTTTTTCCTTGACTACACAAGATACTATGTTTTAGCTAAAATTACCGACAGTAAAGACCGCAATGAAATATACAATCCTAGCGTTCAAAAGAAATACTTTTCCGCTGCCATAGCTCCAGCCAAGCCATACCAGTATTTTAGCCAATATCCGCCACAAACGGGGTTATTAATGTATCCTTGGCAATTTTTGCCACTCAATTATGGATACGCCATTTTTATTATATTTTCCTTACTGATACTAGGTTTGAGTTTAACACAAGCTAAAAATCAATTAAATCCGATAAGCAATATAACGTTTATAAGTATATTGCTGGGCATTTTTGCCAGTATGCCCATGGTCTGGTCGATACTTCTGGGTCAAGTCAATATTTTATTGGTCGCCGCCTTAAGTTTTTTCCTAATCGATATTTATAACAAAAAATATAGCTTAGGTGTTATTTCCAGCCTTCTATTGTCTATAAAGCCACATTATTTCGTTTTCTTTTTTCCGTTAAGTTTATTTATGCGAAACTTAAAGTTTTATTTGGCCAGTTTTGGCCTGAATTTATTATTATTAATAGCCACCCTTAAAGCATTTAGTAACAATATATATTTTACTTACCTAAATATGCTCAAAGAAGCTGAAACTAAATTTAGTTATATGGGCGTTAAATTACCAGATTTTGCTAGCGATACCACTTATTTAATGACTTTGCGCAAACCGCTCATGTTGTTTATGGCACCGGCCTTAGCTCTAAACGTCGCTTTTGTTTTTTTTAGTTTGAGTTTTTTTCTGGCCGCTTTTTTATGCTATAAGAACAATTGGCGTAAATCTGAAAATACGGTCTGGGTATATTCAGCCATAATCTTATTGTACCTAGTCTTCTGCCCCCATGCTCATTTTCATGATTCGTTATTGCTGTGTATCGTGGCCGTAATTACCATAAATTCGGTATCACTTGAACAAATATTGAAATATAAACTGTCGCTTAAAATCTGGCATTTAATTTTCTACTTTTATCCAATACTTACCTGGCTAGGCTTTTTAAGCCAACTTTCAAGCATGGGTTTTCGCGAATACTTTTTTCTTGTAGTAAATATCATTTTACTAGTTATTTCCCTTTTACAGATAAAATCACTTAACGGACAAGCCAAATGGATTTAAAACACAAAGCCAGCATAAAATTTGAAGTCGAAGCTATCTGTAAAGATACCGGTGCCAGGGCCGGTGTTTTAACGACACCCCATGGCGTAGTTAAAACGCCTGTATTTATGCCAGTTGGCACCAATGGCACGCTAAAATCGCTCACCCTTGACCAAACCCTAAACTGCGGAGCACAAATAATTTTAGGTAATTCGTACCATTTATATTTAAGGCCAGGACACGAGTTAATCAAAAATTTTGGTGGACTCCATAAGTTTACTACCTGGAATATGCCAATGTTAACTGATTCGGGTGGGTTTCAGGTTATGAGCCTGAGCAAATTATTAAAAAAAACCAGTGACGGCGTCTATTTTAAAGACCCTAAAGGCGGCAAAACGCATTTTATTGGTCCAGCCAGGTCAATGGAGATTCAAAACGCAATTGGGGCTGATATTATAATGGCGTTTGACGATTTTCCACCCAATCCAGCGACTTACGACCAAGCCAAATTTTCGATGGAACGCACCCATGAATTTTTAGAAATCTGCGTCAAGAATCATAAAAATTCAGCCAATCAAGCCTTGTTTGGCATAGTTCAAGGCAGCATATACGAGGACTTGCGTATCGAATCGGCTAAATTTGTAACCAATATCGATTTACCAGGTTACGCAATTGGCGGAGTGGCCGTAGGCGAAGATAGAGAAACTATCGAAAAAATTAGTTTATTTACAGCTAATTTACTACCTTACGAAAAACCCAGGTACTTAATGGGAATCGGCACTCCATGGGATATAACCCACGCAATATACGCTCAAATAGATATGTTTGACTGTGTTTCACCGACCAGACTAGCCAGACACGGGTCTTTTTTCCTTAAGCAAGAAACGCCTAGCATTAAACGGGCGCAATATTCTAACGACCCACTACCCCTTGACCCAAACTGCCAATGCAGCACGTGTTTGCGCTATTCTAGAGCCTACCTGCATCATATAGTGCGACAAAAAGAGATGATAGGTGCCATTTTACTTTCCGTACATAACGTTTATACTTTGATTAACTACGCCAACATGGCAAGGCTAGCCATTTTAGCAGGTCGGTTTAAAGAATTTTACGAAACCGAATCTAGCCTTCGCATGAATTTAAAACAATTATAAGGCTAAGGCTTCACAGTTTACCATTTAACAAATTACCTAAGGAATAACAAATAAACTTGTTATTCCTTAGATGATAAAATCAAATCCAAGCCTAAAAGCTTTTTTAATTTGACCTTTGACTCAATTAACTGGTTCTAGCCCATAACCATATAAGGCATTATCTTTCTAGGCAAAATCTTGACCAAGTTTCGACAAAAATTATCAAAACATTGACAGCTTGAGAAGTATAATAAAAGCACATTAATATATGAGGTAACCAAAAGTGAATAAGTTAAACAAAAATATTAAAACCCAATATAATGAAACCGACCTAGAAACTGCCTTAAACATTAGCGCAAGAGCAGCTGATGATTTGCATATTGCTACACCAGATTTAGTTGCTCGACTATTGAAAAGCATAAATTCAAAAAACGCTAATTCTGTCGTTCAACTAAATCGTAAATCAAGAAAAATGATATGTAATACTATAGCTGGACCTTAACTTGGTCATTTCGCAAAACAACTAAATCTCAAATAATATAGATAAGTCGGGTTAAGTCTAGGTTCTCTAGGTGCTTATAATTTAAGATTTAAATAGTTTTTTAAGCTGTTAATTAATATACAACTAAGCTTCACGGGTCAAGATATTATCTGACTTATCTATAAATTAATCATCTTGTTTAAACAAAATGCTTGCTTATATTTAACCAGATTAACCTTATGTCAACTAAAATCAAAAATCATCTAAACACTAAACTTTAATTTTAAAAATATTATTTTATTCTAGCGCAGACTATTTTTCATTATTAACGGTATGTTGTATAATCTTAAAATTTTGCTTAAAAGTATCAAGTGGCATAGTAATTAGCCCGCCACCCAAATTAAGTACACCGTCAACAGGTTCACCACCAACTTTAGCCGTGTCTTTGGGCAAATTACCCGAATTGGCATTATAACCAAAAGGGTTGCGTAAAGTTACATACTTAGTCGTTGGGTCGTAACCAATAACAGTATAATCGTGATTGCTTACAATGCTATTGTTATGCAGTATAAGCTTAGTGCCAGGCATAATTATTTCATTGTGGTTCAGACTATTTTCAAGAATACTAGCAATTTGCTCATCTTTAAAATTTACATCATTATTTTGTGTCTTACCATTTTCACCAGTTAATAGAAGCATCACACCAGATGCTGAAGC
>JAJYFO010000168.1 GCA_021785395.1 bacterium | reverse complement strand
ATAATGGTATAATATTAATAAAGCGATTTTTTGAGGTTTTTATGAGTAAAACAATAGTTCATCTAGAAGATCTGGATTCTTTTAACCGTGGGCAAGCTAAAGGTGAAGCTATGGGCTTGGCTAAAGGTGAAGCTATGGGCTTGGCTAGGGGCTTAATAAACTTAATTGAAGCTAAATTTGGCAAACAAGATAAGCTAGTTATTCAAAAAATCAACCAAGCCAATTCATCTGACCTTAACCGCTGGCTAGTAAATGTACTTAACGCTAAAAGCATTGACGATGTTATGGATTAGCAGCTTAACAAGTTAATTTGAACTTTAATCTTTGCAACAAATTAGTAATAAACATATGGCGATTTACCTTTTTCGAGTTGTCGAATTTAAATTATATATTTTTATGTTTACAATATTTTTTACTGTCATTTTGCTATTTTCAAAACCTTTAATTAAACTTAGCCAGTCTTTATTATTTTTTAAAACCATTTGATTTACTCCCAATATTGTCTTGACAGAAGTAATTTAACAGTTGGCTTTAAATTATTAAAGATTGTGGTTGGCCGGACTGTTACCATTATTTTAATCTTTTAGGCATAACATTTAATTCATATTGTCCCTCAACATTAGATGAAAATCCTGGCATAACTACTAAAGAGCAACCATTTTGATCAATAGGTTGAACAGTATACATATTAGATCCATAGATTTTTACAATTATAGAATATTTATCCCAATAATTTGATTCACCGATTGGTTGCATGCAATGACTTATTGCTGATTTGTAGATACCACAATTTATATATTCATTTGCATTATCATCAAAAAGTAAAGTTATTTCAAGAGGACGGTCAGTTTTACATTTAGTATCAAATATAAATTCTGTCTTTTGATTAGGTTTTAATATTGGTAATTGATATTTTTGATAAAAGGAAATCTCACCACCTTTGATAGAATCTTTACTTAAATTTTGAACAATAACATGGTAAATGCTATAAATTTTATAATAATTATCAAAAAAATCTCTGTAAATGGTTGTAATATAACCAGCTGATAAACAAACACCTAAAATTAATATGTCATATTTTAAATTAATTAAATTATTAAAATAATATATAATTTTTTTTAATAATTTATTCTGATCTTTGGTAATTACGACAAATTTATATTTAATATTGATTAAAAATCTCAAAATAAAAGTTACTAAGATTAATATCATATATATAAATAACGTTTTCAATGATGGAATTAGAAACATACATAAATATATTGAAATAGTTGATTTAGCATTTAATTCAAATAAATTATCTAGAATTTTTATGGGTTTTAGTATTTTTTTTTCGTATAATAAATATAATAAAAATGGCACAGCACCGATGAGGTAACATAAAAATTTTTCAAAATTCGATTTATCATAGAAATTATCTCTTTGCAAAAGCCCTTCACTTTTTAGTAAAAATATCATTGTTAAGATAAACGGCGTAGTGATTAAGAATAATATTAAATCAACATTAAATGAAATATTGAAAAGCTTTATTTTTTTTTCTTTTATACTGGAATTCAAAATACTTATATCTAGATTTGCAGTTATAATCAAATAAAGCATATAGGTATTAAGAAAACTTTCAAAAATTGTCAAAAGACAATAATCAGGTTCAACCACATCACTTTCGCGAAAGGTTGAGTTAAAATAAAGTAACATAAAATAAATTGTTAAACAGAAAAAAATTTTAATCATTTAATTCTTTTTTTGCAAGCCTGGTACTTGTGATAGGTCTCATTTATAGCATATTTAAGATTTAATAAATTTATATTATTTGAAACTTCTTCTAAATTAAAATTATCACTTGCAAAGTCAAACATGTTGTTTGCATAACTTCTACAATTATTGAATAATATATTGTAATTACCAAAATTATTTAAATAAGCTTGGTTACCATATCTCGACAAATAGTTAATCATTAAATTATCCTGTTCAGGTGTTGATTGCATGTATCTATCAACACTCCTCGTTGAATCAATAGAGGTTTGTGCTTGTTGGTTAATATCAAAAGCATCTTTCAAACTGTATGAATCTTTACCAGGAATAGGGTCGCTGATTCTGCTAGGGTAATATTCAAATTGATCAAGAGGTCTAGAAGAATAATTTGAACCAAAACTGAAAGTCCAGAAAAGACCATATGGATCACCAATGTTTAAATTTTGATGAAAATTAAGGCCACCCATATTTGAGGGAAAGCGATTGAAACTAATTAGAGTTGTTGTAACCCACATATCTAAACCACTCGGGTCTATACTATTTAGCGGATCACCACCCACGTACCCATACAAATTAATGCCACCACGTTCACCAATTGGGTCACGTGTGAGCCAGCGGGCTAGACTTGGGCTATAGGCTCGGTTTAGGGTTAAGTTAAGGCCACTGGGTTTGTGGAAATAGTAACCGGCGTAGCCAAAGTCGCTGGTTACACTTGGTGCTTGCCCATTAATTCCATTCGTTACTACTGCTTGCCCAAATACTGTGTAATTATATTGACTTACGATGTTTCCATTTGCATCGGTTACCTCCCTTATAGACCCTAGTCTATCTCTTGTGTAATAATAATTAGTTGCTGTTGTGCCATTATTAGTAAAATTAACCTGGCCGTAGGCAAAATATTGATTCGATAAATTGCTACTAGCGTCACGAGCTTCGCATCTAGAATTGCCACACCAGATAAATTGCTTGGTACTGGTAATAGTTCCGTTTAAGCTTTCGGTTATTATGGCTTCATGCCCTAAAGCATCGTATGTTATATTGCTTACGTTACCACTGCCTTCTTTTATTGACAGTAATCTATTTTCGACGTCGTAAGAATATGTGTTAACGCCATCGTTTAATAAATTGCCGTTAGCATCATAGCTTGGGTTTATAGCACTTGGGCTGGTGACCTGTATTTGGTAGGCACTGGCGTTTGTGGTTTCTGGTAACGGCTTGCCATAAGTCGCTGTCGTTGTCGTTAAATTATTACCCTGGCTTAATGGTGCCTTAACGGTAAATTCTTGGTTGGTAATAAATACGCCAGGGTTACTACCAGTATTTGGCGTTATGGTATTAGTACTGCTTACAGCTGTATTAGTTAGACCTTTTAAACTTACATTTACTGGCGTTTGACCAATCGTTGTTATTTCATTAACGTTATTATATGCGTAATTACGGGCATTTATATTACCTGGTATGGTGGCTGTAATACTGCTACCAGAGCTTGTATAAGCGTTATAGGTTGTAGATAGCTTAGAGTTTGACGTTACGTAAACAATATTATTAACAGCTATGGCTGTTACATTTATAGCCTGTAAATTACTATCGCTATTTATAGCACTGGCTAAGCCACTAACTACGGTATGGCTAAGCGTAACGCTGCCGCCGCTTAAACTAGCGTTATGGATAGTAAATTCAACAGTATCGCTAGACGTTACGGCTCCAGCAAATTGGGCTGCATTTATGTTAATATTAGAAATTGGCTTGGTAAAATTCATATATGCCGCGAATTGGTTATTTATATTGGTTATACCCATGTACGTCATTGGACTATAACTTTCGTTAACATTTAAATTGCAAATTTAATATTAATTTTCACTAATAAACCGGCCAAAGCTTGATTTTATGGTTTTGCCAGAGTTAAGCTTTAAATATTTTTTTTGTTTTTTTGGGCTATTTAATCTTTAATTGATTCATTTTAAAGGAACTTATTTATGAACGATAAAAATCCAGACGATTTAATTTCTGGTACAAAAATCAAATTTGATTATGATAATGTTGTTAAACAATGCTTTAAAGAAGCTATTAAAACTGGTGACATTAAAAAAATATGCCGCGAGCTAAAAGATGCTGACTTAAGTGATTTTGAATATATAGAACAACGTTTAAATTACCCTCAAAAGCTTGAGATTGATTTAGGCATTAAAACAAAATCTGGTATTATTCATTTTGAATTCCAAGCTTCTAATGATGCTAACATGCCTTATAGAATGTTGTTGTATTTCATAGTTTTAACCAATATTTATCAGTTACCAGTCAAACAAATAGTAATTTATATAGGGAAAGATAAAATGAACATGCCTGATTCTTATACGAGAGATAATATTCATTTTAAGTTTAGTTTAATCGATTTTAGCAGTTTAAATATAGAAACTTTTGCCGAGGTAAGTAATTTAAAGGTTAAAATTTTACAGATATTAACTAAACAAGGTCTAACCGAAAATTCAATAGGTTCATTAATAAAGCAGTTAGAACAAATAAATTCTAAAGCTAAGCAAAAGAAAATAGTAGAATTTATGGCTACACTTGCCAACTTAAGGAATAATGGTATAATATTAATAAAGCGATTTTTTGAGGTTTTTATGAGTAAAACAATAGTTCATCTAGAAGATCTGGATTCTTTTAACCGTGGGCAAGCTAAAGGTGAAGCTATGGGCTTGGCTAAAGGCTTAATAAACTTAATTGAAGCTAAATTTGGCAAACAAGATAAGCTAGTTATTCAAAAAATCAACCAAGCCAATTCAGCTGACCTTAACCGCTGGCTAGTAAATGTACTTAACGCCAAAAGCATTGACGATGTTATGGATTAGCAGCTTTCTAAATTGATTTGAACTTTAATCTTTGCAACAAATTAGTAATAAACTTATGGCGATTTACCGTTTTCGAGTTGTCGAATTTAGTTATGTCTTTGACAAAATAAAACGCAAGTCCAACCGGCCACATTCATAAGATAGTGTATCTTGGCCTGTTTTAATTCTTCGGATAATCAATAAATGCTTAATCCTGTTTGATTACGTGTGTTTTGTAAAAGGTTATCAAAAGTGCTAGTATATCTTGTTTTTTGCCATAAATCCCATTTGGATTTAATATTTTATTATATTTTATTTTTGTGTAGTTTGGATCTGTCTACTTTTTGATGGGTCCTTAATAGTATCGCTATACTAGAGAATTAATAATCTGGTATTCGAGTACAGGTTCGTATTTGAGAGTTGCCGTGTCAATACCGATGGCTTTAAAACCGGTTTTGAGCAAATTAATATCCAGGTTTAAGCCTTTAGTATTATCGGCATTTAAATATTCATGGGCTGATTTTAAAACAGCTTTAAGTGGTATTAAGCCTACCAGTTCAGCTTCGCCAATTTCGATATTAAAAAAACTGGCCGTTTCTTTAACAGCGCAATAAGCTGTATAAGGGCTTGTTAGATTATAATCGGTTATATTCATGGCGATTTGGCTAAAATCACCGCTTGTCCAGGCATAGAACTGGACGCCTTGTAAATTATATTTTTGTTTAATGGTGTGGATTATATTTAAATTAATACTGGTATCAAGTTTGATTTTAGACGGATAATCTCTAGCTTGACGCAAATTTTTGGCGATTATTTTGGCCTGGTAATCTTTACAGTTTTTTAGATTAATATTGTAGGCGATTAAAAGTGGTCTGACACCAATAAAGCCAGCTCCAAATTTGGGGTTATAGAAATTGGTACCAAAATCGGGGAAAATACTTGCGTTTAGCCTTGACTCTAGACTTTCGTAGCCGCCTTGGCGAATTGGAGCTATATGTCTATTAGCTTTATTTAAGGCGGCCAGCCCATAACAAAAAAGTGGTATCTTAAAATCGTGGGCTAAAACCGGCGCTATAGTATGGATAATTTTAACGCAATCAGTCTCACTAACTTGGCTTATGGGAATTATTGGGCAAACGTCTAAAGCTCCAATTCTGGGATGTATTCCTATATGTTTGGTCATGTCGATTAAGTCATACGCTGATTTGTATGCTTGATAGATAGCTTTACCTATATTGCTTGGGGAGCTTATAAAGGTTACGACGGTTCGGTTAGCATAAGTCGATGAGCTGACATTCAATATTTTGGTGTCAGGTGTTTCTTTTATTGACTGGACTATTTTATTAATGACGCTTGTATCTTTACCTTCGCTAAAATTTGGTACGCACTCAATTATTGGTTTGCTAAAGATCGAATCAGTCATCGCTAAAATTTGTTACACCTTCTATTTATTGGTTTCTTAAAGATTGAATCAGTCATTATTTTTTTTTATTCTTGTTGGCG
>JAJYFO010000022.1 GCA_021785395.1 bacterium | reverse complement strand
AATTTGCACCAGTCTATTTTCGGCATCATACTGATAAGTATTAATACCATCGCTAGTCATATTGCCATTGAGGTCAAAAGTGGTATTGGCGTTATTTTGCCCTATCGACGATATCGCGACATTATTATTTACCTTATTATTCGCTGCGTCTGCGCCAGTTATGGTGACTAGTGACGAGGCGCTAGCTACAGGTAAACTTGTATTAAAGTTTTGACCAGTAAATGCAACGTTTGCGTTATTAGAGGCTGATATTCCAATTGCGGATAAAGCAGATGACGCACTAATTGCACTAGCAATGCCTGTGGCGATTGTAGTTAAGGTATCGTTTGCTTGCACTGTATACGAAACGCTTGTTTGCCCGTTAGATAAATACGCATCGGTTACGGTAACGGTAATTACGTCACCTGAAGTAACTTTGCCAGAAACGGTTAACTGCGTATTGCCTAAATTATTGTAGCCAAACGTGACGGTTTCGGTAGCACCGGTACTTAGACTTGCGCTGTAGCTAGGCTGATTTATACTTAAATTAATCGTTGCGTTAGATGTACTAGCCACAAAGCCAATGGCTGCTAATTTGGTATCATTATTTAATAAATTGGTTAATGCATTAGCTATAGTTGCAAACGTATCGCTATTGGTTACTGTGTAGCTGACAACCTCTTGACCGTTAGCTAAATTGGCGTTATAGACAGTTATTGACATAACGATATTAGCTGTGACCGAATTGCCATTTATCGTGGCTGTAGTTATTCCGTTACTAGCTTGCGGCATGTCAACCCACATAGTTGACGAAGCGTATCCGCTTGGTGCTGTAGCGCTGGCCAAATAAGTCGTCGGGGCAAAGATAGAATTTTGCGGATTAGCCGAAATACTTACAACCGGTGTGGCTATATTTACAGACGTCATGGCTTTACTGGTATCACCACTAAATCTTAATGGGCCACCAGAATTTAAATTTACCAGCTGATTAAGGTTATTGTAAATAGACTGGTCTAGCCTTGTAGTTAGATCTAACGACAAGGTTTCGGTAGCTGGCCTCTTACCTTGGCCAATGCCAAAAAAGTTTAAGTTAGCCGACATCAGATCTAGGTAGTTGATTTTTTTTAATTTCATTAACTTTAATTTCATTAATTTTAAACTTGCTCTCTCTCGGTCGATTAACACGAAGCCTTGTCAAAAAGGTTATACCCGAAATTTTCTAAATTATTCACGTAAGTTCGGAGACTTAATCTTTTTTTTACTTACCAATAGCTTTAAACATAACAAAATGCCTACAAAATGGGGGTAACCACAACCGTAAGGCAGTTCTCCAATAAATGGTTTGGTAGTGGCAGATTTGGTCCCAACAGTATTAAAATGAAGAATTTTTTTTGCTTTAACTAAACAAATTAATTTTTTTTATTCAAAATATCAAGGTTGACTCTGGCCTTTTCAAATTTGGGATTGTATTTTAAGGCCATATTAAACATGTTTCTTGCGTTAATAATATCGTTCTGTAATAAATAAATAGCCCCCAAATTATTATAAGCCTCATAATTGCTATCATTTATTTTTATAGCGCACTTATAGGCATTTATAGCAAGAGGATAATTCTTTTGCTCCTGGTATACCAAACCTAAATTATAATAAGTCTGAGCCTGGTTTTTATCAATTTCAAGGGCTTTTAAATACTCCAGTTTAGCCTTTTCATAATTTTTCTGCTTAAAAAACATATTACCAAGGCTATTATGGGCGCTAGCGTAACCCAAGTTTTTTTGCGTTATTTTATTGGGCTCTAATTCATTAGCCAATTTAAATTCAGCTACAGATTTTGTGTCATCACCCAATTTGCTATATATGATGCCTAGATTATTGTGCGCAGCAACTAGCTTGGGGTTGATTTTGAGGCTGGTCTCATAAGCTTTTAAAGCGTCTTTGTATAGGCCTGCCTTTTCATTTATTTCTCCCAGTAAAAAATAACCATCATCAAAATTAGGGTTCAATTCGATGGCTTTATTGACATTATTTAAAGCCTGGTTAATTTCGTTAATTCTTAAATAACTGATTGCTAGGTTGTAAAATGTCAAGTACTTTGTATTGTCTATTTTAATAAGCTGTTTATAATAACGAATAGCCTCTTTATAATTTTTAGCAGTTAAGTACAAATTAGCCAGATTATTTAAGGCCAAAGTATCTTTATGATTGCTTTGGTAAGCCTGGCTAAAACTGTTAATAGCCAATTCACTTTGACCCGACTCGCTATAAATGATTCCAAGGGCGTCGTATATTTTATGGTCTTTAGGCGATTGGCTATTCAATAGATCGATAGCTTCGTTGATTTTATTCTGTTTAACGAGGTAGCTTGCCTTAGCTATAATTTCATTAGTAGCCTTAGAATCAGCCTGATTATTTTTGAAAGCACAAGCTGACTGATTATTTAATAATATAATGGCAATAATAAGGTAAAATTTAAGCATTAACTTAATTGTATATTCTTTTTATTGTTTGAGTTTATTATATGAGTTTAACAAATCCCAGTTTTATTAAAAGTACTAATCCCAGTAACAAAACGATTATTGGCGAAATACCTATTACTGACCAAAACGCGATTGATAAAATATTCAAATGTACGCAAGAAGCCAAAGCCAAATGGGGACAGGTCAAATTAAAAGATAGGCTAAATTATATAAAAGAATTTAAAACAATCGTTTTAAATGAGTCGGACAGCATAATCGACCTTATCGGCAATGAAATCGGCAAACCCAAAACCGAAAGTTATCTATCTGAAATAGCTCCTGTGCTTGAATTATGCGACTGGCTTTTAAATACCGACAACCTGCCCAAGGCCAAAACGTTTAAATTACATAACCCTGTTTTATGGAATAAAAACAACCAAATCATTTTTGAACCATTGGGCGTTATCGGCATTATATCGCCTTGGAACTACCCATTTTCAATCCCACTTATGGCCGTCCTTATGGCCATAACCCTTGGCAATACGGTAATGTTTAAGCCGTCAGAAAAATCGAGTTTAATCGGTCTTAAAATAATGGAATTATTCCAAACCGCTAATTTACCCGATAACGTAGTCAATATTGTTATAGGCGATCAAGAAACGGGTCAATATTTTAGCCAATTGCCGTTTAACCGACTAGTTTTTACTGGGTCGCCTAAAGTTGGCAAATTAATCATGCAAAGGGCGGCGGCCAATTTAACACCTGTTAGCCTTGAACTGGGCGGCAAGGACCCAGCTATTGTCTTAAGCGACGCGCCAATCGACGCTACAGCCCAGGGTATTGTATGGGGTGGGTTTACCAATTGCGGTCAGGCCTGCGCTTCTGTCGAAAGGGTGTATTTAGTCAAAGGCAAAAATACCGCCAAGTTAATCGATAAAATTGTGAGTCTAACTAGTTCTTTAACTTTAGGTTCGAGCCAAAATAAAAATTATGATATTGGACCAATTATCGACGAAGCCTCGCTCAAACGCATCGACGACCTGGTTCAGTCAGCCGTGAAAGACGGAGCCAAAATATTAACGGGCGGAAAAATACGCGACGATTTGGGTGGTTATTTTTATGAAGCTACGGTATTGACTGACGTGAACCATAATATGCAAATCATGCGCGATGAAATTTTTGGTCCTGTTTTACCACTAATGACGGTTGATACTATCGACCAAGCCGTAGACTTAGCTAACGATTCTAATTTTGCCCTGTGCGCGTCTATTTGGACCAAGAACACGAGTTTGGCCAAAAAATTGGCCAATTTAATCACAGCCGGTACTATTACTATTAACGACTGCCTGTTTACTTTTGCCTGCCCCCAATTACCCTGGGGTGGGCTTAAAAACAGCGGATTTGGGCGCAGCCATTCAATTTATAATGCCCTTGATTTTGTCAATATTAAAACGATATCCAGCGACACACCGTCTAGATTCAATAAAATATGGTGGTACCCTTATGGTCTTCAGTCTGAACTCATCGCCAAAACTGGCATTTTAAGCCTGCATTTGCGCGACATTAATAAAGGAATCAATTCTGGTATATCCTTGTTTAAAGAAATAAAAGATAACCTAAAGTCAAAATAAATTTATAAACTTATTTTTTAAACAAACCTTTTAAAAATTTAGCTATAGGGTCATAAAAGTCGTCAACGACTCTTTCTTTTAGCGGAATAATGGCATTATCGGTAATGTGTATTTCTTCAGGGCAGACTTCGGTACAGCATTTGGTAATATTGCAATAACCGATTCCGCCTTCTTCTTTTAAGTATTTAGTGCGACTAGCTGTATCTTTAGGGTGCATTTCTAGTCCGGCAGTTCTCACTAAGAACCTTGGTCCGGCAAAATTAGCGTGTTTATCGTGGTCGCGCAACACGTGGCAGACGTCTTGGCATAAGAAACATTCGATACATTTGCGAAATTCCTGCACCCTTTCTATGTCTTCTTGATAAATAACCCATTCACCTTCATCTTTACTAGTTAAAGGGGTGATATGTTTGTTGACTTCATAATTCCAAGATACGTCGGTAACTAAATCTTTGATTAAGGGAAAGGTTTTAAGCGGTTGTACAGTTATAACTTCATCTTTAGCAAATCTATCGAGCCTAGTTTTACACATTAGTGACGGTTTACCGTTAACTTCAGCCGAGCAAGACCCGCATTTGGCCGCTTTGCAATTCCAACGCACGGCTATATCGTTGTCTATATTAGCCTGAATATAATGAATAGCGTCAAGGATGACCATTCCGTCTTCTATTGGCACTTCGTAGGTTTTAAATTCACCTTTTTCCTTGTCACCTCGGTAAACCTTTAACGTTACTTTTGCCATTTTTTTGACTCCTTTATTTAATTAAACAATTTGGCTAGTTCTTCTGGCATAGACAATGTCGGCGTATGTTCGAGCTTCATTTCTCCATCTTGCTTAAATACGGCTGAATTAACTTTGCTCAACTCTTTATCGGTTTCAGTATAATCAAGACGGCTATGCGCACCGCGACTTTCCTTGCGCGACAAAGCCGACTTAGTTATTGCCATAGAACAAATAAGCATATTTTTCAAGTCGCGGCACATATGCCAACCTGGATTATAAGTCCTATTGTTGACCACTTTTAAATTGTCTAACTTTTTATTTAATTCAACGAGCTTGTCAAGGCCAGTTACCAGGTCATTTTCCTCTCTAAAAATACCAACATAGGTACTCATAATATGATTTAATTCTTTGTGCAAATCGTACGGATTTTGTCCCGATTGGGCATTAAGTGGTCTTTCCAGGTCAGTTATTTCAGCTTCGATTTCTTTGCCATTTATAGACGGTTTGCCCTTAAGTTCTTTGGCATAATTAGCCGCGTGTAAACCTGCTCTGGCACCAAATACAATTAGGTCAGACAAAGAATTGCCGCCAAGTCTGTTGGCTCCGTGCATACCACCACTGACTTCTCCACAGGCAAACAACCCTTTAACCTTACTTTGTGCCGTATCGGCGTCAACTCTGACACCACCCATGATATAATGAGCTGTTGGACCAACTTCCATTGGACCAGCGGTTATATCGACGTCGGCCAATTCTTTAAACTGATGGTACATAGACGGCAGTTTTTGCTTGATTCTATTACTATCCTGATAACTTATGTCTAAAAACACACCGCCATGAGGCGACCCACGACCTTCTTTAACTTCGGTATAAATGGCTCTGGCTACGTTATCGCGCGTAGATAATTCGGGAGGACGCCTAGCTGTTGATTTAGTAAGATTCAAGGTAGCTTCTAACCATTGGCTGGCTTCAGCTTCTGTTTCGGCAAATTCATGTCGGGTAGACTCAGGCAAGTATTTAAACATAAAGCGTTCGTTTTTATTATTGCGTAAAATACCGCCTTCACCTCTTACACCTTCGGTAACTAATATACCTTTTACGCCTGGTGGCCAGACCATTCCGGTTGGATGGAATTGTAAAAATTCCATATCGATAAGGTCACACCCAGCTTCGTACGCTAAGGCGTGTCCGTCACCAGTGTATTCCCAAGAATTAGACGTAACCGAAAAACTTTTACCAACACCTCCGGTCGCCAAGACTATAGCTTTAGCCTTAAATAAAACGTATTCACCCGAATTGCGATAATAACCAAAGGCACCGCTAATAGTATCACCGTCTTTAAACAACTTGGTTATAGTACATTCCATATATACATTAATGCCCTGATGAACGCCTTTGTCTTGCAAAGTTCTTATCAATTCCAATCCGGTTCTGTCGCCGACGTGGCATAGTCTTTTATATTTATGGCCACCAAAGGCTCTTTGCAGAATTTTTCCGTCTTTAGTACGGTCAAAGACGGCTCCCCATTTTTCGAGTTCTTTAACCCGCATCGGAGCCTCTTTAGCGTGCAGTTCAGCCATGCGATAATTGTTAAGCATTTTACCGCCTTTCATAGTATCGCAAAAATGTGTCTGCCATCCGTCTTCGCTATCTACATTGGCTAAAGCTGCGGCTATTCCACCTTCAGCCATAACAGTGTGAGCCTTACCCAATAGCGACTTACACACCAGACCCGTCGACACGCCCTGGGCCGAAGCTTCTATAGCGGCCCTCAAACCAGCGCCACCAGCTCCTATTACAATTACGTCGTGTTCTATAACTTTATAATTATCCATAATTAAAATATCCTCATTGGACTGTAGGCGCCACTGGCAACCTGTCTTATGTAAAAATCGGTAAAAGCTACTGAAAATAGGCTCATCCAGGCCCAAAACATATGATGTTCATTGAGCTTAGAAACAAATTGCCAGACTTTATGCTTGGTTTGACTAGCCTTGGTACAAGAGAAACAATCTAGCTTTCCACCAACCAAATGCCTGTAGGCGTGGCAGCCAAAAGTGTAATTAGACAATAAGACTACGTTTACAAACATTACCAGGCTAAGGATGCTAAAAGTAAATTGACCTTGAAAAAAAAGCGAATCAAAAGCGTCTTTCCACAGCCATAAAACGACTAAAGCTGCCATATAGAAGAAGTAACGGTGAAGGTTTTGCAAAACAAAAGGAAATGTAGTTTCACCACAATAACTTGAACCGCCACCATGACCGACACCACAAGCCGGTGGGTCCATAAAATAAGAACGGTAATAAGCCTTACGGTAATAATAACACGTTGCTCTAAAACCAGCTGGAATCCATAAAACCAAAATGGCTGGAGAAAATTTCCAGAATTCAAGAATTATTTTAGGCGAATAGAAAGGAGACAGGTACTGATTTATCTCGTAATAATTATTTTCAAAAGCCCTAAACGTTGCGTAAATTATAAACAACGTAAAACCTAAAGCTATTGACGCTGGCTCTAGCCACCAATTATCTTTGCGAACAGTTTTGGTAGTATGCGCTGGTGATGAGTTAACAGTAGATTGGGTCATTTTAGATTATCCTTAGTTTAGACTAACCTTTTAATAGATGAGTTTTACAATATTTAGTATCTACATCTATTTTTGCCCTAAAATTATAGCAATTTAAGACTATAAATTCCCTAAATGTAATGAAAACTTATAATGAAAAAATATTAGATTAAATTCATTATTTTTTTTGTAAAATTTTCTTCAGTATTTTAATTGCTACTTCGCATTCATCGATACTGTTAAACTGGCTCAGACTGATTCTAATGGCGCCACTAGCATAGTCATTGCTTAGCCCTAAACTTTTTATCACGTAGGATGGTTCTTTGATACCGGCCTTGCAAGCCGAACCACTTGACAGGTAGAGACCCTGTAAACTAGCCAGATTAACCAAAGCTTCAGCTTCAATTATATTAGTTGCAAAACTTATATGCCCAGGCAGACGTGAATTAATGTCGCTTGGACCAGTAATCTGTATTTGTGGATGATTATCTAATTCATTTAAAAGAAAAGACTGCAATCGCCTTAAATGACTTTCATTATCAATTAGATTTTTAAGAGCCAATTCACTGGCCAAACCCATTGTGATTATACTATCGACAGCGTGTGTACCTGGATTAAGACCAGATTCTTGCCCGCCACCAAAAGTAATAGGCATTATATTAATACCTTTATGTATAAATAAAGCTCCAATACCTTTTGGTCCATGAAATTTATGGCCGGATATACTTAAAGTAGAAACTGGAATAGACTGTAAATCAATTGCTAATTTACCCGGTACTTGAATAGCATCGCAGTGAAAAAAAATGTTTTTAGCATTTAAAACCTTGGCTATTTCATTTATAGGCTGGATAGAACCGATTTCATTATTAGCCCACATCAAGCTAACGATACTAGTTTCGTCGGTTAAATTATCAAAAACATCATCGCAAGATATAATACCATTTTTAGACGGCCTAATATAAGTAACTGAAAAATTTTTACCCTCCAAATATTTAATTACGTTTAAAACACTTGGGTGTTCAATTGTAGACGTAATTATGTGTCGACCGAGGTTATTAGCGTCAATAAACCTAGCTCGGCCTAAAAGACTTAAATTATTAGCAAAAGTACCCGAATTAGTAAAGTATATTTCATCAGAATTAACGTTTAGTAATTGCGCAACTTTGTGCCTAGCTACTTGGACCTCTTCATTAGCCAATAAACCTTGTTTGTGGATAGAAGACGGGTTGCCGTAATACTGGCTTAGATGTAATTTTAAATACTCAAGTATATCCGGGTGAATCGGCGTTGTCGCACTATTGTCAAAATATATTTCCATTTTTTAAGGATAAATTTTAAAATATTAGAGAATTATGTATTAAAATCTAAGTATTATATTTTCTGATACCTAAAAACTTTTGATAACACGTCTTACTATAGCATTTTTTATACTTTTATTCAGTATCATTTTAAGCTTAGCAACTTCTAATAAGCTAAATAACCCATTTGAATATTTTTACAATTTATTTCTAGTCAAGCCCGACAACCTAAATTTGGCCATTTTTACCCAGATTCGACTACCAAGAACCTTATTTGCAATGATTGCCGGGATTTCACTTAGTGTTTCGGGTTTTATACTGCAGTTTTTGACCAATAACTGTCTAGCTGACCCTTTCATAATAGGCATTGCCAGCGGGTCAGCGCTGTGTACCTTAATAGGTTTATATTTTAACGTTAACTCTTATTTACTGCCATTAATGGCTTTTATAGGCTCTTTAGCCATTAGTCTAGTTGTAATCAAGATAGGCGATTCAGACAAAAGCTTAAATTCACCCAAACTATTACTTGGCGGTTTTGCCATATCCAGCTTTTGCTCAGCTGCAATAACTCTACTAGTAATGATAAGTCCAAATAGCCTTAAATATGCTGGTCTAATCAATTATTTATTTGGTACTCTAGCCAATAAATCTTTAACCGATACTTGCCTGCCAGGTATTATATGCCTATTGGGTCTAGTTTTGACGATAATATTGGCCAAGGGGCTTAGAATTTTAAATTTAGGTGATATTTTAGCCATGAACCTTGGCTTAAACGTTAAGTTTTACCAGTTCATAATGCTGATTATAGCTATTCTTATGTGCTCAAGTGTAACTGCCTATTGTGGTATTATTGGTTTTGTAGGTTTAATCGTTCCTTATGTTTCAAGAAAAATATTTCACGCAGATGAACGCTGGCAAATATTGGGACAGTCTTTTTTAGGCAGTACACTTATGCTATGGGCTGATATTTTAGCCAGAACCTTAATTAGTTATCAAGACTTACCGATAGGCGCAATTTTAGCCATTTTAGGCAGCCCATTTTTACTTTATTTAGTTTACGATAATAGAGGTTGAATTCTAACGACTTAATTGACATGATACAAGCTAAACTTGAAATTACCGATATAGATATAGGCTATGGTGATAAAGTACTCATCGATGGTCTAACTTTCAACCTTGAATCAGGGTCAATCGTTGGCTTGATTGGTTTTAATGGTACCGGTAAATCAACATTTCTAAAAGTTTTACTGCGACAAATTAAACCCCTAAATGGCAGTATAAAAATTAATGATAAAGACATATTTAGTTATTCATGGAAAGAATACTCTAAATTAATTAGCTGTTTATACCAACAGTTGCCAATAAGTTCTTTTTTAAGCGTCTTTGACTTAGTAAAACTGGGTCGCAACCCCTATCAGGCCATTCACTCCTGGCATCTAAGCCAATTAGACAAAGATTTAATCGAAAAATCATTAGAAATGACAGGGCTAAGTAACCTAAAAAACAAAAAAATAGACCGCTTATCTGGCGGCGAATTGCAAAGAGCGTATCTAGCCTTGTCAATTGTCCAAAACAGCCATTTTTTATGCCTGGACGAACCGAGTAATAATTTAGACCTCAAACATAAAGCCCAACTGGTAAGCATTATAAAAAATTTAGCTCAAAATAACACGGGAATTATACTAGTAAGCCACGATTTAAATTTAATCAAGAAGCTTTGTGATTACGTAATTATATTTAATAGTTCCGCTAAACCTAGCTATGTGCACGGCAAAACTGACGATATACTGTCATTACAAAACCTTGAGGCCTTATTTAACCTGGAATTTAAAAGTCTTGATGAGTATTTTATTAGATGAATTGTAAAGGATATAATTTATAAATTAAAACAATTCTTTAAGTTAAACAATTATCGATTGACATATTTTTCACTTATTTGATATGCTAATTAAGGTTGTTGTAGGTTTTATCTGCCCCCATCGTCTAGAGGCCTAGGACACCTCCCTTTCACGGAGGCGGCAGGGGTTCGAATCCCCTTGGGGGTAAATTTATACATGAGTTTACGTAGGGTTATTTATGACAAACTCATCACCACCGATTAAACTAGGCGAATTATTGATCTTTGCTGACATTTTAAGCATAGATGACCTTAATAGAGCTATAGAATCTTCGAAAACTAGCAAGTTGCCGGTTGGTCGTGAGCTGGTAATGCACGGAATACTAGCCGAAAATACGTTAACAGCTGCTGTTAAACTCCAGTCAATGATCAAAGATAAATTGATAGACGTTGAAACGGCTACCAAGACTCTAAGAATTGTCCATTTTGAAAAAACCGAAGCCGACCAGGCTCTCAAAAAAGCTGGGTACGACGTAATCAAAACACGTTCTACAGCTAGATTAGGCGAATTGTTAGTAGAAGCGCAAATTACGACTAACGAAAAGTTGAACGAGGCTTTAACCACTTCAAAAGAAACTGGTTTACCTTTAGGACGGGTAATGGTATTAACCCAAAAGCTTAGCGAGGCTTTATTATCTAGCGCATTAACGGCGCAAGTTCTTATCCGCGACGAAAAATTAACCAGACAGGCTGCTATTCAAGGATTAAAGGCTGCCCGCATTCGCCATGAGAATATCGAGAAATCGTTGATAGATGAAGGATTATACCAGCCTCCGGGGCGGACATGGATTAAACTGGGTGAATTATTGGTCAAAGCCAATTTAATTAACGAAACCGACTTAATGACGTGTCTAGAAAACTCATTAGCCAAAGAAATGGCTATCGGTGAGGTTTTGGTTCAGTCAGGGTATATTAATGTGAATATTTTAAACGCCGCTTTAGAACTTCAACAAATGGTTGGAAACAAGACTCTATCGCCGCATTTTGCTTCGCTTTGCCTGAACCATATTGCCAGTCGTGGTATTACCGTTGAACAGGCCACCGCTGAACTTGGTTTTGTAAATGAAGATGATGCTAAACAAGTAAAACTGACCGAAGTCTTAAAGGTATGTGGTATCGCTAGTGACGAAGATTTACTTAAGGCTGTTAAAAAGGCTTTGTCAAACTCAAAATTATTAGGTGAAATATTACTCAACGCTGGAGCAATTGACACAAATATTTTAAATGCCAGTTTACGCTGCCAGTTTCTAATAAATCAGGGTTTTATAAATATTGAACATGCTGTTATAGTGATGAATCTTTGTCGCCAGAAAAATATCAGTTTTGATAATGCCCTTAAAGAACTTGGCTGGATAAAATAATTTTAAATAATAGTTATCTTACTGTAAAACTGAATTAGACATTATTTCGACTTCATCCACAGTATAACATTCATTATTGTTTACAGGATTAATATATAAATTTTCCAGGGTTTCTTTAATATCGTTAAAATTGCTAAAGGGATAATATTTATAGTTATTTTCCTTTAAGTAAATTTCAAGTTTTGACTTGGCAAAAACGACGTTGGCTTCTTTAGCAAAACAAAAGTCACTTTGACCATCACCTATAGCGATTTTATGCTTAACGGTATTATTAATGACCGAACATTTACACACACCAGATAAACAGTTAGTTTTAGCATAAGGACTTGCCATAGCTAGTTTATTTTCGGGTAATTCGATCAATTTGTTGGCAATAATATTATCGAGCTTGATTTTTTCGCGAAAGAATAAATAATTTATTATTCTGTCCAAACCATCACTTACCACAGTTAATTTAATTTCATGCTTATTGCACCAGTAGATAAAATCTTTAAATGTTTCATCGATTTTAACTTCTTCGAGTACTTTGATTATATTTTTGAATCCACCTTGCAAAAGCGGTATTTGCTTACTCATGCATTCTCTACTACCTATTTTGCCTTCAAGCCAGAGCTTTTCGTATTCAAGCCAAGACTTTTCACCAATTCTCTCCAGCAATAAATCGATCGTATCTTGCTTAGTTATTGTGCCGTCAAAATCACAGAAAATTTCAATATTTACAGACATTTTTGTTGGGTTTCCTTATTTAGACTTTGTTATTAGTATATCGAGTAAATCTATCGCCAAATCAATTTCTTGATAAGTTATGTTTAAAGACGGGGCTAGTGTTACGACGTTTTTATAGTAACCGCCAATATCTAATATTAGACCCATTTTTTTGCCATTTGTCTGTAAATTACCCTCAAGACCAAGTTGAAACATTTTGTCAGCCAATTGTCTATCAGGGGTAAAACTATCCGACTGACACATTTCCATCCTTAAAGCTAAGCCCAGTCCGTCAACGTCGCCAATTTGCTTATGTCGTTTTTGCAGGTCTTTTAAGCGGGTTAAAAAATAACGGCCTTTTTCCATGACCATGCTTTCGTAATCATGGGCTTCAAATTCTTTCATAACAGCCAAACCGGCTGCTGTCCCTAAACTATTCGAAGAGAAAGTCGAATGCGTAGAACCTGGGCCAAATTTATCGGGACTAATAAATTCTTCTTTAGCCCAAATACCAGACAACGGATTCAATCCGTTGGTAAGCGCCTTGCCAAAAACGATAATATCGGGTTTAATATTTTCGTGCTCTACGGCAAATAATTTACCGGTGCGGAAAAATCCCATTTGAATTTCATCGTCGACCAGTAAAATACTGTGCTCGCGGCAGATTTTAGCCAAGTACTCAAAATAACCACGAGGTGGAATTACATAGCCTCCAGTGCCTTGAATGACTTCAAAAAAGAAAGCGCCAAATTCTGATTTTTTCGACTTAGGGTTCCAAGCTCCAGTATACTCGTGCTCAAATTTACGCTCTATTTGCTTAACGCAATATAACTCACACGTTTCAACTTTTTTGCCATAAGGGCAGCGAAAGCAATAAGGATAGGGTAAAAACTCAGCTCTATCACCAAATTCGCCATAATTTTCTCTATATCGGTACGAACTAGTAATAGCCGAAGCGCCAAGTGTACGACCGTGGTAACCGCCTTCATAAGCTAACATTCGACTTTTGCCGGTCGATTTTCTAACCAGTTTCAAGGCGTCTTCTACAGCCTGGGCGCCGCCAACATTAAAATGAATTCGACCTTTAGTGCCTAAATTGCGTTCGACACCTTTGGCTAGCATATACGCCAGCGAAACTTTTTCTTTATGCAAGTACTGGCAAGCTAATTGAGGCAGGGTATCAATTTGCTGTTTAAGCGGTTCGTTTATAGCCTTGTTGTTATACCCCAGATTAACAGCCGAATACCACATTTGCAAGTCTAGGTAAGGTGTATCATTGGTATCATAAAGGTAACTATCCTTACAGGTCTTAAAAAATTTGGGCTTTTCAGCGTAATGGACGGTATCGCCATAAGAACAAACTTCATTTTCAATTTTAAGCAAGTCTTCTTCGCTTAAGTTTTCTAAATTCAAACTATTTATCGACCCTTGTTTAGAATCTTTTAGCTTAGCCCTTATTGAGGCTGAATTGACGTTGACCATAATGCGTGTTAATCCTCAAAAACAAAATTATTGATAGCTTATTCGACTACAATTACATTATTCTTACACTTTTATTAATTAAAAAAACATATTAAATGATAAAATCTGACTAATAAAGTGCTAAAAAACTAAGTTAACTATATATTATCTGCCCAAATTGAATTTTTCCTGACTATTTAAATTTATGACCGATACAATTTATGAATTGTCCATAATAATTAATTCTAGCCACGCCAGGTACTTTTTTAAGCCCTTTTGGACTTCATTGAATATAGCCTTAAAAGAGCTAGATACAATAAATTTCGAGATAATAGTTTTGCTTGAAAATGACGAGAAATTAATTAAGGATATTGTAAACAATTGTGTAATTGCGAAAGCATATCAGAATATTCAATTTGTACATACCGCCCAAAACGATAACTGGAAAGAAATTGGCCTTAATTTGGCCAAGGGTAAGTCAATCGCTTTTTTAAACGGTTTTGACTTAATATCCAAAAATTACTTTAACTTGAGTACGGTAAAAGATACCAAGCATACAGTCTACTTGCCAGAATATATTATATATTTTGACGAAGGCGCGTATATTCTAGAATTAAACGATTATAAAGTAGACAATTTAATTACTTTGGGGACATTTTTGACCGGTTCAAAAGAATCTTTACGGAAAATCTACCAAGGCTATGATTTATCAAGTAACTCGGAAATACCTTTTAAAATAAACAAGAATGCCATTTATTTTGCCAGATTAACGGAAAATTTAAACACAAACAATAACCTTTTATTGTTTAAAGCGCAAAGGCCAAGGAATATTAACGAAATCAACCAAGACATCGAAAAATCTAGTAGCCATAACATTAACTTGGACAAAAACAAGCCAAGCCGTTTTAAAAACAAGTTAAAACAAATTAATGCAATAATATTTAATAAAAATCTTGCCAACACTCAAGAAAAATTAACTGGTTTTAATCAAATACCCAGCCAAATAGATCAAAATAAAGAAAATTTCTTGATTAACGAATGGAAGGCCATACACGAATTAGAACCGATAACTTTTCCGGCTAACTGGATATTTAAACAATACAAAAAATGTTTAATCCCCGATAGTAGAATGCAAGAATGCTATTCAACTCTACTAGATAGGTATCCAAAACATAGCGAATACTTATTCATAATACCATCATTAAATATTGGTGGGGCCGACATAGTCGCCATCAATTATATAAACTTTTTAAATGCCAACGCAAAAAAGGTAACCGTCTTAACCGTCGATAAAACCGAATCAAAATGGCAATCTAAACTTGACCCTAAAGTCACCTTTATAGAATTAGGTAATTTATTTTGCGACCTCGATTATATAAGTATAAAAATGCTTTTACTCAAACTAATAATAAATTTAAGGCCGCCTAAAATCCACAACATCAACTGTTTAATGGCTTACGAACTATTTAACGAATACGGAAAAATAATAGCCTTAAAATCACGTTTATTTATAAGTATTTTTGCCTACGGGATCAATGCCCAAGGCCGCAAAGGTGGTTATCTGGTCTATCATTTAAGAAATGTATTCGATTATGTAAGCGCTGTTTTTACCGACAATAAAACCATAATCGACTACTGTGTAAATACTTTAGGGCTTGACGCGGGTAAATTTTATACACATTATCAAAGCGTCAAATCGATAAATAACCAAGCCAAAGAATTTAATTACCTAAAAAACTTAAAAGTAGTCTGGGCTTCTAGACTAGTACCAGAGAAAAAAATCGACGTCTTGTATGACGTACTAAAACAGACTCAAGACTTACCCTTAGCATTTTTTATCTATGGCAATATTGATAATGATAATATCGAGTTTTTAGATAAATTAAAAGAATTAAAAAATGTTAGCTATATGGGTTCGTATAATGACTTTAGCCAAATTAGCAGCCAAAACTATGATTTATTTTTATACACTTCTAATTGGGACGGCCTTCCCAACGTTATTTTAGAAGCTATGGCTACAGGCTTAATAGTTATAGCGCCTGACGTTGGTGGAATCAAAGAAGTAATAGATAACTTAAAAAATGGCTTTATAATCGACAACGATACGAGTGAAAATCAGGTGTCTAAATACGTCGACATATTTAAGCGAATTACCAATAAAGAATTTGATTTAAGTGCTTTAAGAAACTCAGCTCTTGCCAAAATTCAAAACCAGCACAGCTGTGACACGTTTGGTAAGGCTATCAAAAATAGTGGAACTTATTTTTGATAAAAATACATAAAAATTATTTAAATAAAGTCCATTATATAATTAATTAATCAATGTTCGCCGCCTTAAGGTCGCCAGCCACGACCAAAATACATTTATCTAAATGAAAATGTTTTTTTATAAATAAATTTAAAGCGTTTAAATTTAAATCTTGGTAATTCAATAAAATATTATCTATCTTGGCTGGTTTTACTTCTTCTAAAGTATGTGTCAATAATAAGTCAGCTAGATAAGACCTAGAACCTAATTGTAAATTAAATTCATTCAATAATTTAAGCTTATTATTTAAAAATTCATTATTATCAGGTCCATTTTCAATAAAGTCTTGGATGATATTATTGAATAATGATATTGTTGGCTTAAAATTAGCCGGAACTAAGTTAAATTTGATTTTCCATGTATTAACTTTAGAATTAATAAACGAAATTTTATCGCTATTAATAAAATAGGTTGAAGTAGTGTTTTTAAGAAACTGCCTAAACGTAATATTATTTGCAAATCTATTGTTTAATATTTCATTAGCTAGATTCAGAATATATAATTCTTCTTTATCAATATTCATAGCATGACCATAGTTAACAGCTATAAACTTTGCATTTTTTACATTGATATATTTGACTATTTTTTTCGGCTTAGTTTCAATTTTGGGAAATTTATAATTAGGCGTCGAATTTTTTCCATTAGACCAGTTTAAAGTTAAATTTTTAATTAAATCGGTTAATTCGTCAATATCTAAATTACCGGCTAGAGACAGTGTTAAATTTTGAGGCTTAAAGGCTTTTTTATGATATTTATAAAACAAATCAATAGACCATTTTTGGCTTTGTTTATATTTTAAATCGGCTGAATCATTATAATACAAATGAGTTTTAGGAAAAATTAATTTATTAAAATATTTATTGGCGACAGAATCGGCTTGATTAATTTTCTTTTTTAAATAATAAAGTTCATTATATTTATAGTCATTAAAATATTTTTTGGTAAATTTAGGCCTTGTTAATATTTCTATAACGATTTTTAAATATTCTTCGATGTCTTTTTTTAATATAATACATTCGAAAGTCAAATTTTCGTTCCAATCAAAAAACAATCTGGTGAAAACCGGGTTGGGCATTATTTTATTGAGTATATAGTGAATTTCAAAATAATTATATGCTTTACACTCCTTGAATAATACCTCACCAAAGTATCTTGTAATATTTAAATTATCTTTGAGCATGTTATAATCAGCAATATTAATATTACCCGAAATACCTACAATATCTTTATTAAAATTTGAATCTATAGTTTTATAGACTAAAATATTGATGCCGTTTTCTAATTGCGCCAAAGTAGTATTTTGCTCAAAATTTAACGTCTTTATGCTAAAATTAGTATCTTTAGGAGTAACTTTAAAATCATTAAAAGAATCGTCGACTTTTACTGAATTTAAATCCATTAACTTATATGGCTGGTAATATTGGTTGGTTTTATCAGGGTGATTAAAACAACCGATCGTAGTATTGTTTTTATTAAAATATTTTTGTGCAATTTCGTTTATATCTTTACTCGTCACTTTATCTATGTTGTTTAAATAATCAAAAAATATAAACCAATTTTGACTAACTTCGTATAAAACTAAATTTTCTGAAAATTTATCAATATCAGATAAATTTAATAAATATTCGTTGCGGATAATATTTTTAAATGAATCGAGTTCAGATTTGGTTATTTTTTTAGTCGCTAACTTATCTACTTCTTCAAAATAAATTCTTTGGATTTTTTTAAATTCTTTTTCATCAGAAAAATTGGCATAAAAGACAAACAAACCAGGATCTATTAAAGTCAGGTTTAAGATTCTAAACCAAAGATAATTGTCATATAGCGCCAGACGCTTG
The DNA here is from genome assembly GCA_021785395.1 of bacterium. GTDB lineage: Bacteria > Cyanobacteriota > Vampirovibrionia > Obscuribacterales > JAKAZS01 > JAKAZS01. Next base: position 3,487 of record JAJYFO010000022.1, on the reverse strand, counting down.
TACAGTCTGCCATAAGCTGCCTCGTCATTACCCAAAATATAGTCAACTAACTCAAAAACATAATTATCTTTATGACTCATTTCTGGACGATGGGTAGCAATATATATTCGAGCTGGTGTATCATTATAATTGCTTTCAAAAGAAATCAAACCATTTTGTTGGGGTTCAATTATATTAGGTTTAGTTGCTAAATAAGGTGAATGATTAATAGGACTAAAATATTTATCGAAAAGGTCTAATAAATTAACAGTATCAAAATTACCAACAACAGTTAAACAGGTATTACTGACCTTAAAATATTTATTATAAAATTTTTCGATATTATCAAGGGTCATATTCTCGATATTATTCAAATTTCTATAATCTACATAGCGATACGGGTGAAATTTATAAGCGTTCAACAAAGTATCGTTAAATTCATTACCAAAACAATGATTATAACTATAGTCTAATTTAACCAAAGTACTAATCTTTTCAAAATCTATTAAATTAAATTTAAAATTATTTAAAAAACTAGACTCTATTTTCAACACCAATTCAAGATATTGTCCTAGTAACCTAGTTTTAGAAACGGTCGCATCATACCAAATTTCTGTAGTTTTTTTAATATTAAGAAAATTATAAATATTTTTAATAGGGACATTTTGATTTTGGTCGTATGAAAAATTAGCATTATAAAAATATTCTTTTATAAAATTTAAAATTTCCAACTCGTCTAAATTATCATTGGCTCTGCTTATATAATAAATAACCGACAGGCAAATATCAGGTACGTCATTATTTTGACTGGTAATTATTTTTAGTCCATTTGAAAGTCTAAACTCATTTACGTAATTTTTAGACCGAATAAATCCGATATTTTTGGGCAAATTGAATTTCATCATAAATTCCTCCCTGAAACTAATGATCAAATAATAGATTTAATAAACATAAATCTATTTAAATAAAGAGATTTGGCTGTGCAAGACTACAATTAAGTTAATAAAAATTCTAGTTCCAGGTCAAATATATCGACCTAGAGCACAATATAGAACAACAAAACAAAGCAGCTTATGTCCAAATTAAGGCCACGCTCAATTATTGAATAAGAATCTTGACTTAGCAACAGCTATAAGACAGGTTTTAGCCCAATTTATGGTTTTAAGGAATGTATTAAAAATAGCATAATCGTTTTCCTTGATAATTATTATATAATTAGATTAGCATAAGCCTGTAATTTTCACAAGGTTGTCATACAACAAAATCAATTTTAATAAATATGAAAAATCTTAATTACCTATTAAAACTTATAATCTTCATTTGCCTGAATATTATAAATTTGTCGCCATGTTTTGGCCAAGTAAACGACAATAATAACTCCAGTAATCTAAGCCCTAATAAATACGTTCAGGAATATAATTTTACGACTAAGCCTAAAACTAAGCCTAAAATTTATAAACCGATTAATTCAGATAAAACCAATAAAGCCGTTTCAGCCATAAGACACGATAACAGGTCAGTTTTAACCGGCGATCTAGAAGTAGCCTTAAGTGGCAATTTAATAAAAGATTTAGATAACACAAGCCATGTAGACATAACCAAAGCCATACCCAAAAATTGTGAATCGTTTGATGATTTACTCAAAAATAACAAACTTCCTTCTAATGAATTATTGCAAAAAGGTATTATCCATAGCGACCGTCTTAACGCTATCCAAATAAATCTTAATGTTAATGATATATTTGACGAGGGAAAAGTTTTAAATCAGTTAACAAAATCGAGAGATTGGTATCAAATCCCCAACTGGTTGGCTGGTGATTGGCACCGCGACTGGGAATTAATTTTAAACAGTACAAATAGATTTAGTACTAATACAAATAATAAATTTATATCTGAAACCAATATACGTTATGGAACGCAATTTGATAAAAATAATGACGTATGGCAGTTAAACAACTTGCCGTGTTATATCGAAATTAATGCCAATAATTACTCACCGCTTCTAGCAAAAACGATAACTATCACAAAAGAGCCTGGTGACAGTAAAAGCCCTAATTATACAGTTAAATATAGTGGTTTTTCAATTCGGGTCAATAAGTTTACGAATCAAATTATAGATATTAAACAATATGAAGCAATTAGTATTATAAATTTAATAAAACCTGGCATAGCAAGAACCATTTCATCGGTTAAGTGGTTTACCAGTGACGGTATGCCTATTTGTCAGGACCAAAGGGTAGATTTTAGATTTTTAACCAAAATATTTTCGCCAATTAATAAAGACAATAATGGCGATGATTTAAAAGCCGATTTTATCCAATATCTAAAAAACCACAACTTGAATAATTTAATACCGCTGTGAGCATGGCAATATTAGCTCTGAATTGCGAATTCACCATATATCACGATTCAAAAAATCTTACAAGGTTGTCATATCACAAAATCAACTTTAATAAATATGAAAAATCTTAATTACCTATTAAAACTTATAATCTTCATTTGCCTGAATATTATTAATTTGTCGCTATGTTTTAGCCAAGCAAACGACAATAATAATAACTCCAGTAATCAAAGCCCAAATAAATACGTTCAGGAATATAATTTTACGTCTAAGCCTAAATCTAAGCCTAAAATTTACAAACCGGTTAATTCAGCCAAAACCAATAAAGCCGTTTCAGCCAGAAGGCACGATAACAAGTCAGTTTTAACCGGCGATCTAGAAGTAGCTTTAAGTGGCGACTTAATAAAAAATTTAGATAACACAAGCCATGTAGACATAACCAAAGACATACCCAAAAATTGTGAATCTTTTGACGATTTACTCAAAAACAATAAAATGCCTTCTAATGAATTACTGCAAAATGGTATCATCCACAGCGATCGTCTTAGTACTATCCAGATGAATACAAATACTAAAGATATATTTGACGAGGAAAAAGTTTTAAATCAGTTACCTAAATCAAGAAATTGGTTTCAAATCCCCAACTGGTTGGCTGGTGATTGGCACCGCGACTGGGAATTAATTTTAAACAGTACAGATAGATTTGATACTAGTATAAATCGTAAATTTCTATCTGAAACCGAAGTAAGTTACGGAACTCAGTTTGATAAAAATAATGACGTATGGGAATTAAAATCTTTACCAAGTTTTGGTGAAATTAATGCCAATAACTATTCGCAGTATATGACAAAAGCTATAATTACCAAAGAAGAATATGGTGACTATAAAAATCCTAATTATACAGTGAAAGCTAATGCAATTACTTTTGAAATCAATAAGTTTACGCGGCAAATTATAGATATTAAACAATATGAAGAAATTGGCATTATGAATTTAATAAAGCCGGGTATAATAAGAACTATTTCGTCAGTGAAATGGTTTAGTAAAGACGGCATGCCACTATATCAAGACCAAAGGGTAGATTTTAGATTTTTAACCAAAATATTTTCGCCAATTAATAAAGACAATAATGGCGATGATTTAAAAGCCGATTTTATCCAATATCTA
>JAJYFO010000021.1 GCA_021785395.1 bacterium | reverse complement strand
TTATTTCAGCGCATTGCCCAGCTGTACCTAGAGCAAAATTATTTGCTACAATTAACAATATTAAAAGTATTTTACTTTGTTTTTTCATTTTCATTGACAACTATAAGTTATTAAAACCCAAGAAGTCAATAGTTAATTACTTATTTTTATTGGTTCTTTTACTTAAGTAATTTTAATTTTCTGTTTTTTCCGTAAGATTTTGAATTTTCTGTTTTGTAGTTAAATACAGCTCGTTTTTTGGGTCTAGTTTTATCGCTGTGTCTATGTATTTAATCGCACTAGCTTTATCTTTAAGTCTTACACTAGTTATAGCCAGTCCAAAATAAATATTAGGGTTATTTTTTTCCGTTGTCTCCAATTCAAGATACAATTTTTGGGCATTATTATTCTCATTTAAATTTAAATAAACTTTTGCTAGTAATGCTTTTGCTAGAATTTTAGGTTTTTCTTGTTCTTCTGTTTTTAAAACATTTTCTAATTCATTTCTAGCTTTTAAATAATTTCCTTCTTTTATATCTACATTGGCTATACTTAAAAGTGTCAAGTTACTAGCTGGAAACTTTTCATTAGCGATTTCTACTAATTGTTTTGCTTGTGTTAAATTATTCATTTTTATTTGTGCCATTGTTTCACCAAAAAGCGCTTCTTGTTTTTCCGGATTCTGTTCAAAGGCATTATGAAAATTATCGGCTGCTTCTTGATATTTTTTTTCTAACATAAATTGACTAGCAACGTCTAAATATTCTTTTTCGGCTTTTTTTGATTTTATCAGTGGTTTTAGAGTTACTTCTGGTAACTGGACATGGTCTCTTACAATATTATCAGCGTTTGTTAAATCTCTCTTTTCATCTTTTGTAACATGCATTGGCATAATTTTTGGTATTTCTTGCGTTCTAGACTCTTTATTACTAACCTTCGCTGGCAATTGACCTTGTTTTTTAGACTCTAGCTTAGTTTCTGGCTTAGGCTCTGGCTTAGGCTCTGGTTTTGGCTCTGGTTTTGGCTCTGGCTTAGGCTCTGGTTTTGGCTCTGGCTTAGGCTCTGGTTTTGGCTCTGGTTTTGGCTCTGGCTTAGGCTCTGGTTTTGGCTCTGGCTTAGTTTCTGACTTAACCAAAAATTTTTGTTTTAACTCCTGATTAATTTGGAAAATGGATTCTTGTATATTTTGATCATTTGGACTGATATCATGTCCATCAAGCAAAATATTTTTTGCTTTTGCCAATTCACCAGTTTGCCGATAAATATACCCTAGTTCTATGTATGCTGGTATATATGACTTGTTAGACTGTATGGCCTTTTTTTCCATGCTTTCAGCTAAAGCTATTTGCTTGTTATGGAAATAAACAACACCTAAATTATAGAAAGCCAGATGTTGAAATTTTTTATTTTGTGTTGCTTTCGTAAAAAAACTAATAGATTGGCTTGTCTGACCATTTAAATAGGCTTTTTCACCAATTTTAATATAATTTTTCGCTTCTTCATCTTCTATCTCATAAGCCTTTGCCAATTTAACAGTTATTAATAAAAAAGCTAAAAATAAACAGATAATATATAATCTTTTGTTAAACGTAATTTTATTCATTATCCTATTTTAACAAATATATCTTAGTTTTGTCTTCTTTATCTAACCCTTTTTTAATTGGTGTAACCGGTACTATAGGTTCTGGTAAGTCATTAGTTGGAAATATTTTAACTGAGTTAAATGTTTTTGTTATTGACAGCGATCATATTGTCCATGAAATTTTAGACAATAATGACAAGATAAAAGAAGAAGTTATAAAAACCTTTGGTGAAGAATATAAGTTAAATATAGATAATAATAAATTTTCTATAAACCGAAAATTATTAGGTAATTTAGTTTTTTCCAATTCTATTGCCAAAAAAAATCTTGAAAAAATTGTCCACCCTCAAGTTCTAATAAATATAAACGAAATAATTTATAAAAATAATTCTTTTAAGTTTATCGCCTGTCTTATACCACTTCTTTTTGAAAATAATTTACAAAATTTGTTTAACGAAATTTGGACAGTTTATGCTGATAAAAACATTTTGCAAAAACGACTTCTAAAAAGAGATAAAATTTCTATCGACGAAATAAATAATCGTATCAACTCCCAGTTGTCTCAAATAGAAAAAATGACTTTAGCTAATTTTACTATAAACAACAGTTTTTCTAAAGAAGAAACAAAAAAACAGGTAGTTAACAGGTTAAATTATATCAAAAATAGTCTATCTATTAATCTTTAATGCGCTACTAATTTTACTGGCATTAATAAATAACTATATTCGTCATTTCCGCTTGGTCTTATTATTAGTGGTTCTTTCGGTGAATTAATTTCGATTAAAACGTTATCAACATCTAACCGTTTCAATACATCTAATAAAAACGGGGTCTTTAAAGCTAAATCTATTTTTTCTCCTTCATACTTTACGGTTATTTCTTCATTGGCTTTACCTAAATCTTTAGTATTTGACAAAAGAGTCATAATATTATTATTTAAATATAAACTGATAAAACTTGTTGTTTCGTCTGACATAACAGCTACTCTTTCGACTGCCTTGAGCAATTCATCTTTATTGGCTTCACATACAAATTTATTTTTTTCCGGAAAAACACTTTTGAAAGCTGGATATCTACCAGCTATTAGCTTTGTTGAAAAAATAACATCGTCTGTTTTTAAGATTAATTCTTCATTATTTTGAGTTATTTTAATTTCTTCAATATTTTTTCCAGTTACTGATTCTGCTTGGTCTTTTGCTGTTAATTTATGACTAAATAGTCTTAAAATTTCATTGCACGCTTTAATGGGTAAAATTATTTCTAACTCAGGGTTTTTATCCATCACCATAACATTAGATTCAGATGTTTCTGTTGTTGTTGTTTTTGACCCAATTGGCGCAAATAATATTTTCTTCTTATACGTTATTCTCGTAGCGTCAGTTCCAGCAAATTCTAATACTTGTTCTTTAATAGAACAATATAAACCACTTAAAACACTTGTTAAATCTGACCCTGTAACAGCAAAACTCGTTAAATTTATCCCTTTTATAAAACTTTCCAAAGGTACTACAAATCCTTGTTTTTCTATATTAATTTCTTTTTGTGGAAATTGGTCAGAATTTAAAACAATTACCGAAAAATTACTTTTTTTGCAGGAAATAAAAACTTCTGATTTTTCTGCGTTTAATTTAAACGTAATCAAATCACTTGATAATTTACTAATTATTTCTATTATTTTTTTTCCTGGAATCGCTATGCAGCCTGATTCATATTCTATCGCTGGCGCTTGCGATTCGATATACATCTCTAAATCTGTCGCTTTAACGGTAAGTTTGTTATCTTTTACTTCAAATAGTAAAGATGTTAGTATAGGTTGTGTTGTTTTAGAAGGTAAAATACCTGAAACATCTTTTAAAATCTTTAGTAAAACGTCTTTTTGAATAGCAAAATGCATAAAAAACCCTCAAGCCTTATTTTGTGTTAATTATCAAATTCTACAATAAAAGCGAAGTTTTTTCTCTTTATTTGTTTTTAATTTTTGAATTTCATGATTTTAAGTAATTTATATAAATAGTAATAGTAGGCAAAGCAAATTTTTGTAGAAAACTAGGTAAAACGATAAGTATATGATTCTTTGACTTGTAGAAAAAGTATCTAAAAGAACAAGATAAAATTAGAAAAAAAGAAAAAAAATTTTTTTATACTCAGATAATAATGAAGTTTATTTCAAAAAACCTTCTGGTTTTCTACAATGCGCTAAGCCTCGATTTTATCAATGATTTGCTTAACTGCAAAATTTAAATCGGCATCTGTAGTTATTGAATCTTTAATTCTATTGTGTGCATATACAATAGAGCTATGCTTGCGATTACTAAATTCTTCACCTATTCTAGAAAAACTTAAATTTAGTAATTCATGAGCTAGGTACATGCATATATGTCTTGGTAAAGTTATATCGCTTGAACGCCTACTAGATATAAGTTCACTTGGCTCGACCTTATAATACTTGGAAACAACGCCTATAATCTTTTCAACAGTTATAATTTTTTTTACCTTATTTTTTTGTAAGTTTAGAATTTTATTAACTAAATTATCAATAGTAATAGGTTCTTTAGTTAGTTGTGTAAACGCCCTTATTCGCGTTAAAGCCCCTTCAAGCTCTCTTATATTTGTTGTATATGTATTGGCAAGGTAAAGAAGAATATCATTAGAGAGATCTAAGTTATCTATAGCGCATTTCTTCATTAAAATCGCTACACGGGTTTCTAAATCGGCTGGTTGAATATCGGCTATAAGACCCCACTCAAATCGGCTGCGTAAGCGTTCTTCAAGCAGTGGAATAGATTTTGGTAAACGGTCGCTAGAAATAACTATTTGTTTCCCACCTTCTCTTAAGGCGTTAAAAGTATGAAAAAATTCTTCCTGGGTCGATTCTTTTCCTTGAATAAACTGAATATCGTCGATTAAAAGAACGTCTATTTGGCGATAGCGTTTGCGAAAATCAACCATACGGTCATCTCGAATAGACGTTACCATATCATTAGTGAATTTTTCACAGGAAATGTATTTTACATTTAAAGTGTTAGAATTTTTTAAAATTTCATGACCTATGGCGTGCATTAAATGGGTTTTTCCTAAACCTACACCACCATAAATAAAAAATGGATTATAAGCAAGCCCTGGTTTTTCGGCTACAGCTAAAGCAGCACTATGGCAAAATTGGTTGTTTGAGCCAACGACAAAATTAGCAAAGGTATTCTTTTCATTTAAATTGGCTATTTGATAATTGTAAGAGGTTTTTTTTGAGGTTGGAGTAAATTGTGTATTTTCGACTTTGCTGTAATTGATACTAGATATAGTTGCATTATAATCATTATTTTTAATATTAGAATCAACGACTATCTTAAGGTCTATCTGTGTTTTGAGAATTAGGCTTATGGCTTCTCCGATAACATTTTTGTAATTAACCAGCATTGAGCGCATAAATTCATTATTTACACCTAAAACAACTTCGTTAGCATTTATAGAAACGATTTGGGCTGGCTTAACCCAGGTTTCAAAAACAGGCGTAGAGAGTTTTTTTACTAAAAGATTTTTGCTTAAATTCCAAATATCTTCTGGACTGGGTATTAAGCGGATATCATCAGAGTTGCTAGCTTCCATATTAATAAAAAACCAAGAAAAGATTAAAGAAAATTAAAATATAAACCAGCTTGTTAAGAAAATTGAAAAAATGCAATTTGAGGGTAAAAAATAATATATAATTAACCTTTAGCGAATAAAAGATATATATTTTTACAAATATATTCGTCTTCTGTGACGAAAATATCTTATAAATGATAACATATATATTTAAATATAATAAATTATAAATAGTAAATGTATACAATAGGAGTTGTGAGATGAAACGAACCTTGAGAGGCTCATTACGTAAAGTAAAAAGAGGCAGTGGCTTTCTTAAAAGAATGTCCACACCAGCCGGACGCAGAGTTTTAAAGGCAAGAAGGGCCAAAGGTCGCTACAAATTATCAGTTTGATTAGAAAGTGCTGCCAGCCGGGCTTAGGTTAAAGAAAAGTGGTTTGTTTCAAAGGGTTTATTCAAAAAGATTAAATGTCAGAAACGAGTATTTTACGTTGTCTGTTTTACCCTGGGCAAAAGTCGTTAAATCTACAAAAGACCCATTAATAGGCTTTGTTATCTCTAAAAAAACAATCAGGCTAGCTATCAATCGGAATAAAGCTAAACGAAAGTTACGCGAAGCGGTAAGAAATCTGATTAAATGTAACTTAGAATTTAGTCAAGACATAAAAAACTGGTATGCCATAGTCTTTGTAATCAATAAAGAATTAAAAGAAATTAGCTTTACTGATTTGCTTCATGAAGTGATTAATGCAGTAAAATTAGCAAAGGAAAAATATAGTTAAAAATGAAAAAAAGCATTTTATTTATAATCAAGCTTTATAAGCTGACAAATGTTGTAAGACAGCCATGTTGTCGTTTTTACCCAACCTGTTCTAACTACGCTTACGAAGCCATCGATAAATGTGGAGTATTAAAGGGTATTGTCAAGACTATAATCAGGTTATTAAAATGCAACCCTTTACACCCTGGTGGGATTGATTGGTTGGATAAAAGTAAAACATAAGGGATAAGAAAAAAGTGGACTTTATAAATTCTTTAATGATATTAAGCTTGCAGTTTTTTGCCAAACTAACGCATAGTTACGGTATGGCCATAGTATTGCTAACTATAGCAGTAAGGCTTATTCTGTGGCCATTGGTTTCCCAGTCGACGGTTTCTATGCAGAAAATGTCTAAACTTCAGCCAAAATTAAAAGAATTGCAGGATAGGTACAAAGATAAACCTGAAGTTTTACAAGTTAAAATTATGGAGTTTTACAAGGAAAATAAAGTTAACCCAATGGGAGGCTGTTTACCCCTGTTGATTCAAATTCCAGTTTTTATAGCTTTATACGCCACGTTTTCCGGACCACCTTTTGCTGATAAAGTCATCCCTGTAAAAGTAAAAGTTATAGATAGTGCTAATAAGTCTTTAACTACGCACGAAGAAGCTTCGTCAGCTAATTGCAATTACATTTCACCCAACGGCCAAATATGCAAGATTGTTGTATTTCCGGGTGATTCAACCGTAACCCAGGGAAGTACCGTTAAATATGCTGTAAGAGCCAGTGAAGGCGTTTTACCACAAGGGTTTGCCGTAACCTGGCTAGGTAAGTCTAAAGACAAAGAACTGGCCAGCGACATCGAGGTTAATGCCAACGGTGAGGCGACGTTCAAGCACGTTGGCGAATTTATGGTAGAAGCTAAAGTTCCTGGAATAGCTAAAAACGATTCTTTTGTCTTTATTCATGGTTTAGGAAAAGTGGTTAGCGGGTTGGCAGTATTTAAACCTGAAAACTTCGATGTTATTATCATGGTCGTTATGTTCGGGGCAACGATGTATCTGTCACAAAAGTTTACAGTTGTCCAAACACCGAAAAAATCGAATGAAGAAATGGACGAAGCCCAGATTATTCAGCAACAGACTATGAAAACAATGCCTATTGCTATGACGGCTATGTTTTTATTCATACCAATACCAGCCGGTGTGTTAATTTATATGGTAATTTCGAACGTAATGCAGACAATTCAGTCTTATCTGGTTCAACAATTCTTGATTAAAGCCGATAAGGATAAAGAAAATAAGGTTGTTTTAGAGTCGGGCAATACTATAAATATCGGTTCTGTCGAAACTACCGCAGTGGAGACCAGTACACCAGAAATAACTGAAAAAAGGAAGAAAAATATTAAAAAATGAATATGAATTTAATGGATGAAAACGCCAAAACATTTTTAGAAAAAATTCTGGCCATTTTAGATATAGAGGCAAGTATAAACGAAGAGGAATTAGAAGACGAAACGGTTTGTTATCGCATTGAATGTAAAAGGTCAGAAGCTAGATGGCTAATAGGAAGAAAGGGTCAGACTTTAGAGGCCTTACAGTTTATTGTCAGGCAAATGTGTAAAGCTAACGGAATTAGCCAAAGGTCTTTTATCGTGGACATTTTAGACTATAAAACTAGGCGCAAAGAAATACTTGAAGAGTTGGCTAAATCATCGGCCATTTCGGTAATTAACGGAGACGTTGAAAGCGTTGAATTAATGCCTATGTCGGCTTATGAAAGAAGGGTTATCCACCAATACCTAGCTGCAAATTTCCCCGAGGTTAAATCTCTGTCACAAGGCGAAGGGGAAGATAGACGTATCGTGATAAGTTACCAGGTCGCCGAGCAGGAAGCTGAAGGTTAAATAAAAAGATTTGCAAAGATTATTTTAAATCTAGAAAATTAGTAAAAATAATGGGTACTTAGAAAGTAAAGGAATATCTTCGGTAGGTTATTATTGTGAGTGAAGATAAGCAGGCAAAAAAAGCGCAAGAAGATAATTTGCTTAAAGAAAAAAATGCCCGAAAAAAGCTTTTATCGACGACGCAGGGGCTAGGCCAGATAGACGGCTTTAGCTTTAAAGAGCCTATATTTATAGACGTTATGCTGGCCTTGGGGCTATTGGTAGCGGCTGGTGGCTTTACCTACAGTTTAATCAATACTTATATTTCGCACACGGCTATGCAGAATATCAACCAGCATAATTACAAGGCAGCTATAAGTATTTTAAAAGGCGTGCCGACTTTTGATTTTTTCACGGTTCCTGGCACAGATATGGAAGACTTATATAATAAGGCGCTCTATTTTGACGCTATAGAAAAACTAGACGATGAAAAAGATAATAGCGAGGCCATTAAAGAATTACAAAAAATAAAACCTGGTTCAAGGTTTTATAATTTAAGCCAGCTAGCTTTAAAAGAATATTTGAAAAAGTAAAAAGTCATTAAAAACATGAAAAAAAATAAGTTTAAATATATTTTTTTATTGTTTTTAATTTTTATTTTTAAGCCGATCGCTATGGCGCAAATGACAAAACTGGAAAAAATAGAACCGAAGCTTGATGAGGCTTATGTATTAAAAGGCAAAGTCGAACACTCAAGAAAATTAAGTCCTTTGTCTGGCGAATTTAAAATCGGCCGAAGAATAGACGCAGAAAAGTTACTAAAACAAATTGCGCCACAAGCTTGCTGGTTCTGGATTCCAAAATGGCGGGCGGGAACCTTTAAGCGCCAAACCCAAGTCGATTTTACGGCTAAAGGACCAATAGAGTACAAAAGTGAGGTAGAAAGCTTTTGGGGTTACCAAAGTGACTGTCATAGTGAAATTTGGCAATATACTTATTACCCAAGCTTAGGGTCGGTTAGAACCGATGGATACGAAGAACTGAAACTATACGAGGTAATTAAACCTATTGAAGTTAATCCTAATGAAGTTGTACTTTATTTTAAATCAATTAATATTGATGTTAGTGAGAAAACTATTATAAAATGTAATATTCAAGAAGACATCGAAACCTATACGCCGGATAAATTAAACAGGGTATTATGCCATTCATCATCAGCTTATTACACGTCTGACGGGGTCTATACAAATGTTGTTGAAGGACAGTCGGTCGAAAATCTTATAAAGCCTTACGCCGCCGTTAATAATTACAACGGCATAAATATTTATGAAAGCTTTAAAAATTTTCTTGAGTCAAAAGGCTGGAGTTATTTGTTACCAAAATAAGCTATAAAACTAGCTGCTTAGTGAGTTTAATAAATTTAAACCAAGGTTAATTGCCGTTTGATTATTCTCAGACAGAACCGTTAAATGCCCCATCTTACGCGCAGAAGCTGGTTTTAACTTACCGTATAGGTTAAAATCGATTAAATTACTACATTTAAAACAATCGTTTAAATTTAGATTACCAGATTTGGAATTGAGATAACTGTCACCAAAAATATTGACCATGCAAACCGACCCGTTTAGAATAAATTTGGGTTTATAGACAGGTAACTGCAAAAGAATTTTAGCCAATAAATCAAACTGGCTGTAATTAAACGCTTTAATCGTTAAGTGGCCTGAATTATGCGGTCTGGGAGCTAACTCGTTGATATAAATTTTTATGTTATCTAATTCCTTACTTAAAAATAATTCAATGACTATTAATCCAGTTAGATTTATCGCTTTAACTAATTTATGACCGTATTCAACTATTTTTTTGTGAATAGTATTATCAATTTGGGCTGGATAAACAGAATAGGCTAAAACGTTTTGTTTGTGAAAGTTTTCGATTATAGGGTAGTTTATAATTTTACCAGAAATTGACCGTCCGATAATTAAACTGACTTCTTTGTATAAATCGACTTTTTCTTCGACAATACATGGGAAAAACCCAGGTTTATTTTTTAGGTTTGTTTTACAAATATTAAATTCTGATTCGTCGTTAATTATAAATTGACTTTTGCCATCATAGCCGCCAGAAGCTGATTTTATAATAAAGGGAAAATTTAGCGAATTATTTATTTTATCTAAGTCGGCAAATTTACCCACTGTTAAATAGTTAACTATGGGTAAATCATTTTGTGCCAAAAAATCCTTTTCATAAATGCGGTTCTGGCATATTTTTAGTACATCGGCGTTGGGTAGACATTTATCCTTAAAAAAAGCTATGGTATCATAGGGTATGTTTTCAAACTCATAAGTTATAATATCGGTTAGTTTATTAAACTCTTTAAGTTTTTCCAGGTCATTATATTTTTCGCCAAAAAACAAATTGACCTGTCGGCTACAAGGTGTTTGGGTATTTTCGTCAAAAACAGCTACGTTGGCGTCGAGTTTAAACAGGCTATGGCTTAGCATAGAACCCAATTGACCACCGCCAAAAATGCCGACCGTTTTCACAGGTCTAAGTCCTTTAACAGTTGTTTTTCTGATTCTAAAACCGAATTTTCTTGATTGGTAATATATTGCGTAAGTTTTTGAGTAAGTATTTCGTCAGTTATGGCAAGTATCCTTACGGCAAATAAAGCCGCATTAATAGCGCCGCTATCTCCAATGGCAAAAGTAGCCGTAGGTATACCGGCTGGCATTTGAACGATCGATAAAAGTGAGTCGATACCGTTTAGTGTTTTCGATTTAACTGGAACGCCAAGCACCGGTAAAATACTTAACGCTGACGTCATGCCAGGTAGGTGGGCAGCTGCCCCAGCAGCAGCGATAATAATTTTAATACCACGGCTTTTGGCGCTTTGACTGAATTCATACAGTAATTTAGGCGTTCTGTGTGCGCTTATCACTCTAACTTCGTAGGCGATATCAAAGTCGGTCAAAATTTTACTAGCCGATTTAAGCGTACCCCAGTCGGATACGCTACCCATTATTAGACTAACTTGTGAATTGGCCATGATTAATGTTTGAAAAAGCGTTGGTTGGTTATTAGCATTTTTATATTGGCTTTTTGGCAGGCTGCTATAACGTCATCGTCTTTGATGCTGCCACCTGGCTGGATAATTACCTTAATGCCAAATTTAGCGGCCATTTCTATATTATCTACGTTGGGGAAAAACCCGTCGCTAGCAAGAATACCACCTTGAGCGTCTTTATCAGCTTGAGCTAGAGCCAGCCTTACACTTTTAACGCGAGAAGTTTGGCCTATGCCAAAACCTATGGCGTTTTCGTCTTTGGCTATTAAAATGGCGTTAGAAGTCATATGTTTGACTATACCCCAGGCAAATTTGGCGTCGCTTATTTCTTTGGCAGTCAGGCTATCGCCAGATACTAGTTTAAAATCGTTGAAACCTATATTGTCGGTAACGTTGCGCTGTAAAATGAGGCCAAATTCGCTTAAATCGCGAATAGACCAGTGTTTACCGTCATTATGAATATTTATATTATCCAATAACAAAACGCGTAAATTCTTTTTGCTGGCGAATACTTTTAAAGCCTCATCGGTAAAATCAGGAGCGATAACGAGTTCGACAAAGTTTTCAATTATAGAGTTTGCAAGTTTTTCATCGACGGTAGAAGTGAACCCGTATACACCGCCAAAGGCTGATTCTGGGTCGGTATTATAGGCTTTGAGATAGGCGTCGTAAAGGTTATCGGCACAGGCAACGCCACATGGATTGTTGTGTTTGACAATACAAGCGCCTTGGCTGCGAACTTCGCTTAAAATATTGATTACACTGTATAAATCGATGACATTATTAGACGACATTTCTTTGCCGTTTAATTGTTTAAACGGAGGAAAATTATACCTGTGGCTTTTGGTCCTGGGTAAATAATAAGCCTCTTGATGCGGGTTTTCACCATAGCGAAGTTTTATGCCCTCACTTTGGTTTAACGACAGTAATTCTATTTCAAGGGTTGCACATTTCGCGTCTTTGTTACTGGTGTCATAAAATTCGGCTATGCGCGAGTCGTAATAGCTGGTTAGCTTAAAAGCATCCATGGCAAGTTTTAAGCGCAAATCATTAATTTTTTTGCTGTCTTTAGATTCGATTACGCTCAAAACTTCTTCGTACTGACCAGGGTTAGATAAAACCAGAACGTTTTCGTAGTTTTTGGCCCCGGCTCGAAGTAGGCTAACGCCACCAATATCGATAAATTCTTGCATTTGACTAAGCGGTAAATTGGCTTTGGCTTTTTCTAAAAACGGGTATAAATTAACTATTATAAGGTCGATTTGGGGAATTTTGTGCTTTTCTAAAACTTCGAGGTCACAAGCCATATTTCGAGCCAGAATGCCACCAAATATAGCTGGGTGTAAAGTTTTAACGCGGCCGTCAAGAATTTCAGGAAAATTAGTCAAAGAGCTTACTTCAATACAGTTTATATTATAGTTATTTAGGTGTTTATACGTTCCGCCAGTGGCTATTACGTTGACATCGGTAAAAGCTTTTAATTCGTTTAAAAAGTCAACAAGATGCGTTTTGTCATAAACGCTAACCAAAACGTTGACCATTTTGCGCTGGGATAGTTTTTCAATTAATGAATCTGTATTTACTGCAAGCACTTTATTTACCTCGTTTTTTTAATGTGGTTAATTAGGATTTTTGATATTTTGAATTTAAAAATTGACATTTTATCTATGGTTTTTACCTGGTAATTTTTATATTTTGTGGCGAAAGCGCTTTGTCATAGATTTCTATGGTATTGGCTTGTGAGGTTATTTCACCTACAATATGCGCTAAAAAACCTGATTTATTTATGCTTGCACAAATTTCTTGGGCTGAACTATTTACAATTACATACATGCCGTAACCCATATTAAACGTTTTAAAAAGTTCTTGGGCTTCGACTTTATCAGCTAAGAATTTATAAAGGCTAGATAAATCTCTGGTAAGATCGAGTTTGTAGCCATAATCAGCGTGTAGTCGAAATAAATTGGTGATTCCTCCTCCGGTTACATGGCAGATTCCGGTTATTGAATCGGCATGGTGATTCAATACATTTAGAATGGGTTCAACGTATATAAACGTTGGGTCGAGCAATTCGGCGTATAAGGGGCTATTTTCGGGAATTATTTTCCTGGCCAGAGATAGACCGTTAGAATGTATTCCGTTCGAGGTTAGACCAATTATTGTATTACCAGGGGCAATTCTTGAACCATCTATAAAATTTCTTTTATCTACGGTTCCTAAGGCAAAGCCAGCCAGGTCAAAATGATTGGCCTGGTAAAGGTCTGGCATTTGAGCGGTTTCGCCACCAACCAAAGAGCATTTGGCTAATTTGCAGCCCTTTATGATACTATCGATGATTTTACACGCCGTTGTATAGTCAAACTGGCTAAACGCGTAGTAATCTAAAAACAGCGTTGGTACAGCGCCAACACAAAGAAGGTCGTTGACGCACATGGCAACCAGGTCAAGGCCAATATTGTCATAATTGTTTAACTGGCTGGCTATTAATACTTTACTGCCAACCCCGTCGGTAGTAAGACAGAGGCCCAAATTTTCGCTTATTGGATAGACACTTGCGTAATTGGCGTTGGTCGGCCAGGTGTTTTGGTTTTTGGGGTTGACACTAGCTATGTAATTAACGAATTTATCAGCTAAGCTAATATCTACGCCTGATCCCTGATATGTTAATTTGTCCATTGGCTTTTTTGCTGTCTTATTAGTATAGTCAATATTATAACCTATTAGATTAGCAATTAACATAATTGTAGGCGTTAAGAAAAATCTGAAATCCTGGCGTTGGATTAGGAATATTATTATCCTTATGTTTTGACCAGTTGTAATGTTGATACTTTGTTACAAAAGCTTCAGGATGCGGCATTAGACCCAAAATATTGCCATTTTTATTGGTTAATCCAGCTATTTTATGGAAACTGCCGTTAACATCGCTATCGTAGTATAAAGCTGCGTGCTCGTTTATTAAACCAGACAGATTATCGTCTTTCAGGGTAAGGTTTCCTTCGCCGTGACGTATGGGTAGCTCGAAAATATCTAAATTTTGTAATAATGGGTTGTTGATTGAGTGGTTGGCGCGTAAATTGACCCAGCGGTTTATAAACTTATGCTGTTTGTTGTGGTTTAAAACACAGGTATCGGTTAGGCCAGGTTCTGGAACGAGGCCAAGGTTTACTAGTACTTGAAAGCCGTTGCAAATCCCAAGAATTATTTTGTTGTTGTCGATAAAGTCCATAATTACTGGCATGACTTGTTTTTCTAGGGTAAGTGATAAAACCTTACCCGAATATATTTCATCGCCAAAAGAAAAACCGCCAGGAATAACGAAGATTTGAAAATGTTTTATTTGTTTGGGGTCGTTTAAAATCTGCCTGGTTAATTTTATCGACGTTTCAAACCCGGCTTTATTTAAGGCGTGAGCCGTTTCTTCTTCACAGTTTATGCCATCGGCGCAAATTACTAAAGCTTTAGGTTTGGTTTTCATTTACTTCTATAACTCCTGTTTTATAACTCATATAATCTTTACCTTGTCATTTAATTTAATCGATGGGTTGTGGCGTTTTATAGGCTTTGACTATTTCTTCTAGACTGGCGTTAATTAAATTTTTATCGACGTCTTCGACAATAAATTTACGCTCAGCTATTACTCGGCCTAAGTAATAGGTTTTATGGTCTTTAAATAATGATTCAAAAGTATTTTTATTTTTTTCGCTAACACTAACTAAAATGCTACCAGGAGCCTCGGCAAATAATTTAAATGCATTGTTGTTATCGTTAAACGGCAAATTTTTGATTGTTTCAGGGGAGTTTAAAATATCGTCTTGGAATAATTTACTTATATTAATTCTAGCGCCTAAATCCCCGCCAATACAAGACTCGCTAATAGCTATAGCCAGTCCTCCTTCGCTTAAATCGTGGGCAGAATTTATTAAGTTTTCGTTCATGGCTTGGTTGATTTTGTGGTATAACAAATTAGCTTGGCTAAGGTTTAAATTAGGTAAATGATTAGTTTTTAAATTATAGATAGACTGTAAATGACTACCAGCTAGACCTGGATTCCCAGCCGTTAAAAGATATATATAGTCGTCGCTATTTTTAAATGACGCTGTAGTACAGTTATTGATGTCGTCGATTTTTCCTATGGCTGAAATTAGTAGGGTCGGAATATCAGATAATTTTACTTTGTCAGTAATAAAATCATTTTTCATACTATCTTTACCTGATATTAACGGTGCTTTAAAGGCTAGAACCGCTTCTTTTAAGCCTTGGGCTATCGATACCAAGCATTTTAAATTATTGTGACCCAATTTATTTGTGTCACTTTCGATGGGGTCAGGGAAGCAGAAATTATCCAATAGATAAATTTCGTCCATATTGCAGCCAACACATAGAGCGTTGCGAATAGCCTCGTCTACAGCTAAAACGGCCATTAAATAACAATCGTAGAAACTCATTAATGGATTAATTCCGCAACTTATTATAATACCAGAATTAGAATTTAAATACGGTAAAACGCAGGCCGCGTCATTTGGCCCGTCTTGCTTGGGTCCGGTAAATGGTTTGATAATTGTCTTGCCTCCGACCTCATGGTCGTACTGCCTTATAACCGGTTCTTTAGAGGCAATATTGGGGTGGCTCAATAACGATAGCAATATTTCATTTAAACTGGCTTTGTAATTATTGTCTTGTTTAACGTCTAAATATTCTATTTCACTTATAAAAGCTGATTTTTCATTGATTTTAAAATCGGCCTTTAAGTTTAAATCACTGTGACCGTTGTGGAGAAAATCCAAGTCAAGGACGGCTATCGTTTTATCGTTGGACAATATTTCTAAATACCCTCTGTCATGAAAATACCCTATATCGGTTATTTCTACACCGTATTCGCTAGCTAAATCACTTAACTCGTCAAATTTATCGGTAGATACAGTCATTCTTTCCTGTGATTCAGAAACGATTATTTCCCAATAATCAAGCCCGGGGTATTTTAAAGGCACTTTGTCGGCGTATAAACTAGCACCATTGGTTAATCTGGCCATTTCACCAACCGAGGACGATAAGCCGCCAGCGCCATTGTCGGTTATGCCGGTAATTAAAGATAAGTCTCTGGCTTTGATTATAAGGTCAAGCATGCGCTTTTGGGTGAGCGGGTCGCCGATTTGCACAGCTGATCGAGGTGAGTTTTCGTTTAGGGCGATAGACGAAAATGTCGCCCCGTGGATACCATCAGCACCCACTCGACCGCCGACCATGACGATTCGGTCGTTGATTTTAGTGTATTTTTTATGCGTTTCTTTATTATCTATGGTTAACGGCATAACCCCGGCTGTACCGCAAAACACAAGTGGTTTGGCTCGATATCCAGTATGGTAAAAAACGCTCCCGTTGACACAAGGAATTCCGCTTTTATTGCCAGCGTCTTCGATACCTTTTCGAACACCGTTTATAATGGCGTAACTGGGCAGCAATTTTTCGTGTAGCGGTTTCTTTTCAAAAGGGTCGCTAAAACAAAGGACGTCGGTGTTTAATATGGGCTTGGCGCCAAGCCCCGTGCCTAAAATGTCGCGGTTAACGCCAAGTAATCCGGTGACCGCGCCGCCAAATGGCTCAAGCGCGGATGGGGAATTATGCGTTTCCACCTTAAAACAAACGCTGTAATTTTCATCGAATTTTATAATACCAGCGTTGTCGCTAAATACCGACAGCAAATTGGGTTTTTCGGGCATTAATTCAAGTGTCGGTGATTCTATAAATTCTTTAAAAAGGCTATTGATTTTTTTGCTTTCAATTAATTTATTCTCGCTGTCAAAATAATGGCAAGTTATTGTTGCGTTAAATATTTTGTGCTTACAGTGTTCTGACCAGGTTTGAGCGATTATTTCTAGTTCGATGTCGTTGGGTTTAGGCGATAAATTTAGTTTTAAGCGCAGGTTTTTGGTATTAGTACTTTGGTAGTATTTTTGGATGTTTTTCATTTCGGCTAGGGTTAAAGCCAGTAATTTTGAATTGCTTAATTCTATTAATTCGGCGTCAGATAGGTCTAAATTGACGCTGTTTATTTTGGGCTTATGGTCTTTGTTTATTGTGTTTTCTGTCCAGAACCGACTGTTAAACGTTGATGTATCGTTTAAATCGATAACTGAAATTATTTCGGTAAGCTCGTTGTATAATTTGTATTTAAAATATTCGCTATAATTATTTTTATTTTTAATATTTTTGGCATTGAAGGCAAAACCGCTTCCACAGGTTACGTGTAGTGGTAACGAAAAAAGGTTGAAAACCTCATTAATTGTATTGGCTTTGGTGTCGGTTACCCCAGGCAGAAACTTTTTTATAATAAAGTGACTGTAATTTTGGTTTTTTAATATATTTAGAAGTTCTACCCAGTTATTGGGGTTATAAGCCAAAAACTTGTCGGAAACATTATTGCTGAGTATTTTTTGGATTTGACTTTCATTGTTTAGAAAGTTTTTATCGTCGTCTTGCGCTATAAAATATAAAGGAATAGAATCCAATTCTTTAATTTTATGTGGTATTACGGTAGCTAGAAATATGGTTGAAGTTTTTTGCATTTTAATAACCTTTTAATTAAATATACTGGTTTAAATAATACGTTTTGTGCTGGTAATATATCCCATTTTTATTAATGTCTTGTAGAACTTTAGGGTAAAGCTCGTGTTCTACTTTTAACCCTTTGGCTTTAAAGTCATCAAGGCTGTCATTATTATCGCGGTAAAAACAAGCTTGGTCTATAATTAAGCCGTTGTCTACTTTTTCGTCGACTAGATGGACGGTTATCCCAGAAACCTTAACACCATAGTTAAACGCTTCTTCGTAAGCGTTGCTGCCGGGAAAAGCTGGTAATAACGACGGGTGAATATTAATTACTGGGTATAGGTCGCAATTGTCTAGTTTAAACGAGTTTAAGAAATCTTTGGTTAAAACCCGCATGTAACCAGCTAAAACGATTAGATTTAATTCATGTGACTTAAGCTTTTCAATAACTTTAGCCTCATGGTCTTGACGTTTTAAATTTTTATGCTCGATAATTTCGTAGTTAAGCGAATATTTTTTACAGACGTCTATACCTTTAGCTTCGTCATTATTTATAATTACCAGTTTGATTCGCGCGTCAAGTCGTTTATCTACAATACTTTGGGCTATCGCCTCTAGGTTAGAGCCGCGTCCAGAAACCATAACTGCTAAATTTAGTACCATGTTTTTATAGGTGTCCGGCTATATCGCTGCGATAACTTGTATCTTTGATTTTTATTGACTTAATATTTTGATAGGCTGTGTCTCTAGCTGTTTTATAGGTTTTACCGGTACCCACACAGGTAAATATCCTGCCACCTTTCGTATAAAGTTTATGGTCGTTAAAATATGAATTGGCGTGAAAGATTTTGAAATTATTGGTATTGTCTGGCGTATATTCGATAACTTGGGCTTTCGATAAATTTGGATAAGTGTTAGACGCAAGGACAACGCCGACACTTTGAGCCATCGACCATTTAATTAAATCAGTCGATAGATTACCATCTATGGCCATAAGTAAAAGTTTGGCCAAGTCGCAATCAAGCAAAGGCATCATGACTTGGGTTTCAGGGTCGCCAAAACGCGCGTTAAATTCTAGTACGTATGGAATTATAGAACCATTATTTTTAACCAGCATAAGACCAACGTAGAGTATGCCTGTATAAGGTAATTCACTGCAAGACATAAGTTTATTAATTGGCTTTATTATTTTTTCGTCAATTGTATTTTCCAGATTATTATACAATTCATGCTGGCAGTAAGCCCCCATGCCACCGGTATTAGGACCGGTATCGTTGTTATAGCGGCGTTTATAGTCGCGACAGGTAGTAAGTGGCAAGGCTTTTTTCCCGTCGCAAATCAGAAATAAAGACATTTCATCGCCTTCTAATTTTTCTTCTAATAAAATTTTGCTGTCGTAATTTTTATTTAAAGTATTGTCATATAAATCGTTTAAACTTATTTCGCGCGTAGCTGAATTTTCAGCCACATAAACGCCTTTACCTAGACAAAGACCGTCGGCTTTAAAAACGTTTACCCAGTTATTGGCCTTGGTTTTCTTTAGGCTATCGTCTAGACCATGACCAATTAGGTATTTGGCTGTGGGAATATTATTTTTTTGTAAGAATTCTTTAGCATAAATCTTACTCCATTCTAATTGAGCCATTGTTTTAGTCGGACCAAAAACTTTTATGTTATTGTTTTGATAAAAATCGACTATCCCTGAGGCTAATGCGTTGTCTGGACCAATAACGACAAAGTCGATATTATTAGACCGGCAAAATTTTAACTGGTCTTCAAAATTTAAAGCGTCAAAACCTACACTTTTACATTTATCTTCTTGGTCTATCCCGGCGTTTCCTGGTGCGCAGTATATGGCATCGACCAAATCGCTTTGGGCTAGTTTCCAGCAAAGGCTGTGCTCGCGACCACCAGAGCCAATAACTAAGATATTAAGACCCATTTTCTAATTTTATACTCCTCAACCTATAGCATAGATCTTTTAACGATAGCTGGTCAGGAAATACTTCTTGTTGAAGTAAATGATTTACCACACTACCGTATAATTTATCGATTATTTCTTTTACCGGATGACTTAAACTTGGTGGCAGGTTGTCTTTGTTATTGGAATTTTGGTTGAATAGCTTGAACCAGTCTGTCAACCTATAAAACTTACGTAAAATTTCTTTAGATAAAGTGGTGCTATCGTATTCTAGTCTTAATTCATCCAGACCAATACTGTCAGCAAGAATAAACGAAGTCTGATTATTTTTGGTAATTTTTATAACCTCAAATTTGCCGTCGATAAGGTCTATTTGATGGTCGTTAAAAATATATTTTAATGAAATGGCCATCAGCATACAGAAATTTATTAATTGTTTTAAGTCTTGAGCGCTTAAATCGGCCATCATAGAAGCTTCACTGTAGCTTAAAAGCCTGTCTTTAGGTTCTAGTTTAGAAAAGAATTCAATAATCGGGTAAGGCAAGTTTTCGTTACAGTATTTGTCGACATCGTTTAAATTAAATAATTTAGCGTAATCTGAATTGTTTTTACACCTTTTAAGAAACGAGCTTTCTGGGTCAAGTTTAAACCTGAACACAATTTCAAGTGGTAATATGCTAGTATCGCTAGATTTATTGTGTTCATAAAAATAAACCGCCTGGGTTAAGATTTTATTCTCGGTAGCAGTAAATTTACTGGCTTTTTTAACTTTAAGAAATACGTTATCGACTTTTATATTATTTAATTCGTCTATGTTTATATCTTTATCGCCATCGCTCAAACTTATATAATGAGACGTTGGCTGGTTTTTTTGATATGAATCAATTAAATTGTTTTCGACCAAGAGATTTTTCTGTAAGTAAGCGTCGTAATTATTTAAGATAGCACTATCTTTTAAGTTCTCGTAAAAACTGGCTTTATTTAAAATATTAAATAAATACCCTGCCATAATGCTTTGCGCCTTGCCCTTATTGGCTATTGTGTCGGGCATAATTCCGTAGTCAAAAACCGAATAGTTATCGAGAAAATTAAAGAATAAAGTTTCGGCCTGGTCTTTATGTCCGTAGACATTTTTAGACGTACCATTATAAATTGAAATCAATTTTTCCTGTAATTTTGTCATGAGTTTATTAATTAATTCCTCTTTTACTGTAATCTTGTCATGCGTATATTAATTTAATCCCCTTTTCTTGTAATAGTGTCATGAGTTTATTAATTCATTCCTCTGTCGGTGTTTCGCGTTAATGTAAAACTGCTGGCTGATTCAATACTGGTTGGATATTTACCGGTAAGGCAGCCAACGCACAGGTCTTTTTGGGCAAGGGATTTTTTAAGCCCGTCTATAGACTGAAAAATCACTTCATCAGCCCCCAAAGCCGTGGCAATTTCTTTATTGGTTTTATTATAGGCTAGCAATTCATTAGAATCAGGAAAATCGATACCATAATAACATGGGCTTATAATAGGTGGACAAGTAGACGCTAGAATAACTTTTCTAACACCTGCCTGCCTTAACAGCTGAACGATTTGGCTGGCCGTGGTACCACGCACGATACTGTCGTCTACGATAATGCAGTCTTTGCCCTTAAGTCTTGACTGGATGGGAAAAAGTTTTAACTTAATGGCGTCAGCCCTTTTTTTATCACTGTCTAAAATAAACGTTCGGTTTATATACTGGTTTTTAATCAAAAGTTCTTCGTAAGCAATGTTTAGGGTTTGAGCCAGAGCCAGAGCCGAAATTCTGCTGGTCTCTGGTACACAGCAAACGACGTCGGCACTTATATTATTGGCTTGGATAATTTTAGCTAAGTTTACGCCAAGTTCAAATCTGGCCTCGTAAATAGTTCGATTATCGATTGTAGATTCAACGCGGGCGAAATAAACCCATTCAAACATGCATGGTTTGGATGACGGTTTAACAATGCTTTGGCTGTGCTTGATGCCGTTTCGATCGATAAATACAGCTTGGCCTGGTTCTACATCGCAGTAAGTGTCAAAGCCAAGAAACTCTAGCGGCAAGGTTTCGCTGGCAAAGCCAAAACAAGCCTTGTTACCTGATTTTTGCCCCAGTATTAGAGGCCTTAAGCCATTAGGGTCGCGAAAAGCGAAAATGGATCCATCGCTTAATGCTCCGACTATAGCGTAGCCGCCGACACATTTATCCATAACGT
Source organism: bacterium (assembly GCA_021785395.1). Classification (GTDB taxonomy): domain Bacteria; phylum Cyanobacteriota; class Vampirovibrionia; order Obscuribacterales; family JAKAZS01; genus JAKAZS01. The sequence continues at coordinate 234 of JAJYFO010000021.1, read as the reverse complement.
ATTTGACGGCCGTAAAAAAACTTGAGGCGCTAAAATCGTTGTTTAATCTTGCCCCCAATAAATTCAAAATCATCATAGAATCAGATACCGGAACCGTTTTGTGATTTTCCAGCCACTGCGATTTTAGTTCGTAAAAATTGACTAAATTGCCGTTATGCGCCAAGGCTATAGTATTTGTTTCATCAACAAAAGGCTGTAATAGCTCGGGATTATTTAGGCCAACGGTAGAATAAC
>JAJYFO010000167.1 GCA_021785395.1 bacterium | reverse complement strand
AAGAATACTAAAAAAAATTCTTAGATCTAGTATGTATGTAGTTAATTAATGGTTGTTTGCAATTAATGATTGCGTTCACGAAATACTCCTTACAAAAAAAATAAAGATTTCTATTAACCTAAAATTTAAGGTTAAATAAGAGTTTCATATTTATTATGGTATTTAATATAAAGCAGTTATAAATACGTTTATTTCTGCTATTACAATTTATATATTTAAATTTTTTCTTATTAAAAGCTAGCTTGTTTAACTTTGATGTCGTTTAAACCCCAGTTAAATTTTAGAAAATCGACTTTAAAATCATTGGTTAATGATTTTAAAATTTTCTGTATTTCAGTCGACCCGTTAGACTTTATGTAGCTAATTATAATTTCTTTGTCAGACGGGGGTGGAAAATGGGTAATGTCTAAGCCAGATTTTATAGCAAAATCAAGTGGAAACCATTTAAATATGCGTGACAAATAAATGGTTTTAGTGGTCATGTCAACTCTAAAGTTGTCATTATTATTCAAAAATTCGTTTTTAGCTTTATCTAGGTCAAAATCGATATCTTGACCAGTATAGGCGTGGTTGGCTAATTTCGCCCCCGACAGACTTGCGGGTACGACTACAAAATGAACCCTTGGGTCTCTAAAGGCTCTTAGAATGTCGTGTTCAATTTCACATATACAGACTTTTTTTTGAGCAATGTCGAGGAAATAATTGTCCCAGATACCTTTTATTTGCCTTAAGCTATTTTCCGGATAATAAGGTATTTTCCCTGATATTGGGTAGAACTGTAAAACCAAATGAACCGTAAAGGCATTATAAGCGTTAATCCATAAGGCTTTTTTTTCATCGGTACTTAAACTGTCTAATTGGCTAGCTGTAATTTGGCTCAGTTCTTTTAAATAGTTATTTAAATTGGTCTGATTTTTCTGCCATAAAGAATAGTTAACCAGACCGTTTTGGACGTATTTATTGAGGTCAGCTGTAAACAACTCATGTTTCAAATTATACGCTAGAGCTTTATGACTGAAGCTAGTCAAACTTATTATAACGGCCAAGCCAAGGTAAAACTTAAGAAATGATAACCTTAATGCCATAAAGATAATGTGTTTTATAAATTAATTGGGTCGTCGTCAAAACTAAAGCTTACTGTGGCTGCCGTCGCACCTCGGTTCTTGGCAAGTGTGTTTGCAGTTGCATAAAGCCATTTTTTCTGTTTGGGTAATTTCAAATCTAACCGGCCTTATATCTGTAGAACTATGGCTGCCGTCGCAAAACGGCTGTTTGGCTGACCGGCCACAGGCGCACCAGCTATAACTCCCTTTGGCTAATTCCAAAACACAGGGCTTTTTATCATAAATAATTTTTTCGTCCATTGCATGTACCTATATTTTCATCACCAGGCTCCGTCGATTATTATAGCATTTTCTTCGTTCAATTCTAAAACCTGGGGTAGAATTTTCCCATCCATTTTATATTTATCGTCAAGGTTATTTTCATCTTTCACCGTAATGGGTTCTTGCCAATAATATATAATTCCAGGTGCCTTATGCGTTCCAACCAACCACCATTGTCCAGGTGTCAGTTTTGCGTAACCAATTCGGCCAAAGCCATGCTTCATCCGAGACATTAAGACTTTCACCGGTAAAATACCTAACTGGGCACTTTTAGCTTCAGACTCTCGGTTGTCTTCGTCGTAAATGTCGATAAGTTTTTTGTACCTTTGAGCTCTAAGTATTTCAAGATTATTAAGTCGGTTAATTTCTTCAAGTACATAAGGCGTCATTTTATCACGCCAAAATGGCACTTCAAGGTATGTGTGTGGCGTAAGCGCGTCACAACGTTGGCAGGCTCTGGTATAAGCTTCTTTCCAGCGCCAGCCGCCAGCTGGATAGGGAATGTCCCTGCCGCTGCGGTTAGAATAGCCACTATTGGTCAAACTTTGTTTGATGTACTCTTTTGTAGTTGGCAATAAACTTTTAGGGTGTTTGATCGTGGGTGGTTTTATCGGATAGGGGTAGAAGGCGAAATAGTTGACGGCGTTATTTACATGTGGAACATTAACCTTTATCTCTACTTGCATTAACTGAAGTACTTTATTTTCAACGATTTCATTTTCTAGGACGGCTTTGCTCGAATCTTTATTTTGGCAATTGACGCTGGCTTGTGGGGCTTGTCTTGTATCTTTCTGGGTATGGGAAATATTGCCTGGCGCCATGGTTTCATTGGCAAAACCATAATTTATATAAGTGGCTAAGAGGCTGACTGCGATTGTGAAGGTTTTGGAAAATCGATTAAAAATACTAGATTTTGGCATTTAGATAAAGTATAAAAAAAAATTAAGATTTTATAGGCTCGATTTTACTAAATCAGGCATTTAAATATTACGGATATGCATTATAGTAGTAGTATGACCTAATTTTAAGGATGTTTCTATATATTATAACGAATTAGAAGTGTGGCTTATGTTGCATCGTTTTATTATTAAAACCAATTTTATCACTAAACCTAAAATCGAATTTAAAATGTTTACTTTGGCATTTACATTAATGGTTAATGTTCAAAGTTTAGCCTGTGCCCAGAGCACAAGGCAAATGCACAATGAACTGGATAATTTGCTTGAAGATAATTCAAAAAAACCGTTAGTCAGACTCCACAGTATTTCTCGTGCCAGTTATGGTTATTCATCGAGTACAGCATCTGAAAGTAGTGGGCAATCGGGTTATTACCCACAGCATTCAAGTTATTCGGCTGCTTATTCTAGGCACAGTCGCAATAACTCAGATATAATAAGACATCAGTCGCATGCTTATCCAAAAAGTTATCGAACTGTTAGTTCTTTACCCGGGAATAACGGTGTATCCGTTAATTCTGTCGATGACCTTAAAGAAGACATAAATTATGCTAAATCAGAACTTGACCGAATCCACTATCTAGTCAAGAATTTTAAGAATCAAGGTAATAGTGGGCAAGCTGACACAATTAAAAAGATTAATGAGGCTAATCAGTCTATCCAAAAAATAGCCGCTAAATCAGATGGTCTAGCTGCACAAAATAATTCCTCGCAAGTCAGGCTTTTAAATGACTATGCCAATAATTTAGCTAAAATGGCGGCTGAAGAATATAATAGCGTCAGAGGTCGTGATAGTATTGACACAATACCGGATCTGCCTTAATTTACAAAATAAAGATTCCCGTCTTGACTTCCGATAGCTATTCCGTGTTCGCTAATAGCTGGTGAGCTTATTATGGGTCTTTGGGTTTTAAACTTCCATTTTATAGCTCCATTATTGGTATCGATGGCATAAAGGTTGCTGTCTGAGCTTCCCATGTATAGCATTTTGTTGACTATTGCTGGACTGCTCGATAATAATGGTACGGGGCTGCCTATTTGCGTTTTCCATTTTAGTTTGCCGTCGTTAAGGTCAAAAGAGTATAATTTTAAATCGTCGCAGCCAACGTAAATGGATTTGTCATCGCAGACCGGAGATATACTGAAAGATTCGCTGGCTTTAAATTTCCATTTAACTTTGCTGGTTTCTGCGTCAAGTGCGTAGAATGTCTTATCCCAGCTACCAAAATAGAGCGTGGCATTTTTGATGCAGACCGAAGAATAAATTTTGCCCCCTGATTTAAAACTCCACTTTAAATTACCGGTTTTTTCGTCTAAGGCATAAAGCATTCCATCGTGGTTGGGTGTATAAATGGTTCCGTTGTAATACGAACACGCCGTAGTAATTCGGCCTTGACCGGTAAACTTCCAGACTAGCTTGCCGGTAGATTTGTCTAAGGCATAAAGGTTTCCGTCCCAACTGCCTAGATATACATTACTATTTACGATAATCCCTTGGGCTGAAACTCTGCCAGATGTCTCAAATTTCCAGATGATTTTACCATCATTTATATTGATTGCATAAATGTTTTTATCTTCGCTACCAATGATTAATATTCCGCTGTCGTCAACTACGCCAGTAGATTTTACCGGTTGGCCAATTTCGCAGGCCCATATAATATTGCCATTTTTTTGTGACAAGGCATAAACTCTTCCATCATCGCAGCCAAAATATAAAACGCCTTTGTGACTGATAGGAGATGAGTCAATTGGACCTTCGGCTGGGAACGACCAGAATAATTTGCCAGCAAACGGTTTATTAACTAAACCTTGATATCTGCCGGTATGCTCGGGGTCGTGTAAAAACATTGGCCAGTCGTAATTTATTTGAGCCTTGGTCAAATCTTTTATTGTTGTTTGACTGCCAGCCGCCTTGGGTTTTACCCCGTTATTAACTGATTGGTTAGTTGACTTGACTGACGCTGCTTTTGTTATGTTTGTGCTTGAACTAGATTGTGCCAAGGCCTTGCCGTCATTTAAAAGGATGCTGAATCCGATTATGATAATTATAAATTTTAATTTCATTGTAAAACCCTGTTTTAAGACCTAATTGACATTGTACTAGTATACAATCTTTTTTAATAAAATATTTATTTGAGGGTGATTTGTTTTTTAAATACGATAAATAAGCAGTTTTGTAAACTTTTTGAATTAATTGCTTATAGCCAATAAATATACAAAAATCATATAGAATCGATTGCTTTGATTGAGATATTGATATCCAGGCTGTTTTGAAGGTTCATCAAAAGCTTGTAATTATTAGGTTTGAAATAAAAATAAAATTTTTTGGAAATTTTTATTTTAAATAGGCTTAAACACTTGTATTTTTTTAAGATAGTGCTATTATCTTAAATTGTGAATTGAAATTTTTATTTTTACAAGGAGGAAATCATATGAATCGAGCCGAGCTCGTTGATTCTATATCAAGCGCAACGGGGCAACCCAAATCCGAAGTAACCAGAACGTTAACTGCTTTACTTCACACCGTAACTGGTGCATTATCCAAAGGCGACAGAGTAACCTTAGTAGGTTTTGGTACTTTTGAACGTCGTCAACGTAAAGCCCGTACTGGCAGAAACCCCAGGACCTTAGCTCCATTAAAAATTGCTGCTGCTAAAGTTCCTGCTTTCCGTGCCGGTAAAGAACTCAAAGACATTGTAAATGGTCGCACTAAACAAGCCCCATTAAATGTTGCTAAAGCTAAGCCAGCTGCTAAGCCAGCCGCTAAAAAAGCCGCAGCCAAGCCAGCTGCTAAAAAAGCTGCCGCCAAAAAATCAGGCAAGAAATCTGGTAAGAAAAGATAATATCTAATTTTACTTAATGTATTAGGTTAAACAAACAATTCAATTCACTTATTTCAGAACAAAGGTTTTTGCCTTTGTTCTTTTTTTTGTGCTATATTAAAATAATGCTAAACTTTCATGTAATCACGCTATTCCCAGATTTAATAGATAGTTATTGTAGGACTAGTATTATAGGTCGCGGGCATGCCCAAAATTGTTTTACGGTTAGAACGGTTAATCCTAGGGCATTTTGTCAAGATAATTACAAAAGAGTTGATGATAAGCCATATGGCGGTGGATACGGCATGGTATTAAAGCCAGAACCCTTTTTCCTGGCTTATGAATCACTGACTTTAACAACCAATTCAGCCGTGATTTTATTGACACCCCAGGGAAAAGTCTTCAACCAGTCATTAGCTAATGAATTAGTCGCCTTATCGGATATAGTTTTAATATCTGGCCATTACGAAGGCTTTGATGAGAGGATTAGTTCGATTTGCTCGCACGAGGTTTCGGTTGGTGATTTCGTTTTAACAGGCGGAGAGCTACCGGCTTTAATTTTAATCGATAGTATAGCTCGGCTCTTGCCTGGTGTTTTAGGTAAAAGTGAATCACTAATAAACGAAAGCTTTCATCAAAATTTATTAGAAGGCCCTCAATATACTAGACCACCCGTTTACAAGGGTTTGGCTGTACCAGACGTGTTAATGTCGGGCGACCACAAAAAAATAGAAAAGTGGCGACGTTTTGAAGCTATTAAAAAAACGTATTTAAATCGACCTGATTTATTGGCTAAGGCCAATTTGTCTAAACAGGAACTAAAAGATTTAGAGGAAGTAAAGAGGTCTTTGGCAGAGCAAAATGATAATAACGGTCGACAGATTTAAACAATTAAAATTAATTTTGATTTTTAACAGGTCGATATTTTAGAGCAGATTATTCGCTTAAAACTAGCCATAATCGACGCTTGCGCCTGTATCTAGGTGATAAAATATATTGAT
>JAJYFO010000166.1 GCA_021785395.1 bacterium | reverse complement strand
TAGAACTGTTTGATACATAATCAAGAGCTATTTGAGACTGTTTTTCGTCATCACGAGTTATGATCCTTACTAGAATGTTAGTATCAATGCCTATCACTTTCACCTCTTCGCTCATTTATAACTTTTTTTATTTCTTCAATTGTTATAATTTTCGATGGTTTTTATTCGTTTTAAAATCTTGCCATGCCGAGTTAATTTTTTCATTTATACGGCGTTTAAGTTATATTCGGCGAGGCTATCTTTCAATTTTTGACAGCCTTCAAATAGTATTGTATTAATGCCAAGCTGTCTGGCTGCTTCGATATTTTGGGGTAAGTCGTCGATAAAAAGACAGTTTTGGGCTGGATGATTGGCGCGCTTTAGCGTTTCAAGGTAAATCTCGGGCTCAGGTTTTACGTAGCCAACTTCGTAAGATAAAACCAATTCATCGAAATGCCGGCTGACTTTAAAGGTGTTTTCAAGGTAGGTAAAATGATTTTCGTTGGTATTAGAAAGCAAATAAAGCGGTAGCTTTTGCTTTAACTGCGACATTAATTCGGCCATTTCGATGTTCTCGGCAAAACTATAATTCCAGATCAATGTAAATTCTTCAAGCGACAAGTTTAGTCCAGCTTTCTGGTTTAAACTGGCTAGAAATTCGGCTGTATCTATTTTCCCAGCCTCGTAGCCAAGACTGCTTAAGTAATTCATTATTTCTATAAAATCGATCGTGTGATTGGGTTTTAATTTTTTAAAGCAATTGATTACGTCTTCCCAGTTAAAGTCAATGAATACATGACCCATGTCAAAAATAATAAGATTAATTCTCGGCTTGTCCATAAATTTTCTCCGGTTCAACTCCTAATTTTAGCAAAATTAAATTAGCGATAGCTTAATTAATTGTTGCACAAATAATTAATGTAATGTTCTATGTAACTTGTGGTACTTGAAATTAACTTAAAAGTTAATCCTTCATTCGCTTAAAACCGCCATTAGTAAGTATTTCTTTTAACATTAAATCTTTGGCTATGGCTTGCGTTAGCAAATACTAATCTATTAGTTTAAATGTATATAATCTTTTTCTTTAAACTTTTTCAAAACACTACAAAACCTATTTACCAATCTAACTTTTACTTAAAAACCATACTCATTTTTGTGAGGCAATGGGGTTTGGGTAAAAACTAGCGTGTTTTGAATATCCCGGACGCAAAGTTAAATCCTTAAAGTCTGGATCCTTCTTCTTTAGTTTTTATGTTTAGCCCATTTTTGAGCCTGTCTAAGGAGAGTAGCCTAATATGACTAACACTAAAACTACCAACGATTTTAGTTCGGTTAAAGTCATTTTCTTTGACCTATACCGAACGCTTGCCTATTCTACCTGTCGAGAACCAATCTATGATGCCAAATCAGCCCTTGGTTATCATTTTGGTTGCCAGCAGGAATTTCTAGACTATTGTCTTACGACAAAAGCCAATAGCCTTAGCGAATTTGTCCTCAGAACGAGTCGTAAGTTTAATGTTTCAAGCTATAGCGTCAATTTCGCCAGGTTTGCCCAGGTAGTCGAAGCTGACACGCTCGGGACAAAGCTATACGACGATGTATTGCCAGTTTTGACCAGCCTTAAGCTAGCGGGCTACAAAATTGGTATCATCTCTAACGTATGGCAGTTCCCCATTAAGTATATCCAAAATTTATTTGGTGATAACCTCATAGACGCATTCATTGCCTCTTGTGAGGTCGGTTTGGCCAAACCAGATAAACGCATTTTTGACGTTGCCCTGGCTAGATTAAATACCAGTTGCGATGAAGCGCTCATGATTGGTGATAATCTCGACCAGGATATAAAAGCTTCGCAAAATGCTGGTCTGCCAGCACTTCTTCTGGACCGCGAGAATAGATACGGTAGCTGTGATTTACCTTGCCTCAAAATTACTGACTTGTACGAACTAACGAATTATTTGGGGTTTGGCCAGACCAGTCAGTCTAACAAAGTCGCTTAATTAGCTTATTTTGCTTGAAAGAACATGGTAATTAGTATTACTTGCCATGTTCTTTCAGCAATTGTTTTTTTGTTAATTTAGACTATATGTTATAATAGAAATTGGCCGTGTTTTATTTGTGGCCAAAATCTGCTCGAGTAGGTTAATCACCTTCTCTATGTTGATTTCGCCCGAAACTTTGCTTGATAGTCGTAACAGGTTTACTATTGTATAAACTTGTTGTTGGTAGCGGTCATGGCTTGACCTAATTATTCACCATGTTTTAGGGCATTGCTAGCAATGTCATCGTCAATTTATAGTTAATGGAAATGTTTCAATTTGGTTAATTATTTGGTATTTCATGATATTAAATAAGATTTTTACTATATGAGTTAGTATTTTTTACGCTAAAAAAAATACATCAAACGCCGCTGACGATACAAGCTGTCAGCGGCCAATACTAAAGCCTAAGCTCTAGTATTGTTTTATAGTTATCGATTCTATACACAAGGTAAGTTTACTTACACGGATGTATTGTCGAATGGGAGTTCATTGTTGAACTCGGCGATTTTATACTCCAGGTAAACGAGCAAGGCGCACATCGGCAAAGCAAAGTATACCAAGAGCAAGCCTTGGCAATGATAGACTACGTCAGCATACGTCGTAACTGCTATAATCGTAGCGATAGACAGGTTGTTGGACGCTCTGACAGATAGACTTTTGAGGTTTTCCATAGCCTCTATCAAAATTGCGCCAGTTACCGTAATGATAAAGTTTACCACTAAAGTGACCCCTGTAAATACTCGACTTATTGGCTTAACGGGGATACTGGCTAGGATTCCTCCTACCAAACTTACCATAATATTAAGCGTCAGGGTAATCGCAGTCACAATCCTTTGACCGAATTTAACCGGAAAATTCGTTACAAGCAATAAGGCTAGACTGCTTATAAGAGCTATATAGACAATTTTGCCTGATGCATGGCTTATTAAGGCTACGCTATCAGCCATTATCATTAGGCTGGCTACGGAAAGGTTTACCAGTACGGTTTTAGCCTGGATTTTCATTGTACACCTCCATTGTTTACGATTGACTGTTTGACTTGTCCTACCCCAAGGCTGTTAAGACTCGGGTAAAACGCTAGAGACCACCAATTAAAAGGCTCTCAATATGCTCACTAGAAGAACAGCTAGAACTATACTTGAAATTGCCGTATAGACCCTGTCCTTTTGTCCGATATAGCCGACGATAGAATACGCTACGCGCGCAATTGGCGTTGCCACCAGGGTAATTATGCCTAATTCAACTATGGCTTTACCGCGAAACTGCCATAACCCTTTGGCAATACCGGTAATTGAAGTTAAACTTTTCGCTTCACCCTTAAAACTGCCATAATTTGGGGTGGGCATGTTGACACCATGCTTTAGCAGCACGACGCCTAAGCCAACTACTACCACAAGGCCAGCTAGTAAAACTCCGTAGTGAAGGATATTGGCGACGGCGTTTTCGATATATTCGTCGGTCCATTTTTTCGCTTTCATATATTTGCCTCCTTTAGATACTGCCAAAAACGCCTTTATAAATCATTTGCAGGCCAACTAGGGCTACTATGACGATAAAGACGGTGCGAATGTGCTTGGGATTGGACTTTATGAGGAATTTGGCGCCAAGTCTAGACCCGACTACCACACCAAACATAACTGGCAGGCATAAAAGTGGGTCAATGAAGCCACTAACCAGATAAATTCCAGCTGAAGCTGCTGCGGTGACGCCTATCATAAAATTGCTGGTGGCGGTTGAAACCTTAAAAGGAATTTTCATAACGCCATCCATGGCCAGTACCTTGAGCGCTCCTGAGCCAATGCCTAAAAGTCCGGATAAAGTACCAGCCAGAAACATCAGGGCAAATCCGCCGGGCAAATTGTATACATTATACGATTTGGCACCAGTTTGTGTAGGATACGACCCATTGAGTCTAAAAAATGTAGCCAATTTATCGGCTGGCTTATTATCTTCGGTTTCTTTATATTTTCGTGAAAGAACCGAATTTAGTACCAAGACCACCCCAAATATTATGGATATGGTACTGGCATTAAATACTCCGGCCAATAATGCTCCAACTAAAGCACCGATGGTAGCTGCTACTTGTAAAAACATGCCGATGCGAAAGTTACTGATGCGTTGTTTTACGTAGGTAGACGCTGCTCCGGATGACGTCGCTATAACCGAAATAAGTGACGCACCAGCAGCATAACGAATATCGACGCCAAACAAAAGAACTAGCATAGGCACTATAACAACGCCACCGCCTAAACCTGTTAATGAGCCAAGAAAACCGGCTAATATAGCGCATAGCGTAAGAATGGCGGCAAAAATTAAAAAATGGTTCTGGATAAGATGTAGCATAAAATCTCCTTTGAAAAAAGCTGATTTGGTTGTTGCATTTGCATTGCAATATGCGTTATCGCGAAGGACAGACTTTATGTCTGCGTCGATGGGTAAAGCCTCCTTTTATGCGAATGGACAAAAGGTGGATTTTAGTTTAAAAGCATAAAAGCTTTTAAACTAAGAGGCGTATTTGTAGATTAATAATGAATCAATAAGGTTTCTTCGAAAAATTGTAAAAGAAAAAATTGTAAGTATGAAACTACTCCTATGTGGTTGAGAAGTAAAGTGTTTGTGAACAATTTTGCTTTGGAAAGTCACGAAATTGGAAAAAAAAATATCTTTTTAACGACGTTTGCAATTATTTGAGTTGCGCTAGCTTGTTTAGAGAACTCAAGGAAAATTTGATAAATCTGCGAAAATATAATGTTTAAAAGTATTTTGCTAGATTATACGTCTCTGTGCTGACAACGAAAATAATACAGCTATTTTAGATATACTAATTGTTAACTCGGGATATTTAGTAGTTTATACATGATATTAAATTATTAATATTGAATTTACTAATGTTTTTATCTTAGGTTTAGGTACACATTTATTTTTTTTTATTTCGTAGGTTCATATCTTGTAGTTTAGATTTTCAGCAGTTTTTCCGTTTCCAAGACAGCATTTTTGTTGTTCTGGTATTGATTTGCTCTTGATTCTCGGAATTGACAAGAATCGTCTGGCAACGTCTTGAAACCACAATCTAACAAGGAGTCTAAGCGTATGCAAACACCGTTTATTGATTCTACAGCTACCTGGCGCAAGGTGCTGGCACAAGCTAACACCAAAATCGTCTGTCTGGACTTTGATGGAACCATTTGGTCTGACATTCTTGTCGAACTGAATGAGAAATTTGGCCCTACCGATGAGGTTACCGGCGAGAAAATCTGGCATCGTTACGACCATGCTTTCAAGGTGGCCAAGACCATGACGAATGGTGACCATCTTCAGGCCGAATACGATGACATTTTTGCCACGAAATCTCTGGCGCAAGTTATCGCTTACCTTGAATCGCAGCACAAGCTCATCGACGGAGTCGTCGATTTCCTTGCCTTCCTCAAGCGCTCTAACATTACTCCTATCGGCATCACCAACGGCGCCAGTCAGATTGCCGAGGCTATGCTGAAGCACCACGGTATCGACATGCTTTTCGTCGGCAACAAGCTCGTCCAGTTCCCGAATCGACCGCTGCCTACCCTCGAGTTTTTCCATGACGGGGATAACGGCATCGACAAGGGTCGCCTGTTGCGTGAGGCAAGCGATCTCGGTCACCAGGTAGTCGCCTTTGCTGGCGATTCTCGCGGTGATATTTCTGGTGCAGTCGAATGTGCCAAGCTGGGTGGCCTTGTTTTGGCCAGTGGCGCTAACGGCGGATTGGCGCAGTTCTGTGCCAGCAATCTGCCAGGAGGTAGTTACGTCACTTACGAAACTTTCGACGCCAAGCTCATGCAGGTAATCCAGCAGCGGCTGACGAACGAGCAGTAAAGCTAACAACCTATTAATTTTTATTTTTTCTGTAAAAGCTAACACTAAAAGCTACAGGCAATCTTGCCTGTGGTCGAACGTTTATCATCTGATAAAAGGAGCAAAAATGACGACATCTAATGACGTTATGAAGGTTCAAGCATGGAAAGTCACTGGACCTAACACGCTTGAGCTTATGGAACACGAAATCCCGGCTACCGTTCCGGCTGGCAAACTGCGCGTTAAGCCAATGTTTGTCGGCTCTTGTGGCTCGGACCTGGACCTTATCCGCCACGGTGGCAAGCACTCTAGTCACCAGGGTGAGACCAAACCCATTATCCCCGG
>JAJYFO010000165.1 GCA_021785395.1 bacterium | reverse complement strand
ACCCTAGCCTAAAAAATCTTGAACCTGGCGAAATATTAAGTAAGTTAATTTTTAATAAAAATAGCTTTGTTAACGATAAAACCTTTGTTCGTGGACAATGTTTATATGATTTAACAATAAATGAAAACTTTTAAGTTTATAATATTGGTTTAAATTCGTTTTTTTAACAGGAAAACCAATCAATGGGTAAACTTAAAGAATTATACTCGAGTAAATTGATCAATGAAAGGGTTATCGAACTTGGACGACAAATAAGTAAAGATTTTTATGATCTAGAAAATCCTGTAATTATAGGTGTTATGAAAGGAGCCGTGTGTTTTTTAACCGACCTTATGCGCAGTCTAAATACGCGAGACCCTTGGCAACTCGAGTTTGTAAGATTGTCAAGCTACGGGTCGGCTAAAGAAAGCAGCGGTGTCGTCCAGACCCCTTATCTAGACTTACCTAATTTATACCAGAGGAATATACTCGTCGTCGAAGATATTATAGATTCTGGTCGCACGGCCCACTTCTTTCTAAACTACCTAAGCGAACAGTACAACCCTAATGTTCTTAAAATAGCTACATTTTTAAATAAACCGTCAAGAAGGGTTTTAGAACTCGAACCAGATTACGTCGGATACACCATTGATGATTTATTTGTATTGGGCTATGGCCTAGATTTAGTAGAAAAATATCGTGAAATCCCCTATTTAGCTCTTTATGAAGAATAATTTAATTAATTCATCTGTAACACCATATTCAATACCAATATTTTTTTTATCTTTATTTTTATTAGTATTGATGACTTGTAATTCTTGCCAGGCTGTCAAAATAGAATCTAGTGAAAGACAGCTAGAAAATAACAACAAAAATCTAAATTTTGAATCTTTTTTAAATATAAATCTTGAAAATTGGACTATAGATAGCACCAGCATATACATTGCTTCAAAAGACAGTTTTGACTTCAACAAACTAGCCAAACACTATAACCGTCACATTTTATTTTTGCCGCTTAGCGATTTTTTAAACACTCAAGCTAAAGATTTAGTTCCAATTTTTAAAGAATCAGGTGTTGATTCAGTTTTGAAGCAAACATACATTTATAATTCTTATAAAATAAATATGGAAGTATATAAATGCAAAAATGTATTCTCGGCTCGAACTTTATTCTCTATTCTTAAGCATGGATCGACAAATACTTTTACCCAAGGCAATATTTCCTGCGAAGATGATTTAGGCATGTGGCTATGCCTGGATAATTTTTTTATAATTATTAAAACAAGCAATATTGAAGATGAAACAGAGAAAAAAGCCGTAGTTAATTTAGCATCACAAATCTCTAAATTAACTGTCTCCCAAACTGATAGTCCCTATATTTTGGGACGACTTCCGTCATTTGGAAAAATAGACGGCAGTGAAAAATTGATCAACGGTGAAGAATCAGCTCGTTACATATATAAAATTCCTTTATTCGACGACTTAAAACTGGCCAATTTTCTAACCGGTGCTGTTTGTGACTACAGAATGGAAGAGCCTTATAAGGAAAGGCTGAAAGTAATGCTGTTAAAATTTAAAGACCATGATAGTGCCAGTGTAGTTTTTGATGAATACGTTGCCTCGCTCGACCATAGCGATTCTATTAAAAAAATACGCCAAAAAATTGACCACGAATATGAGATGTCTAGCCCTTCGACAGATAAATCGTATCCCCAAATTTACAAAATTCAAAACAGATTCATGCTTTGCCAAACCGGTGACAAATATTTTCTGGTCATTAAAAATGCCCGAAAACCAGAATCTTTACTTGAATTAGCCCGATCAATTCTATATTAAGAAAATGCCTATTTCAACCCAGAATTTAAAAAATAATGGCTACCATTTAACAGCTAGTTCGATTGTAATCGACAAAAACAGTGTACTACTCGTCTATCATCCCAAATTAAAAGCCTGGGCGCAGCCCGGTGGACACGTCGAAGGGTTTGAACTTCCCCAATACACCTGTATCAGAGAAACGCAAGAAGAAACAGGTATAGTGGTAACACACGTAAACTCGCACTTTGATGATTCAAACATTACTTTTTTGATCCCGCCATTGTGCACCCAAATTGTCGAATCGGTCGAAAAAGGCGATTTGGTCTATCACCTTGATTTTGTTTATCTATGTAAGCCCACTCAACCGCAAGATTTAACGCTAAATAACGTTGACACTAAATGGGTTGAATTTAATACTTTACCAGGTTTAAACCTAGCTAAAAACGTGTTTGATTTGGTTAATCTGGCAAAAGACCGATTTGTTTAATTTTTTTTTAGAATCGGCGCTGAACTAACCCGTATAAATTTGGTAAAAGTTAATATATAATTAATTTAGCTGACAAAAAGGTCGTATGTCTAAAAATGAATAATCCCTTAATCCAAAAGCTTAGCCAAATAAAAGACGTTAAAACACTCGTAGAAACAGGCGTCAACGAATTACAAAAAGGCTACCAGGCTAAGTATTGCCAGGTTTTTCTGAATAATCCACTCGAACCCAATAATTCTTCGATTCATTCATTAGGGTCGGCCAAAGATATAAACGGTAACTATAATGCCATCGACTTTCCCTTAGTCGCTTTTAACCGCAACCTCGGCCAGTTTACCTTTATTCGCGAGAACACCTTTTCTGCGCCTGAGATTCAATCGTTAGAGCTTATCTTAAATGACTTTGCCAAAATTATATTGACGGCGCAAAGTGCCAGCCTACTTCAAAGTGAAACGTCCTTAAGCGGTTTTCTTATGGAAATAAACTCCATGATGAGTTATGCCATGGGCTTGGCAGACACCCTATTTATGGTAGTTAATATACTAGGCAAGATGTTAAATACATCGCGCTGTATTTTTATATGTACGGTAGACACCTCTTCAAGTTGGAAATGTTTCGAGTTTTGGCAACAAGACAAAGTTCAAAGCCTTCACTCTTTATCATGGCCGACCAGCAAATCAGCTATAGTAGCTCAAACGTTTTTATCCAAAACACCTTTTATGCTCTACGAAGGTCGCGAAAATTCCTTTATGTCCCCGGTGCAAGAAGAATTACAACTAATCGGCGTAAAATCTCTGTTGGGGATTCCACTGAAAGGAAAAAACGCCACGCACGGCTGTGTAATTTTACAGCAGTGTGATTATCGAAGGTACTGGACTCAAAACCACATAGACATAGTACTTAATATCGCTAACAGCGTAGCCAATGCGATTGACAATCTTTCTATAGAAAAAAAGAATCAAGCTCCTATAATGCAGTTATATCAGCGCGAAGTAGAAATTGCTGACACAAGTGATAATTCCATCAATTCTGTCCGCAATGCCCTTAAAGGAGCCATGGGTCAACAGGCCCTACCTTCATTCAAACAGGTTAAAGCCAAACCAGTCGAACCTAAAGTCAATAAAATTAGCCAAGAAAAACCGGTAGTTAAGGCAGTTGAAACAGAAAAAACAATTCAGCCCACTATAAAAACGGTAAGCGAAATCAAACCCGCTGCCAGTGCCCAGCCAACAGATTCAGCCAAAGCCACAGCCAATACCCTACCAGCCATTGACCCACAAAACTCGCTTACCGCCAGTACTCAAGCCTCAACTGCTGACGCTGGTATTGCACCAGCAAGTGAGATACTAAGTGAAATAGACAGCGTCCTTAAAGATTTAAACGTTTCCGAAAATAGCCTAGACCAGATTACCCAAGTTGAATTGGCTACAGTCGAGATTGAAGTCAAAGAAACTAGAATTATTGAACCATTAGAAAAAAATAAAATAGAAGCGACACTCGATACCGGTACCACAGTAGAAGCTGCCAGCCAAACACCAGCTCCCAGCCAAGCACCAGCTGCCAGCCAAACACCAGCTGCCAGCCAAGCACCAGCTGCCAGCCAAGCACCAGCTGCCAGCCAAACACCAGCTCCCAGCCAAGCACCAGCTGCCAGCCAAACACCAGCTCCCAGCCAAGCACCAGCTCCCAGCCAAGCACCAGCTCCCAGTCAGTCAGACTGGGGTGACCTTGATTCAATTCCCACCCCAACGCAAAAAGCTACCGAAGAAACAAGGACTCAATGGGGTAATCTAGACTCGATTCCGACCCCTAAAAATAGTGAAAATAAATCATTAGGCTTAAGCAAAATGCGTTTTGGGAAACGTGGTATCAGTAAAGAAGCTAGCCAAAGCAATTTATTAGCTTCAATGTACAAAGACAAGAGTATTTTCGAAGAAAACCGCGCCTCAACTGTCGAGCCGTTAGAGCAAAAGCCAATTGAAATCGATGAAAATGCAGCCAAAGCAAAAATGGCTCAAATACTTAGCCAAAGCGATGAATTGAGTGACTATATTTTTGCCACACCTAATCTTCACCCCAAAACGGCCAGCCGAATTGAGAGTTGGCTTAAAGAAATCGACTTAAAAGATAAATATCCAAGTAGCCATGGTCTTATAATCGCTAAAATAAGCGAATTAATAGCCAATGAATTAAAGTTATCGAGCGCGGAAATAGTAAATTTAAGATTAGCAGCCTTATTGCATGATGTTGGAAAACTTGGTATTCCCCAGCAACTTTTACAAAAACCTGACGAGGACCTTAGCGATATTGAACTAGTGATGGTAATGGACCACGTCGCCAAAGGCAGTCAGTTATTAGAATCGTTTGAAGATCTAAAACATTTAAGTTCAATCGTCAACTCGCACCATGAAGAATTTGATGGCAACGGGTACCCAGAAGGCTTGGCTGGCGAAGCGATTCCGCAGCATGCTAGAATAATATTTTTAGCTAACAGTTTTCACGAACAGGTATCACCGTTAAGAGGACGTAATCAAAACCCGGTATTTGAAAATGTTATTGAAGATATAAAGGCTAATAGTGGAAAAAAATACGACCCTAGCCTAGTTACGATATTCTTGAACAATTTAGAACATATAAAAAAGATCATAAGCTAAATTTTACGGTTTAATCCTAAAATTGCTTTGCCTGATAATTTCTTTGCCCCTAGGGCTTAAACAGTAGTCTATAAATTTTTGCGTATTGGGTTTTGGTTTTTTGTCGCAGACCAAATATAAAGGCCTTAAAATATTAACGGTCTTACCACCATCAACAATGGTAATCCTTTTAACTTTGTTATTATTAGCAATACTATAACTGCTAATAAAGCCTAATGCGTCAGGGTCACCACCGATGGCCTCCAATACACCCTTTGAATCGTTAACTAAAATAGCCTGTTGACTAAAATTATTATTGTTAAGCAAATTTTGGCGGATAAACTCATATGTACCTGAATTATTATTGCGAATATAAAAATTAACGGGTTTACAAGGTTTAATTGGCCAAAATTTTTGCCTGCCTAACATGATTTGCTTTAGCTGGCCAAAATCCAACTTACTTATGTTTAAGCTTGGATTTGCGATAGCGACAATGTCGTCGTAAGCAATAACGTACGTTCTAAAATTTCGGTTTAATTTTTTGGGGTTTTCAAAATACGAGCAGGCGGCAATATCGGTTTTCCTGCTCAACAAAGACTCTAGCCCTTTTTTTGAAGACGAGTCGTTCACTGAAACAGGAATATCGTTACAAGTTTTTTGAAAATCGACTTTTAACAAATTTAACATAGTAGCCATAGAAGTTGAACCTTCAATGGCTACCATGTCTGTCAAATTACGCGAATCATTATTATAATTACACCCAGCTGTAAAACTGGTAAATAATATAACAATCAGAAAAGTTAAAGTTTTAATTAAATTCACACGTGAAAATCAATTAATCTTCGTAATCATCATCATCATCATCATCATCGTCTAAATCGTCCAAGTCAAATTCGTCATCGCATGATTCCATCATACCAGCTAAAAAAAACTCACTAGCAACTTGAGCCGCTGTATCGTATGATACACCAGTCTTATTCAGTTCTTTTATCCAGTCGATTAATTCATGAAGCAAAGCCTTGTCTAAATATGTTTTGGATTCAGTCTGAAGCATAAAACCTCCCTAAAAATAAATATAGCCTCATGAATATTCTAAAGCCTAAGCGTAAACTTAAGCCAAATATTTAGTTTTATTTTTAATTTTAAAAATAATCGTCTAAAAATGGGAATTTTACTCTTTACAAGAATCGTTTTAGCCCATAAAATATTAATTATTTTTAATAGCTATTGAGAATTAAGCTTTGACTAAACCCAATATTTATCGACTTCTTCTTACAATATAC
>JAJYFO010000164.1 GCA_021785395.1 bacterium | reverse complement strand
AATGGCTATTTGACTACGCAAAGAATGAATCTGAATGTCTTTAATGTCGGTATTGTCGATTAAAATACGGCCCAGACTGGTATCGAAGAATCGCGGTATAAGGCTAGCTAGCGTTGATTTGCCTGACCCAGATCGTCCGACCAGAGCGACCATTTGGCCTGGTTTAATTAATAGGTTAATGTCTTTTAAAACTGGTGTTTTCGATTCGGGATATGAAAAATAAACGCTGTCGAACTTTATTTCGTGTGGAATATTAGCCAAAGCAATAGCGTCTTTTTTTTCAACTAAATTGCTTTTAACGTCAAGCAGTTCAAAAATTCGTCCAGCTGCCGAAAGAGCTGGTTGTATAATAGCATTAATACGACCTACGGTTTTTAAAGGCGAATATAAAAGAACCAGTGAAATTACAAATGACGTTACGGCTCCTAGAGTTATCTGCTTATGAACAACTTCGTAGCCGGCCATCCATAATACGCAGGCTATGCCCAGCGCTCCTATCATGGTCAAAATTGGCGACAGGATAGCTTCGGCAAATATCGTTTTTTTCATATTGTGTAAATAACTTTCATTGGTCGCAAAAAAACGATTCACCTGGTATTTATTCAAGTTATACGATTGAATTATGCGTGCCCCTTGTATTGATTCGGATAATACCATGACTAAATCGCCAATGGCTTCTTGTCCTTTACGTGATGCGCGACGTATCTTTCGACCCAAGTAAATAACAGGGAAAATGATAAACGATAAAATACTAAGGGCTATTACGCTCAGTTTAAATGACTGTATCATTATTACAACAGATAACGAAATTAACGTAACAACCCGACTTATCACCGACTGGAAGGTTCTGGCGTTAGCGTTTTCGATTATATTTATGTCGTTTATCATGCGTGAAACGAATATACCCGACGATTGATTTAAAAAATATAGTAATGGCTGTTTTTCAATGTGTTCAAATAATTCATTTCTTAAATCACGCACCGATAAAGCCCCAACTAACCTTATAAAATACGTTTCGGTGAACCTGAATACTCCTTGCATTAGACCAATAGCTAGAACTACTAAAGGAACGTAAACCAGATACTGTTGGCGCCCGTCGATAAATATTTTTTGAAGTCCTTGTCCGGCTAGCCAGGCTATGGCTCCGTCCATGGCCCCAGCTGGAATGGCTGCTATTAATCCAATCGTAAAAATAAGCCAGTAAGGTTTTAAATAAGAAAGTAGCCTTATGTAGTTTACAGAACTTGGTTTAGTCAATGAACTTTGATTGATGTCCGACATAATTAACTTAACCCACTAGCGATTTGGTTTCGAATAAGGCCAGTATTTCAGCCGTAAGGTTGTCGATATAATTGCCTTGCCCTAGCTTTTCGGTTAACGACTCAAGCATTTGAATCATATTGAGCCGAATTTCTGGCACGTTTAGAATATCATTGGTATCACTAATTAGATTTTTGACCGTAAAGCGCTTCTGCATTAATTCTGGTGTCATATAATCTCTGTAAAGAATATTAGGCAGGCTAACTAATTTGGTCTGGCGGAATATTAGATAGAAAAAATAGCTTAAATAAGACCCTCGATAAACTACGATAAGTGGTTTTTTAAATATGGTTGCCTCTAGAGTCGTAGTGCCTGATTTTGCCCAGACTAAGTCACAGGCGTTAAATAATTCATAATTGTCGGATGAGTCGATAAAGGTGATTTTGTCTTTCAATAAAGCGTAGTTTTTATTCTTTGCCAGTAAGTCGCTGATTTTTTGGGCTAAAAATTCGTTAGCCTTAGATATAATAAATTGCATTTGTGGTTTGGTTTTAGCTAGTTCACAAATGGCGTCAAAAAAAACGGGCGTTATGTTGGCAATTTCAAGTTTGCGACTGCCTGGAAAAACAGCTATTATAGGCTGATCAGTTTGTAAATTGTATTTTTGGCAAAATTTTTCTTTTGAATATTGGCTAAATTGAATTTTAGTCAATAGCGGATGGCCTACAAATTTGACGGGAATATTATGGCTCTTATAAATATCAACTTCAAAAGGAAAAATAACGAACATTTTATCGATTGCTTGCTTTATGCTATGTATTCGCCAAGGGCGTGACCCCCATATTTGCGGTGAAATAAAATAATATATGGGCAGGTCTTTAAATTTGGCCTTGATGCTCTTAGCTAGAATAAGGTTAAACCCGCTAAAATCGACGAGTAAAACTAGTTTTGGTCGTTTTTCACTTATTTGCTGTAAAATCTGCGACCGTAGTTTGGCTAAGCGAGGGAACAGGGCTATCGTTTCAAAAATTCCGATAACCGACAAATCGCTGCAATTGGTAAGTAATTTGACGCCATTTTTTTCCATTTGCGGTCCGCCAACGCCAAAAATTTCTAAGTCTGGTTTTAGTTTTAACAATTTGGCGACCATTGGACCAATGTAATTATCGGCCGAAATATCACCAACTACTATGGTCATGGCATCTAATTCTCTAGATGTTTGTTTAGTCAAGATTATCACCCCAGTGCAGGCCGACCGTGTCAAAAGCTAGCGATTTAAATTCGATATTGGCTAAACCGGCCTGTGTAAAGATCTGCTTTATACCTTTCGAATCAGGGTAGGTATCTAGTGATTTAGGTAGGTAAGTATAGGCTGTTCGGTCGCCTTGAAAGATTTCACCGATTACGGGCACTACGTTGTTAAAGTAAATTTGGTAAAAAGTCGTGAATAAACCTGGCTTAGGATGGTTTAGGTCAAGGTTGACCAGTCTGGCACCAGTATTTAAAACCCTTTTAATTTCTTTTAGGCCAGCTGTAAAATCGGTTAGGTTACGCAGGCCAAAACTTATGATAGCCCCGTCAAAGGTTTTATCTTCAAAGGGAAGGTTTTGCGCGTCACCGCTGACAAACGCTATCGAAGCCAAATTTTTATCTTGACTGGCTAATTTGGTAAACCTTAAATTGGCTATATCGAGCATGGCTGAAGAAAAATCCAGCCCGGTAACGTACCCCAAGCCTTCCATGTGTTTAGCTATAAGAAAAGTTAAATCGCCAGTACCGCAGCACACGTCTAAGTAATTTCCACCTGGCTTTATATTTAACGCTTTAACGGCTTCGTTTTTCCAGTTATTGTGCATTCCCAGACTAACAAGGTTATTGCACAAATCGTAACGGTTGGCAATGCGATCAAACTGCGCCCTAACATAATCAGCTTTTTGCTCTGTTTCAGGCATTTTAAACGTCATGAAGATTAACCTTTTAGTGAATCAGGCCAAATCCTAAGATAAGAGATATAAGCATAAATACCGACGCGACAATCCAAGTTAGACGGTCAAGGCCGGCTTCAGCATCGCGTTTGGTCGTAAACAGAGCCGCCGAACTGCCTATAGCGCCCAGGCCCTCGCCTTTAGGGGCGTGTAGTAAAATTAGAATCACCATAAAAATGCCCAGTAATGTTTCTAGGGTCAATAAAATTGTATAAGCTAAGCTCATGGTAGAACCTCAAAAATTAAACATTCGAGCCTTAATTATAAACCATAAATGCGCACTTAACGTATTTATTATAAGTTAGTCTAAAAAAAACGTAGTTTTGTAAACTTTCTTTCCATTTAAAATAATTTTAACGAACTGTTAAGCCTTATTTGATTTATAGATCGAGTAATTAGTTTGCTTTCGAATTAGTGTAAACGACCGCTTTATCATGCTATTTCGCTAAATTGGACTAACCTAATCGCTCACAAGACAAAAAAAATCACTCTTTTGGTTAATTGCATGTCAAGAGGAGTGTATGATAACTTTGTAATAGAGTTGGTTTAAAGATAATTTTCTTTCTTTCGCGTTTTGTCTGGTTTCGGGATACCCTTAAATTTATGGATATGGATAGTCAATTACTGAATTACCCGTTAAGGGTATTAGTGGTTTCGAACGAAATTACTAATACTGAGGCTTTGACCAATGCTTCTAAAAAATTGGGTTTAAGCGAAATTTATTTTGATTTTTGCCAGAGTCTCGATTCGGCTTTTAAAGAACTCTACCAAAAATCTTACTGCGTGGTTTTAATTAGTGTTAGAAGTTTATATGTAATATCCCTTGAAAAATGTATCGAACTCAATAGTTTTAAACTACCCGTAATAGTTTTCGGCTCAGGCAAAGATTCTGGACTGTTTAGTAACTTAAAAAAAATCGGTTTTGACTGCCATATTATGGCCGAAGAATTAAACGCTAACTTTTATATCCAGCTCCTGGAAAGAATTTGTTCTAAAGCCATAAAACATAACCAAGTGCAAAAAGAAGTCGTTAAAAAACTAGCTCTAGATAACCACCTTACCAGGAAAACGCTTGACAATGCTCCGATTGGCGTGGTGAAACTGGGGTCTGACCTAAAAATCATCGAAGTTAATGCTACTATAGCCAGACTTTTAAACGTAAATAGGGATGATTTGGAAAAAATTATAGGCCGACCGGTTTTAAAAATTTTTTCTGGGCTCAATTCAAGTTTATTTACAAACGCTTTAAACGGAGAAAAAGAGCATTTCGAAAATTATGAATTAGTCATCGACAGTTTTAATCCATCTTGTCGTTATTGGGATATCGCGATTTGGCCAATTGTCAACGCCGAAAATCAAATTGCCAATATCATGATGTTAATTTCCGATATTACCGAAAAGATGTTGCTGGCTAAACAGCGAGAGGATATCATTGCAACTTTAGCGCATGACCTTAAAACCCCTTTGATCGGAGCTCAAAGGACACTCGAGTCGATTGTTGCTGGTAGTCTGGGTAGTTTAAACAAAGATCAAGCCATGGTTCTAAGCAAGTTAAAACAGTCTAACCATAACTTATTGTCTATGATCAAAAACATTGTCGATGTCAACCGCTATGATTCGCCCGATTTATCTATAAATTTTAATTTTGAATTATTATCTAACGTTGTTGAGTCCTGTATAAACGATTTAGCCACTATGGTTGAAGAAAAAAATCTGATAGTTAAATTTAATAAATTAGAAACTGAAACTAAAATTGCTATCGATAGATATTCAATTTACAGAGCCATATTTAATCTTTTGGACAATGCGATCACATTTTCCAAGCCAAATTCTTCTATCATTATTACCCATACCAGCAATGAAGCATATGCTAGTCTTACTGTACAGGATTTTGGCTGTGGCTTAGAAATCGACGATAACCTTTTCAAAAGATTCCATCAAGGCTATGCCGGCAAAAGAACCCTGATTGGTAGCGGTTTAGGTTTGTATTTAACCAAACAAATTATTGACTTGCACCATGGACAAATTAATATTAATAGCCAAATCGATTCAGGCAGTTCGTTCACAATTCTTCTACCATTGCCTATTCAGAATGGTAAAGAAACTAAGCTTTTAAGCCTTTAGTTGAATTAAAAATTATTATCCCATAAGTGGTTTTGATCTTCACGAAAAGAATAATATTTTTTCATTTTACCCCCACCTACGATTAAATGGTCAAGAATTATAAACCCCATAAGGTTGGCTGCGTTGATTAGCCTTATGGTCAGGTTTAGATCTTCGTTGCTTGGCTCGAGCGAGCCAGATGGATGATTATGACATAAAATTAGCGAGTGGGTGTTGGCTAGACAGGCGGCTTTAAATAATTCACGGGGATGGATAAATGAATTGGTCAAAGTTCCATGCGAAACTTCATGGATACCGATAATTTCAAGTTTTGGGTTTAAATGCACTGTCAAAAAATACTCATCGCAGGCCATTTTTAGAGGCATTAAAAAATTTAATACGTCTTTGGCGCAACTGATTTTAGTTGATTTACTATCTGCCCTGCGCATTAACGATAGTTTTAACTGGGGCAGGCCGTATAAAATCGAATTGTCATTGGTTAAATTGGCTGGCATAAATTTTCCTCCTAAAAAATACTCTCTTGCATAAATAGACCGAAAAATCTACCAAAAAGTTCTATTAATTTATTTTAATAATTCTTGTTGGCGCTAGTTTCTCAAATTAACCCCCTTACAATAAAGGGATGAAAAGATAATATAGGTTTTTAAAACGTTTCTATGAATAATTCTTTCGACACTATTGTTATTGGTCTAGGTGCTATGGGTAGTGCCACCATATATCAGCTAGCTAAAAGAGGCATTAAGTCTTTAGGGTTAGACTGTTTTACCCCACCGCACAGCTTTGGTTCGTCTCACTCAGAATCGCGCATAACCAGGCAGGCTATCGGCGAGGGCGAATATTT
>JAJYFO010000020.1 GCA_021785395.1 bacterium | reverse complement strand
AAATAAAATTAGTTCTGTGTAATTGTGAGGGTCTTTGCCCATCTTTTAAGGACGTCAATATGAATACTTTACCGTTTGAAGCCGAATCAGAGTTGAACATAGAATAAGCCGTAGCAAGCCCACAAAGTTGTGGAGCGGGTGGCAATAAAGTCCTTATGGATATAATGAAATCGGCTGACAAAAATACCTACGTGCTATCTGGAGCATGCGCACCAGAAGCCCAAAAGAAACTATTTAAGCGTGTCTTGCGAGAATCGGGTTTCAACGAGAAAAATTTTGTCGCTGTCAATATAAGAGAAACTAGCAACGAAGGCGTGCTTAAGCGGATTAAAGAAACCATTGATTTCGTTGAGGAAAAAGGTGTCTGTCCCTGCCAGTATGACGCTGGCCCTTGCCCAGAAGAAGTCGCGCCTGCGGATAAGGGCTAGGCATAGGCTTTAGAAAAACGATGTGGCCGATAAATCTAACCTAAAATATCCCCATAATGATATATCTAAAAGTTAAGACCGGTAAACCCTAAAAAAAACTTATTTAGAGTCTGTCTGTTTGGCTATAGGGCTTGACTAAGTAGCAATCAACCATAAGCTGTATAAAAATATTTTGACGTGTCGGTCTAGGTTTTAAACGTTATTATTTGCACTATATAATGTATAAATTAGACGTGTTAGAATTATTCTTTCTCATTATTGTCTTAGGATTTTAATTCATGAATAAAATTATTCAGGGTTTAGTCGAATTTAAACAAAAATTTCAAAAGTCATTTATAGAAGAATTTCCCGATTTGGCCAACGGCCAAAAACCACAGGCTCTTATGATAGTATGTTGCGACAGCCGAATTATGCCAACCGTTTCTACGCGCATTGGTCCGGGTGATTTATTTGTCTTAAGAAATATCGGTAACATAGTCCCACCTTACAACTATATTAATCAAGGCAATACTCTAAAACACAGCTCAGTACTAGCAGCTTTGGAATTTGCGATTAAATACTTGCAGATACCTAATATTATTATTTGCGGCCATTCAGAATGTGGAGCGATGAAGTACTTGCTGGCTAATGAAGAAGTTCCTGAAACGCCATTTCTACATAACTGGATTAGTGAGGCCAAAAGTGTATATACCGAATTTTCAACTAACCCTAAAAGCCAGGATATCAACCCTAAAACAGCGCATAACGAGATTTCAAAATTGAACGTTATCCATCAGTTGGAAAACCTGTATACAATCCCAGTTGTCAGAGAGGCTGTTGACAGGAAAAAGCTTAAGGTGTACGGCTGGTGGCTAGATATTTCCACTTATGATGTTTATCATTACTTGAAAAGCCAAAATGAATTCGTCCAAATCAACGATAAAACGCTCGAAACAATATTAGACGAGCTCTATGAAGAAAAGTCTTAGTTTTTAATAGTATTTAACCCAAAATATTTTCGAAAAATTTTGGCGTTACTATCCACTTAAGAACTCCTGGCATTGTCGGTGGGATGTCAAAAATATCAATTCTGATGATAGACGCCTTTTTAACATCTATCTTCAATTCATCACTAGTCCACAGCAAATGACTAGCCAATAAACCCAGACACGGTTCATGGCCAACTAAGAAAACGCTCTCAAAAGGTAATAAGCTTTTTAAGTCTTTGTACAAATCACTATAACTGTGACCTGGGGCTAGGCTCGCAATAGTATGTATTTCTTTGGGGAAATTTATTGTATGAGCCAAAATTTCGGCGGTTTGTTTGGCTCTGACCAGTGGGCTAGAACATATTATATCGGGCTGGATCTTTAATCGATTAAGACCGGTACCGATGGTTTTAAGCTGGTTTTTACCCTGGCTCGTTAATTTACGCTGACTATCAAGGGTTATATCTTCTTCGTATAGGTTGTGGGCGATACCATGGCGTATAAGGTATAGTTTCATATATTGAATTCTTTGGAAATCTTCGCTTATAATTTAATGGTAAATAAAACATTATTAAATTACAAGTAAGATTGATTATATATATTTAATTATATAAATATTTTTTTTCTCAAAATCTGTCTTAAAATCATAAATGGTTTAGATTATTGGCAAAGTATAGACGTAAAAATACAGGTATAATTCGATTATGGGTTCAAAACCGAGAATTTTAGGGCTTGACGTTGGTGACAAGCGAATCGGCGTAGCCATATCCGATCCTCTTGGCATCAGCGCTTCTGGACTAGAAACGATAAACCGTCGCAACAGTGAAATAGACTTAAAAACGATAAAAGAAATTATTGACCGGCATGGGATAGTCGAGATTGTAATCGGTCTGCCCTTAAACATGAATGGTAGTTTAGGCGACCAGGCCGTCAAAACGCAATCTTTTGGCAAAAAACTTGCCCAGTACACCAATTTACCGGTTATCTACGAAGACGAAAGGCTGTCAACTGTTTCGGCGGTCAGAACGCTTGTGGCTATTGGTAAAAAAACGCGAAACAACAAAGGGCTCAAAGATAAAATGGCGGCCGCCATAATTTTGCAAAAATTTCTAGACAAACAGTCGCCGCAGACTGGAGCTTAATCAACTATGTTCGAACGAAAAAAAACGCTGGCCGTTAAAGTCGCCAATATATATATAGGTGGTCTTAACCCGATTGTTATCCAGTCCATGACGAATACTGATACCAGTGACGTTAAGTCAACTGCTAACCAAATCATCGAATTATATAAGGCTGGCTCATCTATAGTTAGGGTAACGGTCAATAACGAAGCAGCCGCTATAAGCATTCCTAAAATAGTTGAATATATAAGAAATACCGAAAATATTGATATACCAATTGTCGGAGACTTTCACTATAACGGCCATATATTGCTGACCAAGTATAGCGATATGGCTAAGGCGCTAGCAAAATACCGAATCAATCCAGGCAACGTTGGACGTCTTGATAGACATGATGAAAATTTCAAGCAAATGATCGACGCTGCCATAAAATATGATAAACCAGTTAGAATCGGAGTCAACTGGGGTTCTATCGACCAAGACTTATTACTAAGACTTATGGATGAAAATAAGCGTAAGACTAAGCCTCAAGATTCAAACTTTGTTTTAAAAGAAGCTCTTATTGAAAGCGCTTTATCAAGTGCCCTTATGGCTATTAAAATTGGTTTAGAACCAAACAAAATTATTTTAAGCACCAAAATTTCCAAAGTTAATGACTTAATCGACGTCTATGAAAAGTTAGCCAGCCGTTGTGACTATCCATTGCATATTGGATTAACCGAAGCTGGAATGGGTACAAAAGGTATTGTAAATTCGAGTATGGCTTTGGCTATCTTGCTTAAACAGGGAATAGGTGATACCATTCGTGTTTCTTTGACGCCAAAGCCAGATGAATCAAGGACAAAAGAAGTGGAAGTGGCCAGGCATATATTACAGGGTCTAAATCTTAAAGTAACACAACCAGATATAGTTGCTTGTCCTGGCTGTGGCAGGACTACCAGTACTTATTTTCAGGAATTAACGCAGGTTGTAACCAAATATATAAACACTAATCAAACTAGTTGGAGTAAAAAATATCCAGGCTTTGAAGAATTGAAAGTGGCCATTATGGGCTGTATCGTCAATGGTCCAGGCGAATCCAAACACGCTGACATTGGTATCAGTCTTCCGGGAACCTTCGAAGAACCTAAAGCACCAGTGTACGTTGATGGTAAGCACGTAAAGACTTTAAGCGGTGACAATTTAACCCAAGAATTCCTTGAAATAATCGACAAATACGTTAGCACGAAGTATCAGAAATAATTCTTTTGGGGTAAGCGTTTTATAGTTTAATATATCTACCCGATGTTAAAGCGCCGCCTAAGGCACCAACAGTGATGCCAAATATAAATAGCATAATATAGATAGGGTTAAGACCAAAAGATAGATTATTAGACAAGGTTGGCGCCAAATAAGCTAGCTGAACCTGTACGTAAGATTGAAAGTTGATATTTACGACAGCTATGAGTAAACTAGCTAGAAGTGCGCTGCTGGCTCCGTATAATATACCTTGTAGGATAAATGGGCCTTTAATGTAAAAGTGGCTTACCCCCATAAGGCTTAAAATTTCTATTTCTCTTTGCTTGGACTGAATTACTAATTGAATTGTATTACCGATAACGATAAGTGTAGCTGCACTCATAGCTAGCATCACAAACAATCCGCCAATTTCTACAAAGCGACGAAACTGATTAATTATACGAGCGACCTTTAGTGGATAGCGGATATTCTCGACTTGTGGCATGGCTTTGAGAATGGGTACCAATTTTTCGACATAAATTGGACTTTTAAGACGAACGTGTAAAGTGTTGGGTAGAGGATTTTCAACGTAGGCAACGCTAAAAGACTTGCGCATTTTTTGCCAGGCTTCTTCTTTAGGAATTACCAACACCTGTTCGACGCCAGTTAAATTGCCGATTTCTTGAGCTTGTGGGTACGGTTTACAATTATCTTTTAAATATACCGAGATTTCTAGCTGCGAACCCCAGGAATTGACCAAGCTTTTTAAAGTAAGGGTAACCTGCATAATAAAACCAAATAAGACCAGAGCCGTAGCCAGGATACTAACGACAAACCAGTTCGACCAGCCGCTTTGTTTTAAGGCTATGAAACTTTCTACGACTACCCGTAAAACTATTCTTAAAATTCGCATTTTAAACTAACTATTCCCTTTTAATTCGTAAACTCCACTATCCACGTCGCTCACGATTTGTCCGCCATTCAGCGAAATAACCCTTCGGCGTAAAGCATTGACAATAGGCTCGTCATGGGTCGCAATAAGTACGGTGGTTCCTCTTTGGGCAATTTCCGACAACAGTTGTACTATTTCAAGCGATGTGGCCGGGTCTAAATTACCGGTCGGTTCGTCGGCTAAAAGCACTGGTGGGCCATTAACAATGGCTCTGGCTATACCGACACGCTGCTGTTCGCCACCGGATAACTCGGTTGGAAAGGCGTCCTTTTTATTTTCTATATTCACAACGCTAAGCGCACTAACGACCCGTCTTTCAACCGTTTTTTCGTCTACACCCAGAGCCCTTAAGACGTAAGCAACATTGTTAAAGACGGTTTGTTTGGGCAGTAATTTATAGTCCTGGAAAATGATTCCTAACCGTCGTCTTAACCTTGGCACCTGAAAAGTAGGTAATTTATTGAGATTTACGCCGCCTAAAAAAATTTGGCCGGAATTAGGCAATTCTTCACGGTACAATAAGCGCATTAGGGTAGATTTACCAGCCCCTGATGGACCAACCAAAAAAGCAAACTCGCCTTTGCCAATGTGTAAATTTAAATTTATGAGAGCCGGCCTACCGTTGTAGTCTTTATTAACGTTTTGAAATAAAATCAATAGACAACCTTAAATTATAATGTATCAATAGCCACAGTTATTAAAGTAAAATTTTACAATAAACGCCAATACTTGAAAAGGTAAATAAATTAATTTTATTTTTAATTTAAATATTTTTAGTACTTTTGATTTTGTGGTAATACTTCCAGTCGAACTTGATATTGGTTATTTTTACGTCCTTTACTAAGGACCTCAAATCATTCATTAGCTTTCCCTTACGCATGTTTAAATCGTAAGCAATGGTTGGATTCTCGACTATTACGATGATTGTGCCAGATGGATCCTGTGACATTAATTTGGTTGAGTTTACGTATTCTGGTTCAATAATACTTTGCCAGGCCTCTTGCAACTGGGTTAATTTTATTGAATCAATGAGGTTTAGGGTTTTGACTAAATCAGACAGAATTAAGTCTATTTTGACTAAACCACGCGATTTATGATTGGCTTTGTTGAAGTTTTTAGCGTCCATTTTTATAATTTTAAGATTAATTTTTACTTTAATTTACACTTAGATTATAATCTAGATATTATACTTGAATAAGTTTTTAATTTAACAAGGACAATGATAATGGTTTTTCAAGATACTTGTGAAGAGCTTAAAAGCAGGTTTAAACCTGAGGCGGCGGTTAATTTACAGGCAAGTTATTTATTAAATTTAAGTGGCGACGGTAATTCGGTTTTTTTATTAAAAATTAATAAAGGCGAACTCGATATTGAAATACTTGACGCGAGCCAAGACAATGAGACCGATATCCTCAATTCAGCTGACTGCTGCATTTCAGCTAGCTACGAAGATTTTCAAAGTATTTTAGATGGAAAAATGGCCGCCACAACGGCGGCCTTATCAGGCATATTGTCAATAGATGGTGAATTGTCCTTGGCTCTTCAGCTATTACCAATATTTTTTGCCGAACAGTCACAATTTATGTAAATTGACTTTTTATTTCCTGCTAGAAGGCTTAAAACATAATTTATGAAGTTTTATTATAAGTTTTTCATTTGTCTAGCTATAATCTGTAACCTTAATTCAAACGCCAAAGCTTTTCAAAAATATCCGCAAGTTATCGATTTAAGAGACAAATCTTATGAACAGGCTATAAAATCGATTAATTCAAGTAGCGGTAAAGATTTGGTGATATGGCAGTTTAAGGCACAAAATAATAGTGAGGTTAGCCTTTGTGTCTTAAAAACCAATACCCCAATTTTTGAACTTAAAGCTTTTGTTCTGGATAAAACAACTACTTTGTCTAGCGTTATTAGTAATAACCAGGCTGTTTTTGGTATCAATGGCGGTTACTTTAATTTAAATAATGGTAAAAGTACAAGTTATATCGGCTGCGGCAATAAGATTATGGCCGACCCTAGAGATAACAGTGATTTAACTGAAAACCCTAACCTTAAGCCGTTTCTAAACCAGATATTTAATCGTAGCGAATTGAGGATGATAGTTTATAAAAATAAAACCATTTTTAAAATTTGTCCGCACGATACTAGGATAGAACCAAACGAAGAACTAATTTGGTCGATTCAGGCTGGTCCACAGCTATTACCAACTATCACAGCCAATCAAGAAGCTTTTATAAGAACTAATCCAAGCGATGGCAAACGAGTTGATTCTATTGGCTGTGAGCTAAACAAGGCACGCAGTGCCGTTGGTATAACCTCGGACAATAAAATTATGCTCGTCTGTGTAGCCGGACCAAGTCAAAATAGTAGTTCACTGGGTATAAAAATCTGCGATTTAGCCAGTTTATTTAAAGATTTAAATTGTTCCAACGCGCTTAATTTTGATGGTGGCAGTTCTACTAGTATGGTTGGTTATATTTTAGACGATAATCAAGAAGCACAACAGAAGAATTTTTGTATTAAAAATCCACCAACTAAAATTAAGTCTGGTTTACTCATTACAACTAGGGCGCATTATTAAGATATAAATCACATATTTTTTTCGATTAAGGCAAATTATTAATATTTCCATAAATTATAACAATTAAGCCTTATAGACAACTATTATCGATAAGAATCAATGATTTGGAAACAAGAACTTGGTTATTACTTAGGAGATTAACGATGTTAAATAAAAAAATTAGTGTACTAGGCATAAGCCTAGTTATCTTAGCCGGATTTACGGCCAATAAAGCTTATAGTCTAGAAACCAAACAAGAAACCGGCCTGGCTGGTGGAAAATTAGTTGCCATGGGCCCAATGGGTCATCATCCGATGATGTTTGGCGAATGTCCGATGGCTGACAAATTGAATTTAAGCGATGAACAGTATTCTAAATTATGGCAGTTAAAAGATGAATTAAAGGATGGTCTAGAGCCCAAAGAAGCTGAATTACACATGGCCAAAAGACATTTAAAAATGGCTTTAACTTCACAAACGGTTGATGAAACTAAAGTTAAAGAATTAGAAGATAAGATTTTAGCTTTAAAAGCTGATTTGGCTAAACTGAAAATCGACCATGAGATTAAAGCTATGGGGGTTTTGACACCTGAGCAACGCAAAGAAGTCAACCACGCCATGTTTTGGTCTATGATGGGACCTGAAATGCACAAATGTGCCCATTAATAGGTAATTTGGGTAATCGTCTGACATTTTTGTAAAATTAAGTCTGGTAATAGGTTAGATTTTTTTGATATAATCTATACAGCTAATAAATATAGCAATATTATTGGACGTTTTTTATAAATAACTATGCTAATTCAAGATAAATTACCACAATTATCTAATACCAATAATCATAATTTAATTGACAATTTAAAATACCTGCTTGCCTGTCTTAATAATCCTAAGTCATGTAAGCAGGCTATTTTGTATTTACACGAATTCTATAATAAAGTTAAAAATGACAGTGAAAGCTATAGTAATTTTAATTTAAGCGCCTATGAACTTACAGCCGATTATAGTGATACTAAAATAAAATTATTTGTTAATGACGCTGTATTCATACCCGAACTATGGGGTAAGACGTTTGCCGAAGGTTTATTAAAGCAATCAAGTCTCTTTAAAGATAAAACCGTTGCCGAATTAGGTACCGGCACAGGCTGGATATCATTTTTGTTATTATTGAAAACTGACGTTAAATTTATATTAGCTCTTGACATAAATTCTATTGCTGTATTATTAGCTAACCTGAATCTTTGGCTTAATGGAACCAATCCTAATGGGGATTTTATTTTAAGAGAAAATGGAATTAATTTTGTCGATAGCTTTAAAGCTGTACAGTCAGACTTATTAAACTATCCAATTTCAGAATCGAAGACTTTTGACCTCGTCATAGGTTGCATACCACAGGTAATTCACCCCGATACTAATATTCTTGATATAGATAATTCATCCAATAAAGAATTACTAGATTTATCCAATTACTGTTTCAGACAAGGAATTATAGAGGATTATTTTGGTTTACCATTAATTGCCAGAGCCAGCGAACAATCACAACTGGTTTTAAACAAATCTGGTAAATTAATTCTGGTAATCGGAGGCAGGCCGGGTAAAGACATAATCGAAACTATGTTTTTAAGACGTGGTTTGATACCTAAAATTATTTGGTCAAGACGGATCCCTCAAGCGGCTGATACCAGTATAGATACTTTGGTAGAAGTAGAGAATAATCAAAATATTAAATTTCATTTTTATATATCGCCAGAATCTAATGAGTCTATATCAGCTAATCTAGCCAAATTAATAATAGATAAAAAAAAGCCTGTCTATCATGATTTGTCTGTATACCAATCAGAACCCTTATATAATAACAATGTATTAAAATTTATAAAATCATTAAACAGTCTAGGAATGACGAAGTTTCGCAGTGAATTTGATTTTTCTTCGATTAGCGAAGAATCACTTAAATTTTGCAATCATTTAATAAAACAGTTTGACAATTCTAAGCAAATTCCCTATCCACACGAATATGGCAGTTTAAAATTACGTCAGAATATTGCCAGATTCTTGCAGAATTGCTGTAATTTCAGCGTTTCAGCCAATAATTTATTTATTGGGCCAGAGCGAAAAGAATTGCTTTCAATTATTTTTAAATTTTTGAAAGATACCAAATCGTCAGTTTTAATGTCCGAAAATTTGGTTAAAACATATAAACAGGCTTTAATTAATATAGATTTTACAATCATAGAAGCTAATAATGAATTACCTGAACTTATTGAACTTGACAATGTTTTAAACCCAGATATATTGCTTATATCGCCCATAGAGTTTTTGAATCCTTCCACACTTGATCTATCGGCCGTAATAGACCAGGCAAAGAAAAACCCAAATA
This sequence comes from bacterium, assembly GCA_021785395.1. Taxonomy (GTDB): domain Bacteria; phylum Cyanobacteriota; class Vampirovibrionia; order Obscuribacterales; family JAKAZS01; genus JAKAZS01. Next base: position 12,404 of record JAJYFO010000020.1, on the reverse strand, counting down.
AGCTTTACATAATCGATGACTCGGTGAATTTTGAAATTGATTCTGATTTAAACTGTAACATTTTAATTAAACTTTTAAAAAATTATGAATTACCGGCAAATATTATTTTTATTTATGGACTCATTAAAAGTATAGTAAGTCACGAACTCGAATTGAGCTTTATCCTAAATTGCCCCAAAAACTGGTTAAAAATATTAGATATTGGCTGTGAACTTTCTTATTCAAGAATTACATACCCAATACAACTATATTATGAATGGCTTTTTGACGAAATCCTGTCATTTCCTAATTTTGACAATTTAAATAATAATAAAACTACTACTACTTTTGATTTTCACATTAATTCTAATTTGTTAACAAAATTAGAATCTAACGAGGTGTTTAAAGAGAAAATTGTTAATATAGATGATAAGGATCTAGTTCGATTCGACTACGGCGAAAATGAATTACCCGCTCCTGACACTCTAATAAAGTCAATGTTATTAAGTTTTTTTGATAACAAAACTATAATTAAGCCAAGTCAAGCTAGAGAATCGATAGCTGACTATCTTAATTTTACACGTAATATTAATTTATCGCAAGACCAGTTAATTATGTCGCAAGGCGTTTTTCCACTTTTAGGTGGCGTTATTTCTGGTTTTAGAGAATTTCTCGGTAGAAAACCAGTAATAGGAATTCCACAAGGAACCTATGGAGTAATCTATCCATTAATTGAATATTATGGTGGCATAACTCACATTATCGAAACAAAACCAGAGCATGGCTTTTTATGCTTAGATATTCCAATATCCAAACCTAAAATTGATTTGTTATGGCTAACTCAACCATCGAATCCAAGCGGATTCTATTATAGTGCCAGCCAGATAAAGCATATTGTAGACGTCTGTCAAAAAAATGACATTTTTATCCTAAGTGATGAAATTTTTTACTTATTGTCTGAGCCAAGTGATAAAATTTATCCTGAACCTAATCTTAGTTTTTTGTCATATCAAAAACAATATCCAAATATTTTTGTTACAGACGGTTTATCTAAAGCTTTTGCTGCTGGTGGAATCAGATTTGGCTTTTTAACTACTCCAAATGCTAACTGGCGAAATTTAATTAGTAAATTTGTCAGTATGCCACCTCAAACAACTTTAAAATCAGCTAGCTATTTTTACAAACAGTTTCCACAGAATTTTCAAGCTAACGACGAATTAGACAATTATTTATTAAATACACAGAATACACTAGCTTTAAGACGAAATTTACTAATAGACCTACTCTTGCCCTATGGTCTAACACCACAAGCTGATCAAATGCGTGGCGGCTTATTTATTTTAAGCAAATTTGGTGATAAGTGGATAAAACTAGCCAAAGATTTTAATGTTCTGTTAAATTCAGACAAATGGAGCCAAACGAGCAATTTCGAGCGCATCTGCTTCAGTACAACGCAAGAAAAATTTGACCTTGGCTATAACCGACTCAAAGAATTCTGCATTAAAAACTACAAACAATGAAACCATTAACTGATGATTTTAAACAATTAATCGATCGCTGGAAGTCTGTTGATGTCATTAATTTTTTCAATTCACCATTTGGTAAAACAAAAGACAATTTAAATGACTTTAGAGGATTTATTCTAATTCCTAATGATTCCAGTCAAATACAGCAGTTGTCAGCTGTAAACTGCGATTTCTCATTCGCTAGATTTTTTGATTTAAGCATTAAAGAATCCAGTTTCAGCAATTGTTTTTTTGATTATGCGATACTAACAAATTTTAGTGATACTAAATGTGCGTTTGTTAATACTTCTTTCTATATGACAGAATTCATTGAATGCTCTATTGGAAATAATACCACGGTTTATAATTCGTGTAAATTTGTTGATGTAAAATATATCGATACTTTTTTTGAAAACCCATTATTTTCAACTTGTACTTTTACAGGGTCCAGTTTTCCTGTAATAAATTCTTCTGTATCTGACGATGACGATTCAAATTTAAACCATAACTGCTTTGATATGGTAGATTTTAACGTATCCGGTTTTATGGACTGTAAGTTTTCTGGGTATCTTAATAATATAGTTTTTAGCGGAAAATCTTATGATGATAATTTAATATCGCATCATCGTGGACTATATCGCTGTGATTTTAGTAAGGCAATTCTAAGAAATATATTTTTGATTAATGGCTGTCCGGTTCAAAATTTAGTTCTACCAGACTCTGGAGAGACAATTTTAATTTCTAAAAATAAATTTTTAGAATTATTACCAATAATCAATGATTTAATCGCAAAACACAAAGTTGAAATAAATTTTAATAATTATCTGACAGTTATCGAAGAAAATAATTGTTTGGACATCATTTTAAGCCTCTATGATTTTATAAATCTTGATACCAATATTTTCAGCCCTGATAATGAAAATTTAAAAGTAGCTGAAATAATTTATGCAAACATTTTAAAAAACATCTAAAATATTTTGACTAATAAATTAGCCACATTCTTAAACATTTGGTTGAGGTAAATTTTAAAATAATTTATTGAGTCGATTTTTTCGTATTGAGTTTATCGAGTTCAGCCTTATCTTTTTGCGCTCCGGCTAAATCATTTAGTTCAGTTTTAACTTTACTTCTCATTTCATACCCACGTTTACATTCTGGATCAATCGAAATCACCTTGTTTAAATCAACTAAAGCTTTATTATAATCTTTCATCGACATAAAAACTGAGGCTCTAGATAAGTACCCAGATTTATCCAATGGTTTTAATTCAATAACTTTATTGTAGGATTCTAGTGCCTTTGGATAATTCTTTTGTTCAAGCGCAAGGTTACCCATAAACTGGTAGCCTTTGGTTGAGCTTGGGTCGAGGCTTATTGCTTTAGCAAAGTCATTGGTCGCATCGGCAACATTTTTATCTAAATTATACAAACTGCCGCGGTAAATATATAATTTGGGATGGTCTGGATTTAAAGAAATCAACGCGGTAACGTCTTTAATAGCCAATTTATACAAGCCTGATTTTTCGAGAGCCCGGGACCGAAAGAATAAGGCATCGGCAAATTTAGGGTCCAGATCAAGAGCCTGGGTAAAGCTGTCTATCGCTTGGGTGTAATTTTTCTGCCCCAGTTCAAGTTTGCCTAAGTCAAAATAGGCGTTTTGATTTTTAGGGTCTAAGTCAATAATTTTTTGATAGTTTGTAAAAGCTTCTTTAATATTTCCATTTTCGATGTCTAGTTCAGCCATTTTTCGCAAAGCAAAAATATTTTTATCGTTTAGCTCAAGAGCCTTTTCAAAATCAGTCTTAGCAATATCCTTGTGGTTTAAGCTATATTCAATGACACCATGCGTTAAATAGCTGCCTGATTCGGCAGGTTTCAATTTTATAACAGAGTTGCTGTCGTTTAAGGCTTTCTCTAAATCGTTATTTTCATAATATATTTTTGCCCGATTTTCGTATAGCTTTGCGTTATCTGGTTCAAGCTCAATGGCTTTATCTAAATCTTTAAGACCGTCGTCCTTTAAACCGATATTAACCAAAAACATTCCGCGTGAACTATAAATACTAGCCGAATTAGGAGCCAGTTTAAACGCCTGGTCGAAATATTCTAGCGCTTTACTTATCGCGTCTGATTCATTATTTGAATTTAAAACGTAGTAGCACAACGCTTTAAAAGCGTAGGCTTTGGCAAAATCTGGTTTTAATTCAATGGCTTTTTCAATATTAGTATAGCTATCCTTATTATCCCTCATCCGATATTGCAAGCGGGCCAAATGATAGTACAAATCAGCGTTTTGAGGGTCTTTAGCTATGGCCTTATTGTAGCATTCTAAAGCCAAGTCGTAATTACCTGAATCGACAAGGCTTTGAGCTTTATTCAATTGCTCAAGGCTGCCAGAATCAGTTGACTTATGGCTAGCTGTTACGGCCAGGCTTAAATCATTAAGCGAAACGAATGTCAGAATCGACAAAATGTATAATTGAAAGTGTTTTTTTATCATGTGATATATACGCCGTAATTACGTAAAACTAATTATTTTTATAGCATAAGTTGAGTTTGCGCGCGGCCATAGCCTCATCAATTTTAGCCACAGGCGTATTATGAGGAGCGCTGCGAACAAATTCGGGGTTGGTTTTAATCTCGTCGTTAATTTTTGACAAGATCTCGGCAAAATTATCGAGCGTTTCTTTACTTTCTGTTTCGGTTGGCTCGATCATAAGAGCTTCTGGTACTATCAAGGGAAAATACATCGTCGGCGAGTGTACTTTGAAGTCTAGAAGCCGTTTAGCTATTTGGCTAGCATTAACGCCAAGCTCTTTTTGGGCACTGGCTGATACCACAAATTCATGCATGCAGGTTTTGTCATAGGCAAGCTGATAGTAGTCTTTTACGAGCGTTTTTAAGTAATTAGCGTTTAGTATGGCGTCGCTGCTTACTTGTTTTAGTCCATCTCCACCATAGGCTAGCATATAAGCGTAGGCTCGAACAAGGATGCCAAAATTACCATAATAACCTTTGACTTTACCGATAGACTGCGGCATATCGTAGTTAAGATAGTATCGGCCATTGTCAACGTTGACGGTTGGTTTAGGTAAAAAACTACTCAAATGCTCTCTTACAGCTACAGCGCAGCCACCAGGGCCGCCACCGCCGTGTGGGGTCGAAAATGTTTTATGCAGGTTTAAGTGACAGACGTCAAAACCAGTGTCACCAGGGCGAACAATCCCCATAATAGCGTTTAAATTGGCTCCGTCATAGTATAATAAACCGCCGGCTTGGTGGACTAACGATTGAACGTGGTTTATTTCTTCTTCAAATAGACCAAGCGTATTGGGGTTAGTAAGCATGATAGCAGCGACATTGTCGTTAAGAACAGCTTTTAATGAATCTATATCAACCATACCATTTTCATTGGACTTAATTTCTACAACGTCAAAAGAACACAGACTGGCTGTAGCTGGATTCGTTCCATGGGCTGAATCGGGGACAATAACGACTTTACGCTTTTTGTCGCGTTTATGTTCAAAATAAGCTTTTATGACTAAAAGCCCGGTCATTTCGCCATGAGCTCCAGCAGCTGGCTGCAGCGTTACGGCGCCCATGCCGCCGCTTTCTTTAATGTGTTCTTGCGAGGTGTACTTTAATTCTCATGGACCTTGAACCTGCGATTCACTCTGGCTCGGGTGTAAATTTAAAAACCCGTCAAGTTTAGCCAATTCGTCGTTTATTTTAGGGTTGTATTTCATAGTACACGAACCCAATGGATAAAAGCCAGTGTCTATAGAAAAATTCTGTTGTGACAAATTGACAAAGTGACGCACCACATCTAATTCGCTTAGCTGCGGCAAATCAATCTTATCGGTGCGACACGCAAACTTAGGTATAAGTTCGTTTAACTTGGGTAGTTTGTCGTCAATGTCCGGTAATTTATGAGCAATTCTACCGTCTCTAGACTTTTCATAAAGTAATTTTTCCATATTTGCTTACCCTTTGATTTAAATTATACAAATTTGTTTTAGTGCTCGAGTATACTGTGATAACCCATTAAGTCAGTGGTCGTAACTATTTTTAGAGCCTTAGCTAGTTCGCAGGCTATATCCATTAGATTTTCACGCTTTAGCATGGCTGCTAGTTTATTGTACAGAGGTATTAATACTTTGACGTCGTTGGCGGCGTATTCGATTTGTGACTGGGTTAAGTCACTGGCTGCCCAATCGCTCGTTTGATTTGACTTGTCTAGGGTAATACCCAAAAGTTCGTTGGTTAGATCTTTTAGGCTATGCCTGTCAGAATAAGTACGCACTAGTTTAGAGGCGATTTTCGTACAAAAAACTGGCTCTACTTCAACTTTTAAATAATATTTTAAAACACTTAAGTCAAAACGAGCATAGTGGAAAAGTTTCATTACCGATTCGGCTTTTAATAATTTGACCAAATTAGGCTGTTTAGAATCGTTAAACGCCTCTTTACCTACAAAGCGCACGACAGATATATAATCTTCTTCGTCACAAATTTGGATAAGGCATAGTCTGTCGCGCGGGACCATAAGACCCCTGGTTTCGGTATCACAGGCAATAATAGGTTTGGATAAATAATGGTTTAAGGCATCTTGACTAATATCATTGTCAAAGATTAAAAGCTTGTTCGATTTCATGACAACTTTCCTATAATTTCACTCAATCAAAATTATATTTTATTTTTGGTCAAAATTTTTGATTAATTAATTAGTGTATCGAGCAATTCATATATATGCATAACCTTGACGTCGACCTTAAATAATTCACAACCAGTCTGTAATTGCAGTAAACACCCGGGGTTACTGGTCACAATGTAATTAAGACCAGCTTCTTTTATAAATTTCATTTTGCGCTCTAAGACCAAAAGACTCGTTTGGGTATTCATTAAATTATATATACCAGCACTCCCGCAGCAATATTCAGCTTCTTCAATGGGAATAAATTGTAAGTAAGCCTTATTATTATTTTCTAATTTTTTAAAAAATTCAACCGGTTCATCATGAATATTCTGGGCATGCGCCAAGTGGCAAGCAGCATGGTAGCCAACTCTAATTTTATTAGTTAAATTTAATTTTAAGTTGTCGAATTTAGCCAATACTTGCGCTGAATCTTGAATATTTCGGCTAAAGGCTCTAGCTTTAGAATAAATTTCTCCATCATCAGGGGTAAATAAGTTTTCATAGTGCTTGAGCATAGCTGTGCAACCAGACCCCGTAACAATAACCCCAAGCGGGTTACTACCTAAATAAGCGATGTTTTTAGCCGCCAGCTTACGAGCTATGTCAATTTGCCCGTTATGCAAGGCTAAAGCGCCGCAGCAAGTTTGTTTATTATTAGCTACACCAATGTTATTTTTGGCTAGAACATTGACAACTGACTGGTTTACGTTATGGTAGAAAACTTCCATAACGCAGCCAGTAAAAAAAACGTACTGTTTATCGAGTTTTTGAGGTCGAGAGCATATTAATACATTGTCCGACATTTTTGCACTTGGCTTGGTGCAAGGGTTGCAATCATGGATTTCCAGGTTAAATGGTTCATAATTACTTAGATCTGGCAAAAACAATTGTAATTCGTTTAATTTATTAAAAAAACCGTAGAATTTACTGTTTTCTAGCTTAAATTTGCCTAAAAAATATAATATTAGATCAAAGATTTTCTTTCCATTTATAAATTGCCATAGTTTTAACAAATAATAGGAAAACTTAAGAACCAAGTAATTTGGCAATATATATTTAAAAACAAAGCCAGTAAGTTTCCTTAAAAAAGGATTTTGGTAATTTATAAGCGAAACCTTGGCTGATTCAATTATGGCTTCGTAGTTTACACCGCTAGGACAAGCTGTTTGACAGCCCAGACACATAAGACAGGTGTTAATCGACTGGCTTAAACTATCGGAGTATTCAATGCGCTTTTGCGACCAAGCTTTAATTAAATGAATGCGTCCGCGCGGTGAATGATTTTCGTTATAATCGGTCAAATAAGTCGGGCAAGCTGGCAGACATAAGCCACAATGAATACACGAGTCAAGAATTTCTGGGTCTATTTTAGGGTATAATTCACTGGTATTAATTAAATCGGCCATTTTTGTTTAAATAAAAGATACTAAAGGGTTTAATGTATTCTTGGGGTCGTAAAAATCTTTATATTTTTTGTAAAGATAAAATTCCCAGTTGTCATTTTGGTTAAAGCGCTTTATATTAAATGACAAGCAGTCAGCGCAGTAACTTAATGTTATTGCTTTGTCTAAATTCTGACAGGTATCAAAAATTTTATTTATATCGCAAGTATTTTCCAGATAATAAAATAAGCGGTTAGTTTTAGGTCGGAAAAAAAATGGCATGTCTGGAATATTTGCCAAAAGCAATTTTAGACAATTTGGTGCAAAAGAAAATTCAAGCTTATTATAATTGTCTAACATGGCAAAGCCACTGAAATAATCGCTATTTAATTGATTATTGGCTAAACTTGTGATTAAATATTTGCTATCTAAAACCTGGGATAGTTTTTCTTTATCGATATTAGAATCGTAGAATTGGACAATTAAAAAATAATTATTTGGTATAGGACATTTCAAGTTAACTAAATCGGCAAAACCGGAATTAAATATTTCCAAGCCAGCTATGTTAAGATTATCATTTACAAATTGTCGATATATGTTTAACAAGTTAGTTATTTCATTATCACTGATTATAAAAAAATCACTTAAATTTGCTTTAGCTCTTAATCTTAAAGATACATTTACCGGAATAGCTAAAGAATTATGACTGCCAATAAATAATTTAGTGATATCGAACCCTGTTACATTTTTTACAACAATACCACCACCGTTAACAATTTTACCATTGGGCAAAACAGCATCAATACCTAATATCTGATGTCGCAAGCCTGCTGTCGACGTTTCATAAAAGCCACCATTATTGGACGCAATTAAATCTATTAAACTTATTTCGTTAACTTTAAAGTTCTTGTTTTCGTCAATGCTTTCTAAATTACTAATCGGGTAAAAGCACTGATTGTATTTAGCTAAATTGCTGTTTAACTCAGTTAGCTTGATACCAGTTTCAACCGTAATTACCAAATCATTTTCATAAAAGTTAATTATTTTGTTTAAATTTTTCATTTCAATAAAAGTAACTACTTTGTTTTTATCAATATTTAAATTTGTAAAAGGTTTTAAATATTGTTTGGGCGTGAAAAAGCTTATATCGGTTAAGTTATTTTTGCTAATAAAATTCGATAAATCATTAATATCATTAGGGATTATCGTTTCAGGCTGAAAATTACTTAACAAAGATGTATTCATGGATAAAAATTTGAAAAATTCAATAAGTATGGTTTAATTAATATATATCAGTATTATTAATTATAATGCATTTCTTTTATAATCGGAAAAATTTAAATTTTAAATGACAAGTGTTTTAATAAGTGGTTACTATGGTTTCAAAAATCTTGGCGACGAGCTTATCTTAGAATCTTTAATCGAACAGTTAAGACAGATTAATCCTAAAATTGATATTACGGTTTTATCAGCCGACCCCAAATATACAAGCAGCGTATTTAATGTTGACAGTATAAATCGTTATGATATTCCAAGGATATGGATAGCCCTTTTAAAGGCTAAATTACTTATAAGTGGTGGGGGTGGTTTATTCCAAGATAAAACAAGTATTAAATCACCCATCTACTACGGTTTGATTATTTTATTGGCTAAACTTGTAAAAGTGAAAACGCTGATTTACGCCCAAGGACTTGGTCCATTAAATTCCTGGTGGGCTAAGTTTATTACTAAATCGAGTCTTAGCATGGCTGATATAATTACTTTAAGGGACTTTGAGTCGGTTGCCATGGCCAACAGTTTCGATTTAAAAACCCTGTTAACGGCTGACCCTGTTTGGGGTTTATCAAAGCTGCAAACCTATCCTGATAATTTAAGTAATATACAGGCCATCAAAGAAAACTACCCCAATAGTAAATTAATCGGTGTATCTTTGCGAACAGACACTCACCTTGACCAAAAGGGATTGTTGAACCTGGCTGAAAGTCTTAATGAAATTTTAAGCGACAATTTTGTAATTGTTTTACTGCCTTTACAAAAAGACCAAGATTACGACATTTTGTTAGAATTTAGCGCTTTACTTAATAAAAATATAGCCTGTGAAGTATTAACAGTCTATCCTAAAGATATAACGCCTAGCTATTATTTAGACATATTCAAAGAATTTCACCTTGTCATAGCCATGCGTTTGCACGCTTTGATATTGAGTTTAAAATGTGGTATTAATGTTTTCGGCCTATCTTACGACCCAAAAGTTACCGCTTTGTTAAAGCAATTAAATTTACCATTTATTTTAATTCCTGATTTAAGCCGGGTAAATATGAAAGATACTTTAAAATCGGCTATAGATAAACCTCAACTAGACTTGTACAAATCATATCTGGTAAAATTTAAGGAAAATTGTAATTTAAATAAGAACCAATTAGAAAGGTTAATCGACGCTTAATCAACAATGAATAATTTTATCGTAAAAAATAAGGATAATCAACGTATAGGCTTATTAGGCTACCCTATCGATTTAGTCGATTTAAATAAAGCCTGTGCGATTTGCCTGAATAATATTAAAAATGAAGTACCCATGCATATTGTTACCATTAATGCTGAAATGATAATGATGGCCAGAAATAATCCTATACTCGACAATATAATCGGCCAGGCTGATTTGGTTATTCCTGATGGGTCGTCGATCGTTTTATCTTTAAAATTGGCTAAAATAAGTATTCCTCGTTTACCAGGCATAGAATTGGCTTATAAGCTAATTGAATTGGCCAGTGTAAACAATTTTGGCATAGCTTTGATTGGAGCCAAACCGCAGACTTTACCCATTACCTGCGCCAATTTACAAAAAACTTTTCCTAATTTAAATATACTCACCAGCCACAACGGTTATTTCAATGAAGACGAAGAAGAAACCATAGTCACAGACATAGCCAAGACTAAGCCCAAAATAGTATTTGTAGCCTTGGGTGTCCCACGCCAGGAATATTTTATAAACAAGTGGCGGCATTTATTTCCCCAGGCTATTTTAATCGGTGTCGGTGGCAGTTTCGACGTTTGGGCTAATACCGTTAAACGGGCACCCAAAATATTTTGCGATTTGCATTTAGAATGGTTTTATCGTCTTATTAAAGAACCTTGGCGATTTAGCCGAATGGCTTCGAGTTTGCCGCAATTTATGGGAATTGTTTTGGCCAGTTTTATAAGCCAACCAGATAATACCTTTAAGATTAAAGATTTTAGAAAGAACGAAACAAATGGATGAAACCGGTTTTAATCACGATTATCCCTTGACCGTATTGGCTCAGCTAGGTGACGCCGTCCATTATTTATACACAATTGAAGCCAAAATGGCGTCGATAAATAAGTCAAGTCAATTACATGACGTTGTAGCCTATACTGTCAGCGCTATTAACCAGGCCAATTTGCTTGCGATGCTAAAGCCTGTTTTAAGTGAGTTGGAACTAGATTTAATTAGGCGGGCGCGCAATTTTAGGTCGATTAAAAAAACTAAAATAAAACAATCGGTCTACAGAATGGCCACAGCTTTTGAGGTTTTATACGGTTACCTTTACCTTAACGATAAACCTAGACTGAATTATCTAAACGATTTGTGTCAGAATTTCGAAGGATCCACCGATTAAGATTAATAAAAATTAATCTTAATCTTGAAACAAATTTTACGACCAATTTTTTAGTCATTTTATTCAGAATTATTTTAATTATCCATCCAAGTTTATTCAACCAGTACTATTAAGTGTTTACAGCTTTTGAAAGCAAGCCGCAAACACTTGACATCAAAAGCTTAAACTAGCGATTTATTTAAGTTGAAATCTTAAGGTAAAGTTGTTATCTGACAGATTTTACAAATCTAATGGTAACTTAAAGTTATAAGGAGATTCCCATTGACACCGACTACCAATTTATCAACCGACATTATATTTTCGTCTTTATGGAATTTGAGCCCAGACGCATTTATCTTAAGTGACAGCGATCTGTCCATAGTTGACGCTAATGAATCGGCCTGCCGTCTTTTTGGCCATAGCCGGCAAGACCTAATTGGTAAGAATTTAAACAATTACATCGTCCTTAAAGAATTCGCCCAAATCTCTAAAAACACCGAACTTGTAAATGAAGCGCAACTAGCCTTGCCCATAATCCGCACTTTTTTTAATAACAAAGGCTCTGATTTGCCAATTTTAAGTAGTATTTATCCGATAATTACCGATAGCGATCATATCCAAGCATTTTTAATTATTGCTTATGTGGCTCAAACCAATTCAGTTCAACAGGCTCAGACTGAATTCGTAAGCACCGTAAGTCATGAGCTGAGAACGCCTTTAACCAGCATAAAAGGATTTGCCGATACCATTTTACGGGCGCATAGCAAACTCGATAGCAATCAGTTGCGCCGATATGTTGGTATCATAAAAGACCAAGCCGATAGGCTGACACGACTGGTGGAAAATCTTTTGGCCGTTTCGCGCCTAGAATCCAAAAAAATGCAAATGGCAATAAGGGCAATCGACCTCAATGATGCTGTACGCCGAGTCTGCCAGAATCTAGCCGTTAAATCGTTAAATCACAACGTTGTAATTAATATTCCCAACCATATACCTCAGGTATTTGCTGATGCTGACAGGCTGGAGCAGATTCTAACCAACTTAATTGATAATGCTCTTAAATACTCACCGGCTAAAACCACCGTGACCATATGGGCTAGTGAAATCAAAGACAAGAGCGACCCGAAGCATAACCTGGTGCAAATCAACGTACAAGACCAGGGCGTCGGTATCGATGAAAAACATTTACCGCAGATATTTACCAAATTTTCAAGGCTCGACAACCC
>JAJYFO010000163.1 GCA_021785395.1 bacterium | reverse complement strand
CCACTAATTATTGATGGTCGCAACTGTCTTAACCGGCAGCGGTTGACCGAACTTGGGTTTAATTATAAAGGTATCGGCTTATGAGAATTTTAATAACTGGTGGCTGTGGTTTTATAGGTTCGCATTTAACCGACGCTTTAATCAATGCTGGACATAAGGTCATTGTGATGGACAATCTTGTAACCGGTAGTATCGATAATATTAAGCAGCATTTAAGTAACCCTGATTTTGAATTTATCCATCATAATGTAAGTAACCATATCCATTTAATTGGCCATTTAGACTGGATAATACATTTTGCTTCACCAGCATCACCGGTCGATTATTTACAATTGCCTATCGAAACTTTAAAGGTGAATTCGCTAGGAACGCATAATACTTTAGGGCTTGCTCTGGCTAAGGGAGCCAGGTATTTTTTAGCGTCGACTTCGGAGGTTTATGGTGACCCTAAAGTCCACCCGCAAACCGAAGAATACTGGGGGCATGTTAATCCAATAGGTCCAAGAGGCGTCTATGACGAGTCTAAACGTTTTGCCGAAGCTTTGACGATGGCGTATCACCATAAGCATAATTTGGATACAAGAATTATAAGGATATTTAATTGTTACGGTCCTAGGCTTCGGATCAACGATGGACGTGTCGTGTCCAATTTTATAAAACAGGCGTTAAACGACGAAGATATAACCGTTTATGGAAAAGGGGAGCAGACCAGAAGTTTTCAGTACGTGAGCGACCTGGTTGGTGGCATACTCAAATTTATGGACGTTAAGTACAATGAACCTATTAACCTGGGTAATCCCGATGAAAAAACCGTATTAGAATTAGCCAAAATAATTATAAAACTGACTAATTCTAAAAGCAATATTGTCTATGAGCCTTTACCAATTGACGACCCAAAGCAAAGACTACCCGATATTACCCGAGCCAAAACAATACTCAACTGGAACGTGAAGGTAAGCTTGCTAGAAGGCCTAGAAAAAACGATCGATTGGTATCGTAAAGCAAAACAATGACCGATGAATCTAACGATAGTGAAAGCCTAGCTGCCGTAGAAAATGTAGATAGAACCCCAGCCTCAGCCAATCTTACGACTGGACCAATATGGCGGTCAATTTTGACAATGTCATACCCTCTTTTGATAAGTACAGTGTCAAATTCAGTTATAGGCATAGCTGATGTACAGGTGGCCAAATATCTTGGTACTTTTTCGCAAGCGGCTGTTGGCGTTGGTGAACAGGTACTGTTTTTATTTGAAGTTATAATTATATCTATGGGTATCGGTACAACGGCTTTAATATCTAAAGCCTGGGGAGCCAATAAAGTTAGTAAAGCGCAGATATTGTTTGTAAGCTCTTTGGCTTTTAGCTTGTTTTTAGGTTTAATCTTGTTTCTATTGCAATATATTTTTGGTGGCAGTATTTTACAAGCGCTTGGTTTAAATAAGTCAGTTATTAAAATCGCGACCCATTATTTACAGACATACTGTTGGTTCTATATTCCATTTAGCTTTCTGGTTACCCTAAATGCTAGTTTTCGTTCTATTGGTGACGCTAAAATGCAGATGATGGTGGTTTTGACGGTTACTATTTTAAATATTCTTTTTGATTATTTGCTTGTAGCTTTGAAATTCCCGTTAACTTATTTTGGTACCAACGGTATAGCTTATGCTAGTATTCTGGCCTCTAGTTGTGGCGCTGTGTTTGGATTGTTTTTGTTTAAAAATTCTAAGTTATACAACTTAAGGTTTTTAAACAGTCAATCGGTTAATTTTGAATATATTAAATCTATATTTAGAATTGGTTTTCCAGCTGCTATTCATCGAATGAATTGGGTAATATCGGTTTTTGTTCTGTTTTATATTTTTTCGGCCTGTTGCCATTCAACGGCAGCTATAGCGGCCTGGTCTATTGGCATTAGAATTGAAGCGTTGCTATTTATGCCGTTAGTAGCCCTATCTCTATCGGTTTCGCCTATAGTAGGTCAGTCTATCGGAGCCAAGAATTATAAAAGAGCATATGAAGCTACCATTAAAGTTACCCTGGTCGGCGTTGGGTTAATGCTTGTGGCGAGTATATTAATGTTTTTAGCGGCCAATTTTTTGGCCCAATTATCTAGTCTAGACCAAGAAACCATAAAATATGTGACAAGTTATTTAAAGTTTAACGCTGTATCAGAACCACTTCTGGCTATAAACATGATTATAACAGGCGCCTTGCAAGGAGCTGGTAATACAAGATACCCGATGATTGTAAGTATTATAGCCAATTGGGTAATCAGAATTCCTTTGGCCTATATTTTAGCCCTTAAATTTGGGCCGATTGGCGTTTTTATCGCCATGGTCGTTTCTACCAGTTTTTCAGCTATCAGTATCGCTGTTTATTTTTATAGGCTTAATTGGTTGAGTAAAGCGACAAGTAGTTTAATAAAAGTAAATGATTTGTCAGGCTAGGGTATTTATTCGGTCTCAAATTTGTCAGGATATTTATTCCCATTCGACCACTTTTATCTTAGTGAATTATTCTAATTTTGTACAATTCTAGTATTGTTCAAGCCTCGTAGGTCATAGCGCCGCTATTTTATCAATTAATTTGACGCAAATATATTAGCGTGATTTAATGAAATTAGAGACTCGCTTCATTTTTTATATATTGGTGCATTAATGGGTGATAATAGGTCTTTTTTGCCTGTAGACAATAAGGTTGAAAAGCCAAACAATTCTTCTTGCGGCAAAGTGTCTGGTCGTCTTGCCCAAGAAGCTTATTCAGTTAAACTAATTTTGGCTCAAGCTGTAAAACCAGTTAACCCAGGCGAGCATAAAGCTAATCAGCCTGAAAAACGCAGTGACGGCAAGGCTGGAAAGACCGGTGATGTGACTACAGAATCAGCCAAACCAGAGATTATCGATTTTAATGATTCTAAGAAATACCCTGGTTGTTTACCTAACGATAAAGAAGTGCATAAAGTAAATTTAAGTGCGTCAGACAATGTTCCAACCAAAGGTGTTTACCATTGTTTGGCTGGCCACAATGAGCTGAAATTTATTAAAAAAATACCATCAAGTAAACATGTACAAAATTATTAAAAACGTTATCTTAAGCGTAGTTATTTTTAATTTAACGACACCGGTTAATGTTTTAGCTGGCTTGAGCGCTGACGAATATCAGACCAAATTTTTGAAATGTATTGATGATAGAGAATATGAACAGGCCTTAAAAATAATAGACGAGGCTATTTCAACTTATCCTAAAAATGCCGAAAATTATAACTTACGCGGCATGGCTCATATGAAGTTACACGAATATGAAAAAAGTGTAACCGACAGCTCTTTGGCGATTCAATTATTAACCAGCCAGAATAAGTCCGACCCCAATATTTCTTCTTATTACATTAATAGAAGTCAGGCTTATATAGACTTGAATCAAGTTGGTGCAGCCATTGACGATTTAAAAACGGCTATAAAAATATACCCTGACCATTGCCAACTTTATTACAACCTGGCTGTAATAGACGCAGATAAATTAGACGATTATAAAGCCGCGCTCAATAATATTAATATAGCTATTAACCTAGACCCATCGCAAATATCGTATTATCGTTTACGGGGTAACATTTACGACGATTTAGGTATGTTTGAAAAAGCTGAAGCTGAATTCAAAGAAATAATAGTCCGTGTTCCAAAGTTTTACGCCGGTTATTATGAGCTAGGTTGTTTGTACTTAAAACACGGCCAGAATGATAAAGCTCAAGAATATTTTGCTAAGGCCACAGATATCGACCCTAAAAATTACGAGTTGTGTAACAATATTGGGTCTCAGTATAACTATTATGAAAGTGATATTAAGGCTCTAGAATATTTCAATAAATCCTTAAAAATAAAGCCAAACGCCGACGCTTATTGTGGTAAAGCCTCAATTTTTGACAATAGATTAGTAAATTACCAAGCTGCCCTCGATAATATTAATTTAGCCATTAAGCTTAACCCAAACGTGTCCAAGTATTATCAGATACAAGGTTATATATATGAACATTTAGACCAAACGCCGCTAGCCATAGAGGCCTTTGGTTCGGAGATAAAATTAAGCCCAAATTATTGTAAAGGCTATGCCGAATTGGGTCATATATATCTAAAGGCTAAAAAAAATGAATTGGCTAAATACTATTATGATAAGGCGATAGAGACAGAGCAAGGCCCCCAAACGTATAAATTATATTACCAGATAGGGCTTAGTTATTGCCTCAATGACGACCCTGGCGAAGGAATAAAGTATTTTGACAAAGCCATAGAACTAAAACCGTTAGCTCAAATTTATCATGGCCGTGGCGTGGCCAAAAGAGCCGTACACAACCGAACCGATAAGGATTTTAAAGACGCCATAGCCGATTTTAACCAATCTTTTAGGCTAGACCCTGATAATATATCCACCTTGGAGGATCTAGTAGAAACCAAGTATTATTGTAATGATTATAAGGGGGTTATAAGCGACGTAAGCCAATATTTAAAAAATCACCAAGGCTATGAAATTAACAATATTGAATTATTAGAATACTATGGTTTTAGTCTATTTTACGCGGGTGAAACAACCGGTGAATTAGAAGAAGCCATAAAATGTTTTGAAAAAGTTGCCAGTCTAAAGCCTAATTATAGAAGTAATTATTATCACCTGGGTGAAGCCTATTATTATAATTCAAATTATAGCTTAGCTTATGACGCATTGAGACTTGATATACAGCAAAAAATAGCCAATAATGATCTAAAGAACGAAATTTTAGGTTTGGACTATTCCAGGCTAGGACAATTAATAACATTATTGGGAATTAAAGTAAACGCGCTAGATTATTTAAATAAGGCTGTAAGCCTTCTCCCTAATGGGAGAAACTCCTATATTAATCGTGCTGAATATTATATTACCCAGTTAAAATTTAAAGAAGCCATTAACGATCTTAATATGGCAATTAAACTGGACCCTGGGGAAAAACTCATTATAAGACTCCAGATTATAACGTATTTTTTGGCCGGACAGTATAATAAATCGTTTGAAATTTGCCAGAAAGTTATAAGTAGTCATAGTAATAATTTTAGAGAGCGAGCAATTATTTATGGTTATCTTAACTATAAATACTCAAACCAGCCTTATAAGGCCAAGCAATTTATAAAACAATATTTAAAAGACCCCCAAATCGATGAAGATTATAAAGTCATATTTAAATATTTGTGTGGCATGGCGTCATTAGACGCATTATTAGCTAAGATTAAAGCTAAGTCAAACTTAGATTTTGGCAATATTTGCGTATTTGCAGTGTACTTAAATGACAATCAAAAGGATAATGATGCTCTTAAAGCGTATTTAATTCATGAAGACCCTGATGATGTCAATTACCTGTGTGCTTTAGCCTTGGCTAAACGTCACCACTTACCGATACCGTGTCGATATGAACCTTCAAATTCTAAATCCAACTAGTTCAAACTAAATAATATTTTTTTAGATTGGTTGTGGGTATGTGACTGCTTTTATTTTAAGAATAGTTCAAACTAGCAAAAACACTTTTATGAATAAGGCAAGAATTTTTTTAACTATAAATTAATTCATGAGATAAACTTCGTCGGTATGAAAACCAACTACGGGCTCATCGGTAAATTTAAGGGTATTGGAGTCTAAAATTCCTATGGCTTCGGTCGATTCACTAGTCACGACAATCTGATGTCTATTAGCTAGATATAGCATCGACCCAGGAAAGTCAACGTCAAGGGGCAGCTTGATTTCATTTACAAGTTTATACGTTTCGATATCAAAGATTTGAATTTTATTATCTTTAGCGGTAGCTACAAAAATAAATTTAGGCGTCAAGACAATTCCGGTTGGCCCGTTGCCGGTTGGAATAGTTGAAATTACTCGGTGCTTATTTAAATCCACGACGGAAATATTGTTGGATACACGGTTAGTGATAAAAGCTTTTTGGCTATCGCTGGTAATGGCGCAGGAGTTAGGCATTAAACCAACTTTAAGCGCGCATAATAAGCGCTGATTCAGCGTTGTTAGCAGTGACATGCCTCCGGTTGCTGTGTTTAGGGCTATGATAAATCTTCCGTCGGGGGTTATATATAATTTACCAGGACTGGTGGCAACTTTGGTTTTTAATAAAACTTTTTTGGTTGTAAATTCAATCACATCAATATTGCTAGTCGCACTTTCCGAAACGTAGAAAAAATTGCTTTTGGGTAAACAAGTAATTCCTTTTGGTGCGCCAAACTTGGGTAAGTCTATTTGATCTGTAGATGCTTTGGCGGATGGGTCAAGTACTA
>JAJYFO010000019.1 GCA_021785395.1 bacterium | reverse complement strand
ATAGCGTCGAAACTGGTTTTGTCCATCCAGCAAGTTTGCCCGGTCACGAAAAGCCAAAGTTTCCGCAAGACTTTATCGTAGAACCAGAGCCACAAGTGCAACAAATACCAAGTAATAGCGTCGAAACTGGTTTTGTCCATCCAGCAAGTTTGCCCGGTCACGAAAAGCCAAAGTTTCCGCAAGACTTTATCATAGAGCCAGAGCCGCAAGTGCAACAAATACCAAGTAATAGCGTCGAAACTGGTTTTGTCCATCCAGCAAGTTTGCCTGGTCACGAAAAGCCAAAATTTCCGCAAGACTTTATAGTAGAACCAGAGCCCCAGACGTCTAAAACAAGCTTTCCAAATGTAGGTGATCTTAGTCATTCTGATGTTTTAGAACCTTCAGATTCGAGTTATGCTAAATCAGAGTCAAGTACATATGGTTTGGCTGCCAATGATTTCGGTTCTAATAATGCAGCATTAGATAATCCAATTATCGATAAGCCAACGAGCAATTTTGCTGATTTGAATTTTGGAATTGAAAACTCGGTTGATAACTTTAATGTAACGAGAGAGTCTGAGCAAAATCCATTGGCGAACAATCTTCCATCGACTATCGATACTGACAATCTAGAAGCAAATGACGATATGCTTGAGCTTGTTTTTGATGATGGTAGCGACAATAATGTCGTGAATAATGACAGGTCAGAATTTGATGTCAGCCCATCTTTTACCCAGTCAGTTGATCTACCAATAACAAATATAAATGACGAGGATGTCGAGGCTTCCAAGGCACACTTAACTGAATCTAATGATTTAAATACTGTTTCGAGTGTTTCTTTATTTGGTAAAATGGCCTCGCGATTGATTGGTGATAAGAAATCTATAAATGCTAACGGTACTGACAAGGCCGAAATAAATTCGGATAGTTTGGACAGTACGCATTCGCTTGAATTGACTAAAAGTAATTCGACAGATAATATTTTTGAGCCTCAATTGGCTCAAACAGAAGAAAATGATTTGGCTACAAATATTGGAAGCCATCATATGTCTGAATCAGCTGTATCGATTGATTTAAACGAATTCGGACAGAATCAAATAGATGAAAAAGTGGTTGTAGTCGAAAACACTATGGAAAGCTTAGATCCTGGTTTTTCTAGATTGGATAAAAATAAAATTGAAGAATCTGATGTTTCTCATGGGCAAGATATGAGTCAGGTTGATAAAATCGATGAAAAGACCAATTTGGTAACTAGTGATGTCTATTCAACAAATTTAGAAACTCGTATTGATGATGTTGACTCGTCTAAGCAAAGTCTTGAAATCGTAGTAGACGAGAAGACTGAAAGTGAAAAAGAAAAATTAGATGATACCTTTAAACCTATAAGTTCGAAAAGAGCAGATAGTTTGGGATTGGACCCTGAACATGAAAATGTTAAAAAATCAGGTACGTCATATGCTTCACTTGTGAATTCAATTAATCGACTAAATAAAAATACCAGTTCTACTAAGACTACTGGTACTAAGCTAAAAGCTATTATGCAGGATAATAAGCAGCCAAACGATGACGACGTGGAAATTTATAGCATTGAAACGTCTTCACTGCTTAATAATGAAAAGTTGACCGAAGAAGAGGGTCTAAATGAGCCAACTGAAGTATCGTTAGATCAAAGTAATGTTTCTTTGGCTGACGTTTTAGAAAGTGTAAGTACCGACGTTAAAAGTACAAGCATGGCTGAAGTGAAAGTTGATATCGAGGATAAAACTGCTGTTAAAGATGTTAAGTCGATTATTCGTGATACCAAAAAAGACAACGAAAATATTGTTCCGACAAAAAATAAATTACCCCATTCGACCAGTTCAATGGAACTTGAACCCATTGCTATTGCTAGTTCTAAAGATGCAATGCCTGATAAAGTTTCGCCTAAATCTCCACAAGACCCCAAATTAATGATGATAGAGGTAGCTAGTTTTGTCAATAAGCTAGAAGAACAGGTTGCTAAAGCATCAATGAAGTTAAAAACTAAACTTGATGAGACAAAAATTAGACTTTCGCAACAGGCTGAATTACTGTACGCTGATCTAACGTCACAAGCTTCTAATATCGAAAATTCTATTACTGATCTTTGTATAAATTTAAGTACAAAGCTGGAGCAGACGTACCAGTCGTCTAACGAAAAAGTCAGTGATTATATTGCTAATCAACGTTATGATCTAAAACATAAAGCGATGTCTTTTGATGAAGAATTGGAAAAATTATTGGCTGATTCTAAAATCTCGATTATTGAACAAAGTAAAGAAATGATCGAGGAGTTTCAGCAGTTCCTGAAAATTCATAACAATTCCTTTAATGAATTTATTGAAACCAACAAATCCACTTTAAACGGTTCAATAGATTTAATCGAGTCTGAACTTAACACAATAGAATCGGAATATATTGGCAAACTAAACCAAAGATTAAATAGATTTCAGGAGCGGATTTCACAGGAAGTTGAGTCGGTTATCAAATCACTCGAACGTAATGTCATGTCTATGAGTGAAGAAGTTAGTGGTTCATGGTTTAGGGCTTCTGAACAGCTAAATTTAAATAAAGCTGATTTCGAACATACTTTGAATCATTACATTAAAACGTCGCAAACAACGGTAATTTTGATTAAGCAACAAATTTTATTAGAAAAACTCTTGCCGGCTTTGGCTAAGTACCGCGATAATGTTAAAGAGAATTGTGAGAGTAAATTCAAAGAATTCAACGCTGATTTAATTAGTCTTGAAAAAAACCAGGTTAATTTGTTCTCTAACGAATTAGCCAACAACATTGAGACTTTTAATGAGAATTTAGACCATTTTGAAAAGGCTTTGGACGTATATACTCAAACGCAACAGTCAGGCTATGAAGAAATTTTTAATTCGATTGCTTTAGACCTGGAAGAAACAATTCTAGAATTGGTTAGCCAAATCGAAGAGGCCCATAAAAATATCAATTCTAACGATGAAATGTGTAAGAACCTGGCCAAACTAAATTTGTCTAAAGAAGACCCTTATTTAATGGCCGAAAAACAATTAATGGCGTCTAAAATTGAATCTTTAAAAAACGAATCTAATAATAAATTGAACATTTTAGTGAATAAAAAATGCGAAGATATCGACAACCTGTCTACTCAGCTCCAATTAAAATTATCCAATGAGCGTAAATTGGCCACGCAGAATTTAAAAGAAGCCAGCGAAGAAGGGCTTAAAAAAATTCGCAAAGCCATTGCCGAATCGTTTAAAGAAATCCAAGTTGCCCGTGATAAATGTTACAGCGAATAGTTTCTAAAATTAATCTTTATATTTAGTTTAAATGTTGAATCTTAGGGAATAATGTAGATAGGTTCTTTTATATTATTCGTTGGCTGAGGTAAAGTAATCTGGATAATTTTAATAATTATAATTTGCCTCCTAGCTTAGCCGAATTTCAATCTAGGCTTACCAGTGATGGGAAAATTGTGGATAATTCACTATATTTATTTCACGGTACTAATTGTTACCGAAGGATGGAAATAAATAAGCTTGGTGAATTTATGGCCGGTAAGGGTGATTTGACTTTCTTTTGCACCAGTCTGTTTCAGGCCTTTGCTCATGCAAAAATAGCCTGTTTAAGGGATTCAAAAAGTCAAAATGACCATTTGAAGCCAAATTCTTTAATAACAGAACCGGTAATACTAAAAGTTAAATTTAGTCCGCAGTTATGGAATCAAGTTGAATTTGTGAACGTTTTATTTGAATCGCCTGATGAAATTAGAGCTGATATAGGCGTTATCGGTAATATAAGCTCGGCTTACATAGAATCAGTTTTATTTTGTAAGCACGGCCGTAAATTACAGGAAATAGCTGAAATTGACCATGTCTCTAATTTCTATGCGATTAATAAACTGAGAAAACTTATTCAGCAAAGGTCCACTGAAGAGATGATTTTGAAGTCGTTATACAGCTTGAGCCAGAATATAAGCCAAAAATTTAACCCCAACCAGTTGCCTAAACTTAAAATTGTCGACCATTTTCAATGTTTAAAACGCAAAAACGCTTAAATATATTGCGTTAGACTTCTATAACTTTATAACTTTAGTTGCTTGCATCAATTTGTCTACGATTACGGTCATATTGGTTATAAAGCTTGGGCTAACGTTGTCCTTAATATTGTAGTAATCGAGGCATAAGCCACAGGCAAGTATTTCAGTATTTTGCCTGGCTAAATCAAACAGGCTGATTTTAGTGGTAGTGTCATTGGCTAATAATAGAACGCCTTTATTAATTAAAAGAATTGAGTCGGGTTTAACTTGGGCTAGAACCAGTGACTGTAAGAATACGTCGAATAAATGCTCGCTAAAGTCTTTGTCACCGTTACCTAAGGTATTAGAGTCAATAAACATGGTGGTTATATTTTTATTGGCTGTCCTTAAATCAGTTTCATCGTCTGGTCGTAATGAATAATCTGGTTTAGTCAGTATAATCTTATAAATATCATCTTTTAATTCACTTTGAAAATTTAAATTCTGGCTAATGGCGAAGCGATTGAGGTTGTTCACGTTTATTTCGTCACTTACCAGGACTGTTAGACAGTTTAAATCGGGTTTATTTAAAAACTCTTCTTTCACCTTTAAAACAGGCATTGGACAAGGTAAATTACGCAAATCGATAATTGTAGACATTTTTTAAGTAACCTCAAGCCAGTAGTTTTTGAATTCATTAAATTGACCAATTTCATTGGCAATGATGTCGTTTTGTCTTAATTCATTTACTAAATCGCGAGCTAGGTTTTTGTTTACGACTAGAGCTAGACCGCCTGAAGTCTGAGGATCAAATAATAAATCTTGGATGAATAAAGGAATATTAGGGTCAAATCTTACTATATCACTTAAGGCTTTTCTATTACGGTGACAGCCACCTGGTAAAATACCTTCTTTGGCAAGTTCCGCTATTTGTGGGAAAAAATCAACCTTATCGCAATTGATTCTTAATGTAAGGTTGCTTGCTTTGGCCAAATTTCCTAGGTGTCCGATAAGGCCGAAGCCGCTTATATCAGTGGCAGCTTTGATTCCATACTTAATGGCGATATTTTTGGTAGCGTTGTTTAAAGTCGTCTGACTTTTAATAATGATGTCTTTGGCGTTACTGGTTAATAAATTGGATTTAATAGCTATATTCCCTATACCAGTACCAATAGCTTTAGTCAAAACAAGACAGTCACTTAAACTGGCTTGAGTCATGGTCCAGATGGTGTCGGGTCGAACCAGACCGGTAACCGAAAGGCCATAGCTTAAGCATGGCGATTCAATCGTATGCCCACCGCCTAAGGCAGCCCCAGCGCTTTCGATAATACTTAAGCCACCGGCCAAAATGTCGCAAATTACGTTTTTACCATACTCTTTGGTCGGGAACGACAGCAAATTTAAGGCAAGAATAGGTTCGCCACCCATGGCATAAATATCTGACAAGGCATTGGCCGCAGCAATCTGGCCAAACACGTATGGATTCTCAACCATAGGTCCAAAAAAATCGACCGTGTTTATGACTGCTAACTCATCAGTTAATTGGTAAGCACAGGCGTCTTCACCGTATGTCATGTCGGTAATTAGCCTATTTGACTTGGTTTTCAAGTTTAAACTGGCTAGAATCTCGCTTAAATAGCCACTATTTAGCTTTGCGCTACAGCCGCCTTCGTTATTTAGATTTAAAAATTTAGACATTATTAATGAATATTTTACTAATTGATGCAATTAATTACAAATCTTATGTTAAATAAAGTTTTATAATTTTTGGCAAGGTTAAAATGCCGAAAAATACTTGTTTTCGAGAAAAATAAAAAAAAATCTATATTATAATTTCATTTTATTGACTTTTAGCCCTTTCAAAAAATATGATTTTAGTATAAATTATAAATACCTTTGTAATATAAATGTTATTTGTTTAGTATATCTAGTCTTAATATATGGCTTGAGCCTGATTTGGCTTATCAGGTTGATTTGTGTTATTGAGGTGAAAGTTGTTGTTGTTGTTGCTGTTAGTTTAATATAGGAAAGGATAAAAATGCCCAAAGTATTAGTTGCGTTACCTAGTGGATTATTAGAAGAAATTGACGAAGTTGCCTTAGCCGAGCACCGCAATCGTTCAGATTTAATTAGGGAAGCCTTAAGGCGTTATATAGAGAATTTTAAGCGTAACCAAAATAACGCTGCCGGTAACAATAATCACAACAACAAGCAAAATCTAGTTAATTCCGAAAAATCATTAAGGGTTTAAATTTCTTATTTTTATACTTTAACTAGTAAATTTACGCTAGCCCATTTTTGACTTATTAGCTAAACTAGGGTTAAAACTTAGGGAGAAGAAGATCCTTGCAATGGCTTAAATTATTAACGGTTGAAGTTGTCTTTATCACATTATTGGTGTTAGGGCTTGGTTTGGTTAAAAAACCGGCTTTTTTAAGGCGCAAAAAATTGAAACAAGGATATCCCTGGGGGTATTACCAGGACCAAATACCTAATACAGATGATCCAGGCTACTTTAGTGATTCGGAAAACTTTATGCACGACGTACAGACGGAGTTTGGCGGTCAGGACTTCTTCGGCGATGAGGGGCCTATGACTGGTTTTGGTCAGATGGGCGAGTTTTAGTCGATTTGTTGAAGCTTTGTGTCTATTAGAGCGATTCTTACTGTAAGAACAGAATAAACGTATTTAAGGCTGTAAGTTAAAGCTATCGGTCTTATATTATGTCGCAGGCTTTCTTGTATAAGTTTGTAAGGATTGGGCTTACAAACTTTATTTCTATCGTTGGTAAAGCCAGAATCAACTTATTATCGGATAGACGCTTTGATTGAACCAAAAAAAAACTCCCGAGGTAGGATTCGAACCTACGACCAAGTGATTAACAGTCACCTGCGCTACCGCTGCGCTACTCGGGAATAAGCTTATAAAATAAACTTGCAGCTTTTAGTCTAAAATATTAGGGGGAATTTTTCAAGTCTAATCTTTAAAACTTTAAGTTTTTTAAGTTTTTTGAAATGTACCGAGGTTAATTTAAGATTCAATTACGTGAAGAATTAATAATCTGATTTTAAGGTCAAAAGCCAATAGCCGCCGGTAATATTGCTAAAATCACTATAGAATGGGCGTTTCTTGTCAATTTTTCATACTCATTAAATATATTAAATAGTTTTAAAGCGATAATGTAATTTATGGTCTATAAAATTCGTAAAACATTGTAAATATGGGTTATTATAAAAATAGTTAAAAGATAAAGGTTATGATCAAAAAAGTGACTGAGAATGAAATTTTAAAACGCGAGGATATCGATTGTATAATTGATTTAATTAATGAGGCTGGTAAATTGGCCTGCAAAATGCGTGAGTCAGTAAAGATCTTTGAAAAAACTGGCCCCAACGACATGGTTACTGAGGCTGACCACGCTATTTCAAAATTAATTGTCGAAAATTTAAGCAAGCGTTTTAAAGAGGATAAAATTATTTCCGAAGAAGAGGCAAATTTTTCGGGCAACGAATACGGACATAGAACTTGGTTAATAGACCCTATTGACGGTACGCAAAACTATATTGACAACGATGGTCAGTACGCTGTTATGATAGGACTGATACAAGACTTAAAGCCTGTCTTTGGCTTTGTCCATGCACCAGCTACTGGTTTAACATATTATGGCGGTCCAAATTTTGGGCTAGTAACGCAAAATAGTCGAAATGAAATTGTAAACATAGAACCCATCACTAAACTTGGTGATAAGGGTCCAGTTAGAGTGATTATGGGTTATCGCGACCGCAAGAAATACCCTTGGATAAAAGACTTACCCAATGTTCAGTTGGTTAAATCGGGCAGTATCGGTATTAAAATCGTCAAAATTATCGAGAATGAAGCCGATATATACGTTCATTTTGACGCCAAGCTAAAAACTTGGGATACGGCTGGTCCAATTGCGATTGCTTTGGCTTCTGGTCTTGAAGTTGGCAGTTTAAACAAGGAATTAATTACTTTTCCCAGCCAAGGCATTATACTTAAGACTTCGGTTGTAATCGGTAAACCCGGTAGTCTTGATTGGTCACAAAAATTTCTTATAAGATCGAATAATAATGAATAATATTAATGATTCAGCTGCGTTAGTAAAATTAATATTAAAAATTAATGAGGCCAAAATTTTTGCCTTCGACCTTGAATTTATTCCCGAAAACAGCTTTGTTCCGTATTTATGTCTGATTCAAGTTTTAGTTGAAAAAGAAATTTATATAATAGACCCTTTTAAGATAGAAAATTTGAGCGAATTCTGGCGATTATTTCATGACGACCAAATCACAAAAATCGTGCACGCCGGTAAAAACGACCTTGAAATTATATATGGTATCACCAATGAAAAGGCCGTAAATATATTTGACACTCAAGTAGCTGCCTGCTTTTGTGGCTACGGTTATCAAATAGGTTTGGCTAAACTATTAAAAGATTTATTATCGGTTTTTATTTCTAAAAGCCAGACAAGGTCGAATTGGTCGATCAGACCGCTAACAACCGAACAGTTGATTTACGCGAAAAACGACGTTAAGTATTTATTTAAGGCTTATGAATTTTTAAAGGATAAAGTTACTGAATTAGGCAGACTCGATTGGGTCTTTCAAGAATCGGTAAAGTACGATTTCTATTATCAAAAAAAAATACCCCAGGTTAAAAATTTAAAGGTTTTTGCGTCGCTTAAACAGTATCAGTTGGATAAATTAGCGATTGAAAGATATGAATTTGCTAAAGTCAATAATTTGCCGGTTAAAACAATTGCTAGCGACGACGCTTTAATCGAAATTGTTGAAAGTAACGCAAATAATCTAAACCACTTAAAAAAAATTTCCGGTTTAAGCAAAGATTTTGTCAATCAAAGAAATCAGCAAATTATTGAAATAATTAGTAATCGTAAAGTCGATTTAAGCCCGTGGCAAGAAAATGTTAAATATTTTAATAAAGAAAAACACCTATTTTTAAACGAGCTTATTTATTTTATTGCCAAATCTAAAGCCATCGAATTGAATTTGCCGGTTGAGTTTTTAGCGTCTAAAAATGATATTGAAAAAATAATTTTTAATTTTTTGCAAGATAAAATTGACTCGATCGACTGTGCCGTTTTGAAAGACTGGCGTAGAGAAGTTATTGGTAGTGATTTAATGGCTATGTTAAAAGGCCATACCTATACAATTTCTATTGATAATACAAGACTAAGCCTTGAACTTGAAACTAATCAAAATTAATTTGTTTGTTAATTTGGTATTGGACCAGACATATCATTGTCATTTAAATATTGAATAAAATTATCCCTGATACCTTGGTCGTCAGTTTCTTTAAGAGGTGATGATTTTACACCAATATTTACGATTTTATAGGCGCCTTTGAGTGACCCTATGTCAATGCTTCTAAATTAAGATAAGTCAATAGGTAACTTTAAAGTTACCTATTGTAAAATTAAATTTGTAATATAATATGTTTTAAACAGATTGTTTATTTTAAGGTCAAGCCATGAAAACATTAGAAAAAAACGAATGTCCGATTAATAATATCCTTCAAATACTTACTGGTCCTTGGACTACCCATATTCTATGGTTGCTTAAATGCAATGGTACGATGCGTTTTGGCGAATTGAAAAATCAGATTGAAGGTATTTCTAGTAAAGTATTGACCCAACGCCTAAAATTCTTGGCTGGTGAAAATATAATTTTTCGTAAAATAGAATCGCCAAAACCGTTAAAAGTCATATACGGGCTAACCCAAAAAGGGCATGAACTTAGTAGTGTTTGCAAGTCGCTTAATGAGCTGGCTTTAACCTGGAAAAACGTAACTGTATTAGAAGAAAATAATGGCTGATTTATTAAAAATCGGTCATATTAATTATTTAAACTGTTGGCCTATTACCTACCCGCTAATGAATCTTAAACTTAGCTTTGAATTGGTTTTTGGCAATCCCCAGGAACTCAATTATAAATATGCCGATAATAGCTTAAGGGCTGGGGCTATGAGTTCTTTTAATTACTTATTAAACGCAGATAATGGCGACCCGTTTATATTATTGCCGAATTTAAGTATATCAAGTATAGGCAAAGTCGGTAGCGTTTTATTGATCGCCAAAAATACATTTAATTTTGCGCCCGAGTCTATAATTGAATTGACCAGCCAGTCGCTTACGTCGGTAAATTTATTAAAAGTATTGATTCTAGAAAAATACGGACACTTACCGGTACTTAAAACTGCTGTCAAGCCTAGTTTAGAAGTTAGCGACGCCATTTTACTAATCGGTGATGAAGCTCTAATTGCGGCTCAAAAAATAGATACGTTAAAATATACAATCATTGACCTGGGGCAATGGTGGTACGATTTGTTTAAATTACCAATGGTATTTGGGTTATGGGGTTTTCGGCGAACTTTGTATCAAGAGAATGAAAATATTTGCAAAATAGTCACAAGCCAATTTAATGAGGCTCTTTATTTAGGCTTAGGCGCTTTAAAAGAAGCTGTTCTTGAAACGGCCAGAAAAAAAATAGATTATTCCAAGGCTAATTTAAGCAATTATTTTTATGAAATGTTAAATTTTAACTTTACACCTGAACACCTAAATGGCCTAAATCTTTTTAAAAACTTATGCCACAAACACGGCTTAATAAAAGGCTGAGTTTGTAATCTATATTTTATCTAACAGACTTATTCTACACTTGTGACTATATCGCACTGATTTATTGGAGCGGTTTTAATTTTTCACCCAAAAATGCTTGTGCTATGCTGGCAAGATTCTTACAGTTTATTTTAATTAGAACGTTGGAATCATTTAATTTTATTTCCCATAATTTCATCCACATGTACTTGCGTTCTTCTATACTTATAATTTGTGACCAAGGAAAGAATAGGGGCGGATGAAAAGCACGAAAGAAAAATAGTGGTCCAGTCTTTAAATATAGCCCATCAGTCGAAACACCAACCCACAAGTAAATACCGTAACTAATCAATCCGACTGAACCACTTTTAAAACCTTGCCATGAAACTTGAGTATCGTAATTAGCACAGCGGTATTTTTTAGCCAGTCTAGCCCAGCCACCTATCTGAGCAAGAAAGAATTCCATGGTAAGCCATAAGGAAATAAATAATAAAGGAAAATAGTGTTCGACAGACTCTTGATTCATAGTATTCTTTGTGGCTGTAGTATAAAGTAAATTCAATAATTTAGTAATCACATTAATTTTGAATCTTTTTGGCTGGCTAAATATCTTAAGTTGCCGTCAGTTAAGTTATACCCGAAATTTATTAAATTAATAGCCAATTTAAATTCAGGCATATTTAGTGTTATACTGAAGCATGTAGACTCAATAGGAGATTAAGTCATGGATTTATTTCAGTACTTTGAAGAAGAGCATAAATATATTGAAGAAAGATTATCAGAATTAGAAAAAAATTATCAAAATTGGTCTAGTGAAAGGGTTTTTGTCCGCGTAACGAAGTTATTTGAGGCTATAGCCAACCATTTTGACAAACAAGAGTCTTTATTGCTCAATGAACTTAAGCAAATTCCGGATTTATCGCCTGTGATAAGCGAATGTACGCGTGACCGAAAAAAAATCTTAGCCGATATTGACGATTTGGTAATGGACCACATTGATAGTTCAGAATTTCATGATAAACTTTCCCGTTTACTCAAAGACATTCGCAAACACATAAGTTTTTCTGACGAAAAATTGTATAAAGAAATTAAAACCCATGTTTCTCAAGAAAAACTATCTAAACTCAACGATTTAATTAAAGAAAAAATATTTAGTTAAACGAATTTTTTAAGCCCAAGTAGAAAAATGGTTAATAAGTCCAGAATTAAGGCTTAGGTTAGTTGTGGCAATTTTTCTTGGTTAAATAATAATTTATTAGTTTCCATTTAAACTTTGATAGCCTCTATTTAGCCATGTAAATGGGGCTTTTCTATAAAAACCTTGCCTTTTTAGCCAAATAAGTATATTATTAGTTATATTTAATTTTTTACCAAATTTTATGGCTAAATCATTTTACGATAAACTACAAGATTCAGATTCATCGGTTAGGCACGCTAACAACGAATCCATCATGCTGCAAAACCGTTATCAAATCATCGAATTAATCGGCCAGGGTGGTATGGGGTCAATATACCTGGCCAACGATATTAGGCTGGGTAAGCGCAAATGCATCGTAAAAAAATTAAAAGACGATTTTTTTAAAGACGAAGACAAAGACAAAGCTTTGTCGTTTTTTGCCCGCGAAGCCCAAGTTTTAAGCAGTTTACACCACCCCAATATTGTCCACGTTTATGACTTTTTTGCCGAAGACGATAATTACTATTTAATCATGGAATACGTTGATGGTAGAAACCTTGAAGAAATACTGTATGAACAGGGTAAGCCGTTTTCGGAAAGTGAAGTTATCAGTTTTGCCACACAGATTCTTGATGTTTTGGTTTATTTGCATAACCATTACCCGCCGGTTATATATCGTGACCTTAAGCCAAGTAATTTAATGCTCAACGAGCAGAACAAGATTAAACTTATAGATTTTGGTATAGCCAGACCCTACGATAGCAACGAAGATAATACGCATATAGTGTCGCAAGGGTATTCTCCGCCCGAACAGTATTGGGGGGCCAGCGAACCAAGGTCTGACCTATATTCTTTGGGCTGCACGCTCTATTTCTTATTAACCGCCCAAGAGCCCAAGGCTTTACAGGTTTGTTCGCCCAAAGATATCGTTAGCTCTATTAGTGACCACATTGATTTGTTTATTCAAAGAGCCACAGCCCAGGATATTTGGCTTAGATACCAATCGGCTACCGAAATGCTTGAAGCTATCCAACCGCCAGTTAGACCAGAGAGTTTTCCGGCTAAATATAAGACCATTTTATTAATTGCCTGTTTGATTTTATTCTTAGCCGTTATAGCTATAGCCTTTATGGAATTGCTCACGACACAAGGTCCAATTACAGGCGATTTAACGACAGAAAATAGCCAGAAATTAAAACCAGCGAATAATGTTAGCCCGTTAAGCAGTTCATTAGCCGGTCAAGATGATTATTTGGGTGAGCCGGGGGCATTATTGATAAAAGACCAGGAATTATTTAAAGCCAGATAACTTTTATATAAATAAAGTATCTGGCTTTTCTAAATTGACAAAATTTTTGCTGGCTAATTATATTCGCTTTTGTTTATGGTCTAAACCCGCTGCCACCAGACATTCCTTGCGGTGCTGGGCTTGATCCACCGCCACTACCTTGTGGCATTGGCGCAGAAACACCACCGCCGCCCCCAGCCATGCTATTTTGTAGGTGTTGCTGCATAATAGCTATTAATTTTTCTTTTTGCGATTGATTTAAAACGTTTCTAAGGTCCAGAATAAATTTGGCGTGCATCATACTGACTTCGCTGTGAATTTTATTGATTTCCTCTTGGCAATGAAGATATTTGGCTTCATCAGGGTTAACTTGTAATGTAAGGTCTTTTAATTGACTGAACCATTGACGAGCCTCGGTGTTTTTGGCGTTCACCTTATCTTCAAATTCTTTAGCCATATTGCGCATCGTCGTTTCTTGGTTAGCGTCTATTCCGGCTTCTTTAAATAATTGCAGTGGGTCGCGTTCGCCGCCAGGAGCTTGCTGGGTGTTTGGCTGGGCCAAAGAAGTGGGCAGTAAAGACATTGCTATCAATAAACTTAAAGACAGTATACCTTTTGAAAGTGTATTTTTAAGTGTCATAAATATCCTCATATATAGAAAAGAGCGGAAACTAATGATAATTTTAACAAAATTATTAAAAAATTAATCGGGTGTTACTAAAGAATAATTAAAATTTGTATTAAGAGCGTAAAAGTTGTAAAGAAAGCAAAATTATTAAACCTAGTTCTGTTTGATTATTAGTTCTGCTTGATTAAAAGTATGCTTTCTTCGAGCGTGTTAGCATCATTTAGACGGTTCATTAAACGTAAAAGGGTTAGGTAGTTTTCCATGTATTCAAGGGTTTTTGGGTGTTTTGAGCCGTAAATAGAATCGCATATATCGATGGCCTGCTTGAATAGTGTTTCGGCTCTTTGATGTTTGCCCATATTGCGGTATATTATGGCTAATTCGTTAAGAGTCTGGGCAATTTTGGGATGGTTTTCGCTGTAGTATTTTTGGCGAATCTGTAGTACTCGTCGAACCAAAACTTCACTGTCTTCTAACTGGTCGGTTTCAAAATATAATTTAGCTAGGTAATACAGTGTTTCTGATACTTGTAAATTGTCTTCGCCTAAATGCATGGCTTCGATATCGGCACAATGCTTGAGTAATTCCATGGCCTCAGAAAATTTATGCTGGTAGCGGTAGGCTAAAGACAACGTTTTGTAGGCCGTTACAAGCTTGAAGTTATTAGGCGCTAACTGTGAGTCAAGGATCTCTAAAGCACTTTTGCACAACTCTTCGGCTTTGACAAATTGCTCCAGCATAATATAAATATCAGCTAGGTTAAGGTAAGTTTGGGCTATATCGAGGTTTTCCTTGCCCAATAGGTTAATCTGAGCCTTTAAAACCAAATTAAGCGAATCTTTAGCCTCGCTGTATTTACCGATTGCCTTATACGCTATGGCTAGTTGGCTATATAAGGCAATCGTTTCTACCCTTGTTAAACTATTGTTTTTGATGTCTAGGCAGTGATTGAGAATACTTATAGAATTCTCAAAATGGCTTTCGTAATACTGAGAAGCAGCAGCCTTAAGTGAAAACTCAAAAAAAGCGGTTGGGTCTTTTTTTAGGCTTGGATGATATGACTTATATGATTTTAAAATCTTTTCAATGTCTTCAGACATCTTTATTCATACCTGTTTGATTTTTTACCATTAAAGCTGCTTGGGCTGCCGATAACCTGGCTACAGGAACTCTAAAAGGTGAACAGCTCACATAGTTTAAACCAAGATTATGGGCAAATTTTATAGAACTAGGGTCGCCACCGTGTTCACCGCAAATGCCTAGTTTTAAATCTGGTCTGGTCTGTAAACCATATTCAACGGCGATTTTCATAAGTTTTCCGACACCATTTTGGTCGAGTACTTCAAAGGGATTGTCGGTTAGAATTTTTTCGCGTTTGTTATTGATTTCTATTCCTTCTAGGTAACGTTGCAGAAATTTTCCTTCAGCGTCGTCACGTGAGTAAGCAAAAGTCAACTGCGTTAAATCATTGGTTCCAAAGCTAAAGAATTCAGCATATTGGGCTATCTCATTGGCAGTTAAACAGGCTCTGGGAACTTCAATCATGGTACCAAATTTGTACTCAATTTCAAAATTGTGTTCTTTCATTACTTCTTTGGCTACATTTTCAAGCTGTTCACGAATTATTTTAAGCTCATTAACGTGTCCAATTAATGGTATCATTATTTCAGGGTACACTTTAACCTTATCTTTGGCAGCCATAATAGCCCCTTCAAAAATAGCCTGAACCTGCATTTTATTAATTTCAGGGTAAATTAGCCCAAGGCGGCAGCCTCTTAATCCCATCATGGGGTTAGATTCAGACATTTCTTTAACACGTTCAAGTAAAGCCTGGGTTTCTTTAATTTTACCCTTATCATTTGAATGGGCTTTTAATTCGTGCAATTCATCGATTAGGTCAAGGACTTTAGGTAAAAATTCATGCAATGGCGGGTCTAATAAACGTATCGTCACTGGATGCCCGTCCATGGCTTTAAAAATACCTATAAAATCTTCCCTTTGCATAGGCAGTAATTTGTCGAGTGCATTTTGACGGTCTTTTATGTTGGTAGCAAGTATCATTTTAACTACTTGGGGTAAACGTTTGGGGTCCATGAACATATGCTCGGTTCGACAAAGCCCGATACCTTGAGCGCCGAATTTAATCGCCGTTGTGGCGTCTTCGGGTGTATCAGCGTTAGACCTGATTTTAAGCGTTTTGACCTCGTCGGCCCATTTTAGTATCTGTGAAAATTCCTCGGTCATTTTAGGCTCGTGTCTATCAATAACACCGTCAAAGATTTCACCAGTGGATCCGTCTATAGAAATTAAGTGTCCACGTTTAAAAGTCCTACTTCCAACACTGAATTCATGATTATTGAGGTCTACTTTTAAGCTTTCGCAGCCAGCTACACAAGGTTTTCCCATGCCGCGGGCAACAACAGCAGCATGACTGGTCATACCGCCTCTACTGGTTACTACACCTTGGCTAGCCACAACACCGTGAATATCGTCTGGGCAGGTTTCATGCCTTACTAGAATAACTTTTTCGTTTTTATTACTTAGTGCTTCAGCTTCGTCAGGACAAAATACAATTTTACCAATGGCAGCTCCAGGTGATGCGTTAAGGCCAGCGGCGATTAATCGACCGTTTTCAATTGCTTCTTCTTTTTGCCTTAGGTCAAAACTTGGCAGTAATAGTTGGTTTAGCTTTAAGGGTTCGATCGACATTAACGCTTCTTCTTTGGTTATGATTTTTTCGGCGACCATATCGTAAGCGCATTTGATAGCTGCCTGGGCTGTACGCTTGGCTTGCCTGGTTTGAAGAATGTAAAGTTTACCGTCTTCGATCGTGAACTCAATGTCTTGAACGTCTCTATAATGGGTTTCGAGTTTACGAGCCGTCTGTGTTAATTCATCATACATAGCCTTCATTTCGAACTGCAAATTAAACACTTTATTAGGCGTGCGAATACCGGCAACAACGTCTTCGCCTTGAGCGTTGATTAAGTACTCACCATAAAGTGTTTTTTCCCCGGTGCTGGGGTTACGGGTAAAACATACTCCTGTCGCTGAATTATCGTTTAAATTACCAAAAACCATAGACTGAACTGTTACAGCCGTACCAATACTATGGTCTATTTTATTCAAATTGCGGTAATAAATGGCTCTATTATTATTCCATGATTTAAAAACTGCTTCTATGGCCAATAACAGCTGTTGAGATGTGTCCTGGGGAAATTCTATACCGGTTTTTTTAAGAAAAATTTCTTTATAAGTTTTAGTCAATTTTTCTAGGTCATCACCAGTTAGCTCGCTGTCAACCTTGGTCTTACGCTCATACTTAAGGTCGTCTAAAGCTTCTTCAAATAATTCTTTACTGACAGAATAGACTACGTTAGAGAACATCTGGATAAAACGACGATAACTATCGTAGGCAAAACGCTTGTTATTGGTCAATTGAGCTAGACCCTTGGCTGTTTGGTCGTTCAAGCCTAAATTTAAAATCGTATCCATCATGCCTGGCATAGAAAATTTAGCTCCAGACCTTACTGACAGCAATAAGGGGTTTTTGGTATCACCAAGTTTGCGTTTGACGTCAATTTCTACTTTCTTTAATTCGTCAAGAACACTTTCAAAAAGACCTTCTGGCATTTTGCCATTATTGGCATGGTATTCTCGGCATACGTCGGTGGTAATAGTAAGACCTGGTGGAACATTACAATTAGCTAGGGTCATTTGGGCTAGTCCAGCACCTTTGCCACCTAAAACTTCTTTCATTAATGTTTGGTCGTTACCAAAATAGCTGGCTGCATCCTTAAATAGGAAAACTTTTTTGGTAGCTTTTTTATTGTTTAATGCGGCTTGAATCATTGTAATCTCCTTAATATTATTGACCTAAATGTAAATAAACTTCTGATGATATTTCTTCAATAGCTTTGGCTGAAACATCTATGGTATGGCATTTTAATTCGCGGAAGATATTTTTGGCGTAACGCACTTCTTGATATATTCTGTCAAAGTCGGCGTAATCAGTGCCAGAAGATAAACCCATTATTTGCGCCCTGGTCGAGCGGATGTCTTGGAGTAAATGCGGGTCGATAGTCAAACCGATAATTCTTGTGGGTGGTATCTGATACAAAGCCAAAGGTGG
Source organism: bacterium (assembly GCA_021785395.1). Classification (GTDB taxonomy): domain Bacteria; phylum Cyanobacteriota; class Vampirovibrionia; order Obscuribacterales; family JAKAZS01; genus JAKAZS01. The sequence goes on along the minus strand of JAJYFO010000019.1, from coordinate 4,337 downwards.
CTCGATACCATAGACCATCGGAATATTGGCTGCTTTTAAGCCGTAGTGCTGGGCTAGATACATGCAATTAGGGGTTTTACTGGTGCGCGAGACGCCAATCAAGACTACGTCAGCCTGCCTTAAACCATCGGGGTTTTTACCGTCGTCATAACGAATAGCAAAGTCTACGGCTTCAATTCGGCGATAATACGTTTCATCCATTAAGTGTAGACGGCCTGGAACAGCCATAGGTGTGAGATTCGTTAAATCGGTTAGCTTGTTGATCAGCTGACCAAGTAAATCGACGCTAGGAATTTTGTATTTTTCAACGTTTTCTTCTAAGGTTTTGCGGAATTCAGGTAAAACAAGCGTATAGGCAATTAAGGCGTTTTTATCCTTTAACTCTTCAATTATGTGGATAATCTGTTCGCTAGACCTTATTTGGGGCAGTCGGTATATGGACACAGCCGTCGGTGGAAATTGGACTAAACAGGCTCTGGCAACAGCTTCGGCTGTTTCTCCACTCGAATCAGACATGGTAAATATTACCAGACCACTCTTGTGCGATAGCGATTTGGTATTTATGCTAGCTTGACTAGTGTTTAAATCTGTCATTTGTATAAGCGCTTGAAGTTTACTGTTTATTATAGATATGTTACATAAGGTAATAGTTAGCGAGGCAAAAATTTAATTATAAAATAATCATCATCGATTAATTTTTTTAGTTAGTTCAAGCCTTGTCATATAGTAAGAAAAACTCAAAAATGTCTAACTATATTTAATGACTACCCATTTTAAACGTATTTTCCATCGATATTTCGTATAGAAACCTGACCAGCGCTCAATGTTATTGGTTTATCGGTGTCTGTGGTTTCAATAATTAGTTCGCCAGACCCATTTATACCGATTGCCCGGCCAAAAATTACATCATTACCCAGAATGGCTTTAATATTTTTGTCGATAGTGCAATTGTATTCAAGCCATTGTTTCACTATTTCAGACGCTAAAAAATTTTCTGACTCTATATAGAACAATAAGGTTTCTATTTCCAGAGCCAAATCGGCAATAAATAATTCTAGGTTAATCGGTTTAGTAGTTAAATTGTTCAAAAATTCAATCGGCGTTAAAATTTTATCGGTATCGTACACAAAAGGAATTATATTAATTCCTATGCCTATTATGAGGGTTTTTTCTTGGTTGACTACAAATGGTGACTCGACTAAAATGCCACCTAGTTTTTTTTCGTTGGCAATTAAGTCATTGACCCATTTAAGCTTTATTTGAAAACCTGTATGAAATTTGATAACGTTAGCTGCGGCTACACCAAGTCCAAGCGTCAGTAGGTTAAGATGTCTGTCCTGGCTGGTTTTGTACAAGATACTTAAGTATAAACCATGACCGGGTGGCGATATAAAGCTATGCCCAAATCTGCCACGGCCACTGGTTTGTTCATAAGCTAATACAATAGTACCACTATTAGCACCGTTTTTAGACAACTCAATAAGTCGGTTATTGGTAGAATCTATGACTTTGTGATATTCATTAGGACAATTACTAGACTTGCCTATAACTGAAGTTTTTAAATTGGCTTCGACTAGTCGTAAATTAATGTCAATAGTCACATCTATAGGCTAAAATAGGTCGGATTAATTTGTTTCAAATTTAGTTTCAATAGGAATAGCTTTGACCAATAATTTATGAATTGGGCATTTGTCAGCTACACGGGCTAACATATCGATTTCTTCGCTGGAAAGCTTGCCGGTCACTTTAACGTTTCGACGAATAGAAGTTAATTCATGGCTACCTTCTTTAACTGGGTCAATGGAAACTTCGACAGACTCTAAATTCATGCCTTTACGCTGGGCATACATTTGCATGGTCATGGACGTACAGGCTCCTAGGGCAGCGTACACTAACTCATGCGGGTCTGGTCCTTGACTATCTTTGGCTATATCTTTGGGAGCGTCGCTAACGAAGTTGAATTTATCAGCTGTTATTGACTGGGCATAGCTTTTTGGATTTTGGGTTTTAATTAAAACATTAGACATTCTATATTATACCTCACGTATTTTAAGCGATTTTGTTTAAATAATACTTGTCTATTATAGCAGCGATTATTTGCTGGACTAAAGTATAAAAAATTAAAGGTAACATAACGTTAGGACGATTGCTCAGCACCAGGCTGGCCAGAACAAGCCCAGTACCATTGTTATTCATACCAAGCCCAAACATTAAAGAGGCCATATCGGCTTTGGGCGATTTAAACAGTTTGGCAATTAAGTAGCCTATGGCAAAAGCTACTAAACACAAAACTGAGGTGACTAATAAAATCAATATGTAATAGTCCCAGTCTGGCTTGGCAATTGTACCTGGTAGGCTTAGGCTGGCGTTGGAATAATTTAAAAGCAAAAGGTTAATTAGATTTAATAATTTGACAGCTGACGAACCAGCTTTACTAGAATTTGCCTGTTTTTGACTTAGTTTAACTAAAATTCCCAGGATAGACGGAATAACCACGGCTAAAATCAAAAAAGCATTGGTACCGTGCTTGGATAATTCAAATAGACTTTGCGAGTATTCACCGGTGGTAAAAAAGCCAAAACATTTTAATATTAAAGGAGTAGTTATGGGGCTGGCAAACGTGGATAGAATGACCAAGCCCAGACTTAAACTTAAGTTTCCGTCAGAGTTTTGGGCCCAGGCCGTTGACGACCCGGCTATTGGCATGGAGGCTACTAAAGCCAGGCCTACTAAAAGGTTTTGCAATTCATCGAAGTTGTGCCAGTTTAATATTAAAAAGTGTATGACGTACACCAGTAATAAAGGTGTTAATAAATTGGCCAAAAACCCAGTTAAAATAATCCCAGGTTGCTTTTTTAACGATTTTAGTTCGTTTATTTTAAAACCAAAGCCAGCGTTGAACAAAAGCATCGATAGCATTACCACCGACAGCGATACTTTTAGGGTACTACCGTCTGGCCAACTGATTACGCCAAAATTTATATGACGTAAAAATAGGCCAAACTGTGGTGCAAAAGTTGCCAATAAATAGCTTGTAAGCAATAATATTAGAAAATTACTATGGATAAAGTGGGCTAGTTTGTTTATCATGGCGTTGTTCTAGTGTCAGAAGTTATCGTGTAGCCGAGATTTTAATAACAAAAATAAATTTTGTTAAATATTGCCGATGAGGCAAGGTAATGTAAAAGTTAAATTTATAATGTAAAATGTAAATGACCCTAATTTTACTTATATAATTAATTAGTTTTACTTTTGTCATGGCTTTATGAAAAATTCATTTTTCTTAATAACTTATGTTCTCTTGTTTTTAATGACCACAATAGCTAATGGTCGATTTAATGGTACTTTTGCAGCAAGTTTACCGACCCAAAATAGTCCCAATTTGTCAAGTAGTGCTGGTCTTAAAACAACTTTAGACAGTCTGGAAAACCGTTATTTTGAAAGAACCTACAAAAATGATTCGATCGATCAAAGAATCGACCGAATAGAAAAATTTGTTTTTGGTGAAACTAAGACAGGTAGTGATGAAGAAAGGATAAAAGCTATCTTGGCTGTAATTCCCAAAGACGTTCAACCAACACAAGCAGCTACAACTTCAGGTGACCAAAACAGCACGTCCGGCAATTCTAGTTCTTCTTCTAGTTCTTTATCTAGTTCTGGTAGCCAGGATATTGGTAGCGACGATGCTTCAAGTAGTCCAGGTGATTATCCAATTGTCAATAAACTAGAAGAAAAAATTCTCCATAAAACCTATGAAAATGAAAAACTATCAACCAGGCTAGATAGACTTGAAAAAAAAGCTTTTGGAAGCCCCTATCCAGGTGAGAGTTTAAACGACAGGGTAGATAGATTAAAAAAATATGCCCAGGCAAGATATGGTGGATTTGAGAATAATGCTGACGATTCTAATTCTGACAACTCAAACTATAGCCAAGATAGTAATTCTTATGGGTCAAATTCAGGTAATTACGGTTATGGCAGTAATTCTGGCAATAACACTTATGGTAGCGATTCGTCATACGCAACTACGCCATCGTCCGGTCCTAAAGACTTGTTTCAACAGGTGAGCGCTTTAGAAATGGAAGTTTATGGTAAAACCAGGCCTAATTTAACTATTACTAAACGCATAGATAATCTTGAAAACTCGGTTTTCCCTAATCAAAAACTACCCAAAGACCTAACCTTGCCGCAAAGAATCGATAAAATAAAAATGGCTCTGGGGGGCTCTTCTGGTGGTGGGCAATCGGCCAATGATTATTACAGCAGTGATAGTAATAATGGCAATGGCAATAATTATGGCAACAGTAACAATTATGGCAATAGTAACAATTATAGAT
>JAJYFO010000018.1 GCA_021785395.1 bacterium | reverse complement strand
ATGGTCATGAAGCCTTTTGTTATTTGGTAAAATTACTTTAGCACGACGCTCTTGGACTTCTTGCATGGCGATTGATTGATGGTTTATTTTTTTAGCCTTATTATGGCTTAGTATCCCATTTTTAAATGTTGAGCCAACATTATCTATTGAAATTATATAATGTAACTCAGTTATATTCAAGATTTATGATTTATTTTGATTATGAAAGTAAAGTTATACATATATATTACTGCCACAGACATAAGCTATACCGAAAAATTAATATTAATTTTTTTTATTATTGGGAGCCAGATTTACCATAACCCAAAAAAGTGTATTTTTTGTCTAAACTTATCAGGGTTTAGAGCTTTTAAGCAAGTATTGAGGCTTTTCTACAAGCCTTGTTAATCTATATTTTATGTTAAATCTACTTCCCAAACTACATTTGACGAATGTTGCCTAAGGCGGACGGTTTATATTTTGACTGGCGAGAACTAGATAGCTTAAGCATTAAATAATTTCTTTTGAAAGTTAATATGATTTGTAAAATAGAATACTAAAATAAACACCAAAATTTAGATACCTGGCCAAAGGTAATATATAAAACTGGTTTTATCCTAAATAAAAAACCATACATAAACGCTAAAGCCAATTTGTAAAGCTTATAAGCGCCATAGTATAGTTTGAGCTTTTAAAGACCAAGCATCAAATTTAGGTTATTTTTGTTGCGGTGATTACAATGCTTTAAGGTTAATCACATTATGCTATAATATACTTCAAATTTTTGGCTAATAATATATTTGTCTTTTATACTAACGCTGATATATTAGGCATAAATATTCAAATACCCATTAAAATTATATTTTATCGTAAAAACCCTATTTGGTTTAACTAGAAATAAAATATACATTAGTAATTTGATTTTTAATTTTTTTTTATAGGTAACCGTCATAGTAGGTATAATCAATAAAATGGATATTGTTGAAGAAATTAAAAGAATAATTAGTGAAAAGCCAGATGGGTTTGATTTCGATCGCTTTTGTAAAAAACACGGGGTGATGAATGCCTTAATAGCCATAGAGCAAGCTTATTTTGAGTTTAAGACGGCACCGAAAAATGATAAAAATTATTCGGGTGCTTATGAAAACATAATATTTGGTTCACATTTAGTTTTTAAGTGGTTGTTTCAATATTGCCGTGATAACTGCTTTGATAATTGTAAAAAAGTCTTTAATGACGAAATTTATATAAAGTTTCAAGACTTGTTTTTGATAGGGACTAAATTTTACAGTGCTAATGATTTTATGACTTTATTAAACAAGAGGAAAATTATTGCTGAGTCTGGATTAAGCAAAGAACTAATACTAAGACATAAAGATAAAAGCATGTCATCAGCATTAGCTGCTAATGCTCTTATGCATAAAGGCATTGGAATTGATACTTATGATTATAAACGTTTGCCAGATGAAGATTATGAAAAACTAGTTAAGCAAGTTTCGCAAAATGCAATAATAATTGGGAATCAAATAATTTATGATCTTGACATGTTTGCTAGTAAACTTAGTGGAAATGTTGAATTTCAAGATAATTTATATTCCAAAGCATGGCATTATCCCGATAACGTACATGTAGGTAATTTTACATTTGCTGATTTGCGAAAAATTACGGCTGCATTAAAGGTATTTGGTGAATTTCACCAATTTGTTTGTCTTTTTCAAAAAAATAAATATAATTCTATTGTTGTAAAAGATTTTGAGTCCTGGATTGTTTTTATCAACATTTTAACAAAAATGGAAAGCAATAAGATTAGGCAAATAATTAATTTATTGATTTTTGACCCAGTTATTTCATTAAACATGAAAAAAAATATTGAGAATAGATTGCATGTTGCGTATCAACCGTTTTTTGAGATTAATAAATTTGAAATTGCATTAAGTAATAGTTTGTTTAACTATATAAATTTTGAAGATACTTTTTATAGTTTGCTTAATGTAACTGATGAACAAAAAATAGGCAAATTAAAGGTAAGTAAAGTTCGTGAACAATATTGGTTAGATGATCTCAAGCCTTTTCTTGCTGGTGTAAATTTGAAATTTGGTGAAACTTTTGGAATAAAAATTAAGCCTAATTTTTCTAACTCAAAAAAAAAGGAAGGTGAAATTGACTTGGTAATCTTTGATGCGAAAGATAAATTTATGCTTATTTGCGAACTCAAGTGGCTCATAAACCCTGTTTTAGTAGTTAACACTATAAATGCAATAGATGATTTACAGGTTGCTTGTAAACAAATCAAAGATAATTTTAATTTAGCAATATCTAATGAATTTAAGGATATATTCAAACAGGATCTTATTAATAAAAATGTTTTAGAAACACCAGATGAATTTGAAGCAATTGAAAAACAATTGATTGTAATTTCTAAACATTATATTGGCACTGGTTTAAGTAAGTGTGGTAAAATCCCAATAATTAATGAAGACTTGTTAAAGTGGATATTAGGTGAACCAAAAAACTTAAGCCTTAGAAATCTATGGGAAATCGCTAAAAACAGATCTTATTTTCCAAAAGTGAATGTTCATTATAAAAATAAAGATATGATCATAAAAATTAAAGATTATACAATTAAAGCTGAAAAGCTTGGACGGGACATAACTGGAATGAAAGCTTGGGATCCTGTAGAGGATATTATTTTACCAACAGATTCAGCCTTAAACAATAACTAAATATTTTTGAGGCTAGAATAATGTCAAATAAAGAAACTGATTGCTCAATGTTAGATTCATTCGAAATCCGCGGAGAATGGTGGGCTTCAGATGATGTTGTTTCAAAATTTGATGGTGTTTTATATTGTTTAGATAATAAAAAAGTTTTGAAATTAGACAAAAGATCATCTAGAAAAATACTAAATATAGCAAATAATTTTGCAGGTTTTACAATTCATGGTGTCGACAGGCAAAAGAACAAATGGTCATTATTTAAATGTTACCCGGGGAACTTTAATTTTTTAAATGGCTATAGCACCCTAGATATCACAGTAAATGAAATAGTTAAAAATGCTCATCTTATGTCATTTGATGAAATTATGGTAGATAAACTTGGATTAAGTTATTCGGGTTTGCCTGCATCTTACTTAGTTCAAAATCTTTGTAAAAAATATCATAATAAAAATAAATCTATAATACTTGAATGGTCACCACCAAAATTATTTGAAGTAAGCCTTCCAGAGTTAAATATCGTAATTGATAACACGAGTAATAGTATTAAAAATACCAAATTAGAACTCAAAACTTATAATTTGAGTTTAAAAAAAATCAACGAATTTACTGGACAGTTTCATACTTCACTAAACTTTATTTTTGATAAACCTCAGGTATATTCGATTATTGAACATCTTGAATATAAACTACGTAATTTATTAATCATTTTGCATGGGATACCGGTTGCAACTACTAGCATCCAAATTCATTCGTATAATAATAGTAAAGTACTAGAAATTATTAACAATTATAACACAGAATTAGAATCTAATTTAACAATACCTTTAAAGCTACTTAAGGATGAAAATTTACTTGACGAAATAGTTAAAAATTGGTTTATAGTTGCCGAAAAATTTAGCTTACCGATTGAAATATTTTGTAATTTAGAAAATTCACAAAATATACATACTCAATTATATTTTAAGATGTTAGTTCAAATTTTAGAATCCTGGCACAGGGTTTGGCTTGGTGACAAAGATAATATCATTGACCCAAATGAATATAAAACTATAAAGAAATGGCTTGATATGACTGTTAACGCTAACCCCGATATCAATGAAGATATTAAAAATAGAATTAAAGAACAGTTGAATTTTGCAAATCGACACCAACTCAATACAAGACTTGTAATGCTGTTTAATGAAATTCCCGAAAAATTTAAAAAAAAATTATTTCCTGACATTGATTTGGCAATAAAAAAAATAAAAGATACAAGAAACTATTGGACACATCTTGATTCTACTTCTCAGTCGAAATCAATGAGTTTAAATGAAACTACATTCGCTAATTATGCGCTTAAATTAATCTTCCAAATATTAGTACTTAAAGAACTAGGCATTCCAGAAGAATTAATTGTAGACCGCATTTATAATGAAACCCCAATTTTTTCAAATAGCCAATATTTCAAGATGCTAAGCTATGACAACCCGTTTAATAAAAAATCTGAAAACAAGCCTGAAATTTTTACATAAAATTATATCGCAAAAATAGATAGAACCTTAATTAGCCACCTTAACAAATTCCCGACTTATTCCTCTTCAAAGCTGGTAGTCTTGAACTTTAGTGTTTTGGCGTTTTCATTGATGGTTCTAATTAAATCATCGGAAAAGCCAGCCGAATTGTTTGCGTTAATGTCAATTGTAATTTCAACGTCAGTGTTTTTTAGCGTTCGTAAATGCTTTATAACTTCATTGTCAATATTGGTTATTTCGTGGATAAATCTATCATTATTTAAAGTAATACTTCCAAAATAACGTTTAGATCGTTTTTTTTCTATTTCATAATTAGCCACTTTATTTGTAGTTATACCTAAATTTGCTGATTTGGCAAGGCCTTGCATATTCTCAGAGCTGGTGCTATGCAAGCCATTAGCTGTAACTAAATTATCTGCGGCTGTCTGACTTGCTAACTGTTCCTTTAAAGCTCGTTCTTTAGCTATTTGAGCAATGGCTATTTCTGGTTTTACAATTAAGCCATCGTCATTAATTTGAATATCGATTAATCTGCCTAATATTAAATCTTCGTATTGGTCTAACGTTTCATTATAATTTTTTGCGTAGGCAAAGCTTTCTTCGGGACTAAAGTATTTAGAAATGCCGCTATTTATTGCATTCAGTACTACATTACTGTTTCTTAGTTTCTGCAAGTATAAGTATTTAGCATAGTTTTCAACAAGGTCTTGGATTTTGGCGTGGTTGCTGCGCCATAATGGAATTGTGTCAAGGTCATGCTTTAAATTCTTTGCTGCGTAAGTTGAAATAACGTAATCATTTTCTTCTAGTTTCTTCCAGGCTCTTGTTACTAGTGACAGCGTTAAATTATCGGTTTTAGAATCGCCATTAGTGAGTTTGATTTCATCGTAAAAATATGGTTCAGGCAGATCACCCGGATTAGGTCTTTTTTGATTCGGTATAAGCATAAATGAATAGGTCTCTTTAATTCTAAGGTTTACTGTTTGGTCTGCTTCAGCCAATTCGTGCTCAACTAATTCGATATTTATCTGGTCAAGATTTAAAGATTTTCGTTCTTTGTCAATAGATTGCCAGGCCAAATACATTCTTACGGCATTTTGGCAATTGTTTAAATTGGTTTGATCGGGTGCTATGAAAATTAAGGAGTTTTGGTACTGTCTTGGGCTGTTACCCTTGTAAGTTAAGCACTTTGAACAATATTCAATAGCTTTTGAATCTTTATTATTTTTTAAATGCACATTTTGTGGTTCCAAGATTATAAGTTTGATTTCTTTATTATCTGGTATATCTGACATTTCTGGCATGATATGAACCGAGCCAAAGTCACCATTATTTATTTTACTTTTGAACCTTTTATTAATCTCTTCGTCAATTTTATAACTTTCAATCTGGTTTGCCCTGTCTGTAGCCAAAGTCCTAACGCTTGCTTGGCTAGAAAAATAATATCTATTACCATCAGAATATAAATAAGAAGCCTTGTCAGAAATCGAACGCAAGGCATCACCAAATGTCGCTGGTATTTCACCTGGCTGTGCACAACCAAGCTTAATAAACTTATCTTCTATCCCTTTTTGAGACCGTGTAGATGTAGGAGCTGAACCTAAAAATAGAGTTCTGGCTACCCGCCTGCAGGCTGAAATTTTACCATAAGTGGAGCTCCCCCTATCACAAGCCATGGTTAGTGAATTTGAACCATCAATTTCTTTTTCAATGACAGTTGTCCATGAATCATCTAGATACCTTACTAATTCGGTTTGAACATCATTATTGTAAATAGGAATTGACGAAGGCATGATTAATAAACTTTGGTCACCCTGTTCCCATAAAATATTAATAACCGATGCCATCAGCCGCAAGACACCTCTGGTTCTTTGGAACTTTTCTAGACTTGACCAGGTATTAAATAACTGGTCAAATAATTCAGGATGTATAGGGTAAGCATCTTTAAGCCGCTGTTCGTAAACTGCTTCTTTGCAGGTTGAGGGGAAATCACCACTATAATTTTGGTAATAATTCATAAATGCTTTGCAAACTGCGTCTTTTTGAGTATGCAATTTTGAATCAGTTATGTTCTTAAACAAACGCCTACGAACTATTTCAAAACTTTCGCTAGGCGTTGCTGGTTTCCAGGCAAATTCTAAACGGCTAAAAATATTTTGTAAACGATCGCAGGCTTCTTTGCCTGCTTGCCCACCAGTTTCAATATCTGAGGCTGGAATACTGGCTACTACAAGAACACCATCGGTAGCTTTAGCGGCCTCTGTAAGCGCTTGCGCAAAAGTCATATTGCTGTCGAAAGTACCAGCCGGTAACGTAACTTTTGTATTGTCGGATAATTGTCTTATGTAGGCTACCCACTCGTCTATTAAAATAATGCAAGGTGTGGCCTTTTTAAATATATCGATTAAAAGTTTTGACCCTGGGCTTGTACCACTCCTGTCAGAATCAGCTATTAATTGATAACCCTCTTTGCCCAAAAGCTGCCAGGCCAACTCGCCCCATAAAGTATGAATAACCGTACCATCTGGTTTGGTTTCGGTTTGGGCTGGCGATAACGCAGTACCGACTAATACAGCTCTTTTTACTTCTTTAATTTTTAAATCTTTAGCTTTGCTTAAAATTTCTTCAATACCAGCGATATTTCTAAAATCTTTACCTGAAAACATGTGATAAAGAGCTAGCATTGAATGGGTTTTACCGCCACCAAAGTTTGTATGCAATTCAATTACCGGTTCACCTTTTTTGTCACAATTCAGTCTTCTTAATGCACATAATAAAAGATCACTTAAACCTTGGGTAAAATATGTTCTATTAAAAAATTGGTACGGGTCTTTATATTCATCAGACCCTTCACCGCGAAATACCTGGGCTAGATCGGCAGCAAACTCAGCTCTTTGATATTCACCCTTTATAACATCATCGTGTGGTATTATTATTTCACGCCATGGTTTTAAACCTTCCGGCGGCCTACCTTCAGTAGGGTTGTAAACGACTTGCTTTACAACCTGATTTTGTTTTTCATTAAATTTAATGCGTAGGACGTCTTGTTTTTCTTTTTCAATTTCACTTGCTTCGGCTTTGGCTGATATTGCTTTAAGCAGTCTTTCTATTGTATCTAAGGCACGGTAAGCATCATCAGTTGTAAGTGATTCTTGATGCGCCCATTTATTTCTAACTGCTTTTAAATCAGCGATTAAACTACGTTCGTACTGACCTAAGGTTTTACTAAAAATATTATTCCAATTATCCCAAATAACATTAATTATTGCTTGAGTATCCCAATTAATGTTTTGCTTGTAATTAATAGATTTTACAGATTTATAATTAGTTTGGCTGTTTTGGACAATTTCAACCCAGGTCTCACCATGTGCCTTTACCATTTCCCTCTCTACAAAAGGGAAAATACCCTTATTGAAAAGTTCAAGTGCTTTGCGAATTCTTTCGTAATTACTTATGGCCATTAAATTTCTCCAATTTATTTAAACAAAGGTTAATCGTGTTTGGTTTGATTCTGGTTTCTGGTTGGCTAATTTTTGAATTTCTAACCAGGCTGTTATAAGGTCGTTGTAAGCTTGAGCATCAGTCGCCCATTTTTTTACTTCACAAATGTTATAAAGCCTATAAGATAAATCGTAAGCTAAATTTGCTTTTTCAGGAACCTGGCTTAATATTTTTGCTGCACCGGTATTACCGGTTGTTTGCAAAGCTTTTATTAGTGAATGTGTCAAAAACCAGACAGTTGAAAATCTGGCTTCAAAATCCGGTAAATCAGTTGGTTTTAAAAGGTTTACTTTACCAGCTTGTGACCTTAAAATTTTGGATTCAACCAAAGACTCGATGCTTACATCTTTTGCTTTCGACAAAGTTTCAGCTTGCCCAAATGTACTTTCACTAAATCCAAATTGTTCGAACCAGGCTATGGCAAGTTTGGTCTGTAAGTCATAGTTATTGTCTTCTTCTGATAAAACCTCGTCTAAAATTTTATTTATGGCTTCAAGCGCTGATCCGACATCCATTTTTGTGCCATCGGTTTCAATTACTTCGCAGTATCTAGAAAATATGGCAATACCTGGGCCAATAGCTGCTTGCGCCATATCAACAGGGGCAATATTACCCTGTTTAAGAAGTTTTAACGCTAATGGTAGTTCGTTTTTTAATTCGTTTAAGAATTCTCGTTTTGTGGCACGCGTAGCATTAGCTAATTTAGGTCGGCATACCAAAATTATTGATGATGCTAATGCATTTGTATTAATACTATTAGTCCTGTTAGTTAACTCTGTTCGCATTGGCCACGTTCCAGTGATTGAAAACCCTGAATCGATTAAAGCTTGAAGTATAGTTTGCCAACCTGTGCTTGATCGATTATTATCATCGGTGCCTTTAGTTTTATTTTCAGTTTGTTTGAATGCATAATAAATAATTAAAGGAAATCGGCTGTCATGAGCTTGTTTGGCTGACGTAAAAAAACTATTTAATCCGTGTTCAAAAAAATCTTTGGCTTTGCTTTTGCTTTTATCATGCCGGTAGGCAAAAGCCACAAGTTCATCCGTTTTAGGCACGAGCATAGTTTTAAATAAATCTGGATAAGTATTTAGTAAACATTTGCGTAACCAAATATAAAAATAATCAGATAAATCTGAATAACATATATTATCGTAATAAGGTGGGTCGGTTGAAATAATAAACTTTTTTTCATTGGTTAATTTAGTTGCATCCTGCTGGTAGGCGCTACCCTGAAATTTAGCTTTAGGTAAGGCGGCAACACTTTTAATGACCCAGTCTAACATACTAATAAAACTACCCGTAGCTTCACTATAAGGGTTGGCCTCAGCAAAATCCCAAATCATTGGAATAGCTTGTTTAGAAAAGGTGTTACGCATTAGGTCTTTTGAATTATGCCAAGAGCAAAAGCTTGAATTATAATCTGCTAATTTCCCAAGTACTAAAGTCAAATAAGTGACTATTGCTTCAGCGTAAGCTTGTGCGCATTTACCACCATTAGCTAATGCGATATTGTCCGTTTTCATTTGCGTTTTTAAGGCATCGCTTATTATTATTTCTTTAACGTTTTGAATTAAATCACTAAATGTTGTCAATGCCAATAATTGCCTTTGGGTAAAAAGCTCATGCCAGTACCTTATTTTATAACTACCCAAAAGCTTTGGTGATTCTTGATTCATTTCTGCTTCTGGCTTCCAAGCTGGAATAGCCAGGTTAGCTACTTTGATCTGCTCTTCGTTAACCGGTAAATAAATTTTATTTTTTGCACCTATAGCAACAATAGCTACCATTTGTGAGCCATTTCTTTTATTTTTAAACTCATCACCCAAATAGCTTTCACTGGCTGCCTGCTTACAAGCCAAACAAGCGAAATTTTTACCTCTAGCTTGTTGGGTTCCTTTATCACCATCGGCAAAACCATCGATTACGTCAAATTCTATAATCTTTTTTTCATTATTTATTTTGGGTTTTATGGCTTTATTATATTTTTTAGACAAATTGAAAGTTGTTAATAGGGGTATCTGAAAGCCACAGACTGGGTTTGGGCATTTTATGGTTCTAGCCCACAAATATGCTACCGCTTTTACTTTGGTACCAGCTTTAACGTTTGTACCTTCAGCTACTTCAATTTCTGGATAAAATTCACCAATTTTTTTCTTGGCTTCTTTATATACCCAATTGCCGTAATACTCGATATCTTTAACCAGTCCGTCTAGCCCACTATATGAATGTTGTTTCAAAGTAACATTGTCGTCAGGGTTTACTGGAGGTAAATCATAAAACCTTGGCGGTATTTCAATTAATGCTTTGTTTAACAAAACAGCTACAGGGTTAAGGTCACTTCCATGAGCTTCTAAGCCTAAGCGTTGTGCTTCAAGCGGTATAGAACCACCACCACAAAATGGGTCCAAAACAGCCGGTAAATCATTGCCAACACTTTTGACAATTTCGTTATAGGCTTCATCTAAAATTACTTTGTCGTTAGAGTTTTCCCAGACAACAAGTTTCTTTATTATTTCAAATAAACGCTCTCTTTCTAGTCGTTGCAACTCTTCGGTTGGAAATTTTTCAGGATTGCTCGATGGGTCATCAATTAAAGTCGCAAATAAAACGGCTCGGCAAGTCGCAAGTGGACGTCTAGCCCACCAGAGGTGCATGGTTGACGGATGACCATGGCGTAATGATTTTTCTCGAGAGGATTCAGAATTGATTTCAGCTAATGGTAAAGCTACTTCAATGAGTTTTTTTTTGTAATTTTCTGTCATTATTAACCTCAATTATATTATTTATTTAAATGTTAAAGACCAAGTCTTTTTGTAGTTTTAGTAATTCTTTTATTTCATAATTTACGCTGGTTGCGCCAAAATCAGGTTCTGTTTTAAATGGAAAATTTAAATAAGATAGATTTGTTGTATTTTCATCAATTTCAACAATAGCCAAAATATATTGGTCTTGTTTATTTAGACAGGTTAAAATTTCGTTTTTTGTAACTGTTATTGTGGTTGAACCTTTAACGCGACCTTTTACTTCAATAAAACGCAGTTTGTTATTTGTGGTATCATTTGATTCTATATCATAACCGCATCTAATGGCGCTCACGTCTTTTGGTGAAAAACCAAGCTTAATCTCGTTTTGAATAACTGTTTCCATGGCTATCATTTCAATGTCTTTAGTATTTTTAGCGAATAAACTATGGTCAATTAAGGGTTTATTTAATTTGCTTTCTAAATAACCAATTGGTATTACTAAAGCCCCACCTATAAGGTTCGGTGTTAATGGTGATAGTGTTTTTTCACTTTTTAATTCGTCACGCCTTTTCTGTAAACGGCTTTCTAGTTCTTCGGTGCGTTCTTTAGCTTTCATCCAGTTAACTTTTGGCGTTTTGCCAGCCTCTTCTTTGTGTTTAAGCTCCCAGGCTCTGCTATCCCAATAATTAATTTCTTCTTTCAGCCTGGCTTCAACGGCTGCGATTGTTTTATCTATAAAACAGCTATGGTATTCGTTTACTTCATTAAAATGTTTGGGTATTATTTCTGTTACAGCATAAGACATAATTTTGGGTTCTAAGTCTTTTGTTAACCATTCTGAATCAAGTATATCTTTTACTAATTCTAATTCATCATTTTCGATTGGTCTATAGTCAAGATAAGGTGCATAGCCAGCGTTGCTGATTTCATCTTTATGATTAATTTCAACAAAATGAATTTGCCTGGAAATAATTCTGCGTGACCCGTCACGGTTATAACACACATTTTGAATACTGTGTTCAAGGTAAAATAAAAGTCTTGGTTCTTGCGAGTAATCAACTGGGTCAATCATAATTGTACCTAGTTTGAGTAGGTTTGCATATTTCATTTGTATTACGCTAATGGTTGAATCTAATAGCGCGTGGCCAGGGCATATAAATGCTGCCAGTGGTTTATCTGGCAAATTTACACGGTTTTTATCAAAAGTTACCCTTTCATATTTACTAACTACTGGCGCAGAAGTACCAATAACTCTATCATTGTTGCGTATGCTAGCTGGTACGTGGGTAATTTCGTATCTGCCCGGTTCTCTTTTCTTGATTGAACCACCAAGCTCTTCGAAAGCTTTTAGGAAAAAAGATGAAATGAAATGCGGCTGAAGTTTTCTAGCTTCAGCTCGGTCCATGTTTTCTTTAATTTCTTTGATTTGAGATGGATCTAAGACGTTTTTCACTAGAGCATGTTCTTCAATCAAGTCTTTTAATCTTTGTGTGCTAAATGCCTCGTCAACTTTTTGGAACAATTTATTACGAACTGATGCCTGGTTGCCGTAACGTATAGCTTCTATTAATAGCTGCCTTAGCTCGGCTCCAGCCATAGTTTTGCCAAGTACATCGAAAACAGCACCACCTAAAGCTATAGTTTCACTTTGTATTTTCTCAAATAATCTTAAAAACACGTCGCTTTCTCTAGTTTCTTCGGCGACCAAATTCCATAAATGACAAACTTCTGTCTGGCCAATACGGTGAATCCGTCCAAAACGCTGCTCTAGCCTATTGGGGTTCCACGGCAAATCATAATTTATCATTAGATGCGCCCGTTGCAAATTTATACCTTCACCAGCTGCATCAGTAGCTATAAGGACAAATGTATCTTTATTAAAGCTAAAAGATTCTTGCATTTTTCGTCGCTCATCACGACCTATACCACCATGAATAGTAACAACTGATTCTTTTTTACCGATTGCATTGGTTATTTTTTCCCGCAAATAATTTAACGTATCTCGGTGTTCTGTAAAGATAACCAGTTTTTTTCTAACGCCTTGAGCGTTTATTATTTCGGGGTTGTCATGCAAAAGAAGGCTTAGCTCTTCCCATTTTTTATCTTTGCCAGAGTTCTTGACCATGAGCGCCAAGCTTTCTAATTGTTTTAATATTATTATCTCTTCTTTAAGTTCAGCTATGGTTTGGGCAGCTGTAGCTTGATCAACAACCTTTTCTTCAATTTCAACCTGTTCATCTTCTGGTGCGTCCTCTAAGTCATCGATGTCGTCGTCGGTAAGTGGTTTTAAGTCATAGCTTGCGTCAAATTTTACATTAGCGCCACGCTTAAGTAATTCTTCTTCTTTAAGCCGGCTTTCAAAGCGCTCGCGCCTGCGCCGTAAAGATTGGTAAATAGCTTCTGGCGAAGAGGCTAATCTGCGTTGTAATATGGTTAAGGCAAAGCCTACCGTGCCTTTTCTACCTTCATTTTCTAAAGCATCTGCTCTATTAAATTCTTCTCTTACATAGTTAGTAACCTGCTCGTAAAGTTTTGCTTCAAGGTCTGATAATTTATACTTTACCGTTGAAGCTAGCCTTTGAGGGAAAAGTGGTGTTCCATCAAATTTTAATAAATTTTCTTTAATCATGCGACGCATTAAATCAGACGCATTTTCGGTATGAACGGAATCGCGAAAACTACCTTCAAATCTATCGCCGTCGAGCAAGGCTAGAAATAGCTGGAAATCTTCTTCTTTGCCATTATGTGGCGTTGCCGTTAAAAGCAGGAAATGCCTGGTAATGCTCGACAAAAGCTTGCCTAATTTATAACGTTTAGTTTCTTTTATTTCGCTGCCATAGCGAGAAGCTGACATTTTATGCGCTTCATCGCAGACAATTAAGTCCCAGTCGGTCAGACGTAGTTTTTTTTGGAGTTCTTCGTCGCGGCTTAATTTGTCTAGTCGGCAAATTATTAAATTGTTTTCATTGAGCCAATTGCCCGTTCTGGAAGTTTCAATTTTATCATTGGTTAGTATGTCGAATGGCAATTGAAATTTTTTGTCTAGTTCATCTTGCCACTGCTCGGCCAACATACCAGGGCAAACTATGAGGCAACGGCTTAATGCGCCACGAATGGCTAGCTCTTTGATTAATAGCCCGGTCATGATTGTTTTCCCTGCACCCGGGTCGTCAGCCAGCAGGTAACGCAAGGGTTGCCGTTTTAGCATTTCACCATACACGGCCGTAATTTGGTGAGGCAATGGGTCTATAAGCGATGTGTGAACTGCTAGAAGTGGGTCAAATAAATGAGCTAAGCTAATACGATAGGCTTCGGAAACCAGCCTAAAGTGAGAGCCATCAGCCTCGAATGACCAGGTTCTTCCAGGGTTAATTATTTTTAGGTCGTTTTCACGATTTCTAAACAGTAGTTCATTAGCAAGCCTTCCAGAGTCGTCTTTGTAGGTGATTTCTAAAACACTTTCACCTGGCCAATTTATACTGACGATGGTAACTAGTGAATTAGGAATTACACCTTGAACTTTTGAGCCGACTGTAATTTCTTCAAGTTTTGCCAATTGGAGCTAGCCCTTTGTAATTATTTTTATTTATAGATTTGTCAATTATATCAGAAGCTTCGCCATCGGAAGTCAAGTGATTAATTTTTTTTTAAATGTTTTTGCATGCTCGCTTAGTTTAATTAAAATTTATTTTCAGTGATTTTAATAATAATGGTGGTAATTATGTATGTTTACGATTAACAAACAGTAAGCTTAGAACTTAATATTTAATGATGGAACCCATGGTTTATTTGGAATAGCATCTAAGCCAGTAACATGAAATTTAATACCATTAAATTCGATAGTTGATTTTCTCTCTCTAAAATGCTCATTTTCAATTGGTAAATAAGTTTTGTCATTAGCCATAAACCATAGCTTCTGGATATTGCCCTCTGTTTTCGAAATTACATAATCAAACAAACGGCTGCATACAATGGGAACTTCATTATGCCTGGGTAAACCTTGAAGAATCATATTTTTACTTAATAAAAGTGGCTTAAATTGACAATTGTTTAATTGATTACTATTCAATTGTAGCTTTTCTGAAAGGGCTCCTTTATTATTATTAGCCCAATTACATGCTTTTATCGCTTGATCAAAACCTTTTGTAAAATAATCAATGTCATCATTTTTGATTCTGTTGGGTAGTAAAATCCATTTTAATTCGCAGACTAGCCCAAATGAATAATCTTTAGTTATAATTATTAAATCTAGTTTGGTATCTAAATATTTTAATTGAGTTTTTACAATTAAACCATAACGTTTTAAAGCCGTTTCGATTTGTTTAGACCAAGTATTCTCTTTAAGGTCTTTAATACGATCGTAAAGTTCAGGTTTATTTCTATTAAAGTGTTTTAAAATATTTTCCTCTGGGTTTGTATTAATTGATAAAAATGGGCTTATAGCTAAATCGTTGTTCGCTAGCTTAAAGATTGGTTGAAGTAACGGTGTTAAAATATTAAATTTTGAGTTTTGGGGTCTTTCGTAAATTAAATAATCTAGAATTAACTTTGCCTTGCCATTGGTCAAACCTGTTAAATTAGTTATCTTATATAAAAATTCTTGATAACCATAAATTGGAACACTAACAGCAATTTGACTGTCTAGAGCATTGCTCCATGCATATTTATGAATACCTACAATTGCACAAAGAGCCGTCCAGAATCTTCTGAATTCTGCCAGTTCAAAACCATCTAAAGGAATAACACCATCTAACTGCCAACAAGTGGCTTGGTTAATTGCTATATGTTCGTTAAGTTGTTTCAATATTGAATCATCAACACGTAAAGCTAATTTTTCGTCAAGTGAACCTGACCTGTTTAAAATTCGGTATGGAATATCAGCATTTAATTGATTATCTATTAATAATGGTTTTTCTAGTTCATTTAAACACCAGTCAGCTACAGCCATTTGTTTGCTTAAAGTATCTGTATAGCTGAATTCGTATTCGTAATTTGATATTTGATTTATATTATAGGTTTCATTCCATAAAATATGCATAAAATCACAAATACCTGAATAACTAAGGTGCTTCTCAAAAATAGCTTTCCAACATATTACATCTTCTTCTGGTGTAATACCATTAGAGCAAGCTGTCTCAGAATAGTAATAGTTCAATATTTGTATTATTGTAGCGGCAGCATCTTTAGCGTGACTTATTAAAACACTTTCAGTTGTAATTCCATGGTATGTTATTGACGGTATCGAAAATCGCCAATACCATTCTAGATATCTTAAAAAATCGACAAAGCTCTTGCCTTGATTCGGTAATTTTATTTTTAATAGACCTTCGTCAAGTTGTTGATCTAGTATTTTTTTGGTAGCTTTATCAATTTTGTTCATTATATGAGATCTTAGCCGTTGTAATATGAAATAGTCAGTAAAATTGCTGTCTAATCTAAGAATAGCATATACTAGAATGATCAATTATTAATTATTTTACTATATTTTATATATCTATTAATCATGCAAAATTCTAAGCGGATTTGCTTGGCATATTAATTTAAATGCAAGATTGTATTAATTATATATCTGTTTAATAGAGACTAGCCGGTGATTGCATATCGACTGGCGGTGTGGTTTTAAAGGCTAAGTAGCAACTAAATTTAATTTTTCTTTTTATTTTTTTTGATATATAATAAAGTATAAAGCCAAGTGCTTTTATATTAAATTCACTACATAGGAGAAAACTTTATGTCAGAAGTAAATAGTGTACATGTTAGTCCAAATGAAGATCGTTGGGGGGTTAGAAAAGAATTGGCTAAAAGAAATTTAAAAAGTTTCGATACCAAAGAAGAAGCAGTCGATTATGCTCGAGAATTAGCGAAGAGGGAAGAACTGGAATTGATTATTCATAAAAAAAACGGTCAGTTTCAGAGAAGGGATAGCTATGGAAACGATCCTTTCCCACCAAAGGGTTAAGTTCCAGCTAATATATGACAGATAAACATTGTATTTTAAATGGTTCCGTTTTAAATAAATCTAATAATTCAAAAGCTCATATAATACCAAGTGCAATTGGTGGGAGGCTTAAACCTAAAAATATCCTTAGTAAAGAAGCTAATGAAGAATTAAATAACAAATTTGATAAAGGTTTATGCAAGGCTTTTGCTGAGGTAATGTCTTTAGTTAATGGTTCTAGAGATAGTGGCCAAAATCTAAATTTGCCATTTCATTCAATTACTGAATCAAAAATCAGTAACAATGAAACACATATAGAAGTAAAAGCAAAAGATTTAAAAGGACTACGAATATGTCTTGGAAAGTTAAAAAAACAATACCCAGAACTAAATATAGACAACGCATTAAATAAAAGAGAAAATATTGCTGGTACTATTAATTATGATCTTTGTGCTAATATTGGACCAATTGTAACTTTCCCGGCTGCTTTTGTTATGGCATCACTTTTTGCTGTCACTAACGAAATGCCAGTCCATCATAGTTTTAATGATTTTGTCAAGTATTTTGATGTTAACAAACCAAGTATACCTCTAGATACCTTTTATTTTTGTAACTTACAAAATATCTTAAAAACGAAAGCTGAGCTCGGTCATAATATGTTTTATTTTGGTGATTCTGTTAATGCGCAGGCATTATTTTATTTGGAATTATTTAATATGCCTGGCATTGCTGTCAAAATGCCTTTTTATGCTACAAAAGATGTTTATTTTAGTTATGGTATTGATATTTTAAATGGAAAAGAAGTTAATCTAGATCTGGAAAAAACTGCATTAAAATATTTAAAATGGGAGGCTACACATATTTTAGGCGATGAAGCTTTATTAGAAAAATTCAGATTTAGCCTTGATCATATAATAAATTTTACAATGATGCGGCAATTTAAATTAGTAGTTAAAGGAATTGTAAATATAATATTAAAAAATTGCAGTCTAGATCCAACTTTCAAAAATATTTTAAAAACTTCCTTGAATTCAATTAGAACAGTAGAATTCAGTCAGCCTCATATTAGTAAATTTTATGCTTTGTTAAATAAGTATTGTAATAATTTTAATTCAAATAAAGTTGATGATCAAAACTTTTTTGAAATTTTTGCTAAGACAATAGCTTTAACACTCCCGATTGATAATACTGGCTTTATAATTAATGTTTAACTTAAAGATGTCAAATAAATTGAAATTCATAAAATGCATTTTATTGAATATTTTAAAAATAACTTATTGGGTTTAAATAATAGAATATGCTGCAACTAATTGAAAATGGTCCAATAATACCATCAGCTGTTATTAAAGCACTTGAAGAACAAAAACTTGTGTTCTTTTGCGGTGCCGGTATATCAATGTATACGGGTTTAGATGATTTTGGTTCTCTAGTTAAATCGGTATCAACGAATATTAACATTAAACTCACCAATCCTATGAAGCAAGCTCAAAAAGATAAAAAGTGGGATGAATTTTTGAATTTGCTAGAGAAAGAAGCTATTCCA
The DNA here is from genome assembly GCA_021785395.1 of bacterium. Classification (GTDB taxonomy): domain Bacteria; phylum Cyanobacteriota; class Vampirovibrionia; order Obscuribacterales; family JAKAZS01; genus JAKAZS01. The sequence goes on along the minus strand of JAJYFO010000018.1, from coordinate 4,348 downwards.
GGCAAAGTAAGACAACTCGTTAAAGATGAATTGACTAGAACTTCACAAGTTGACCTGAATTTACATAAAGCATTGTTGGGGTTATCTAAAGTTGGAAATAGTTATAGACTTGTTACAACAAATTTTGACAGGAGGTTCTTGGAAACCGGAATGATAAATACTTCACAAATTCATTCGGCTCCAGCTCTTCCTATTCCAGATCTTCACACTTGGTCTTCAGTCGTTCATCTTCATGGCCTAATTGATGATAATAATTCGCTTGATAATCTGGTTCTTACATCTGCAGATTTTGGGAATGCTTATTTAAAGCATGCTCAGGCAAGTAAGTTTTTAATTGAATTATTTAGAAACTTTACAGTTGTTTTCATTGGTTACAGTGTTAGTGATCCAATTGTAAAATATTTAGTCGATGCAATAGCAGTTAATGAAGATAATGAGAATAGGATGTTTGCCTTTGCTTCTTATAATCAGGGCAATAAAAATGATGTAGTTGATATCTGGGCAAGCAAAAATATTACACCAATATTATACAAAGAAGATAATTCTCATAGTGACTTATATCAAACGATAGTCAAATTAGATGAATATTATAATAATACAACAGAAAAAGCTAAGGAGATAATTAATAATCATTATCAAGTAGTTCCAAAAGAGATTGATTTTAATGAAATGCAAATGTTATGGGCTTTATCAAAAGTTGGTATTAAATACTGGTCTGAACTTGATCCAACTGCCCCACTAGAATGGTTATTTAATGTCTTTGACAATCAGATTGAAAATAATGAATTAGATGCTAAAAATACTTTCAATTATTTTCAAAATAAAATTTCCGAATCAATACTAACACTATTTAAGTATCAACAAAATTATAATAATGCACGATTAACTCAAGATAGCTGTTACTTTGCGATTTGGTTAAGTAAATATTTAAATAAACCTAAACTTCTAGGCTGGGTTCTTAATAAAGGTGGGGTAATACATCCGTTTTTTGCTGGTCAGATAAATAGAATGCTTAAAAGCAATGATTTGCATAAAGGTTTAAAATTAATTTGGTTTTCAATAGCAAGCATTGCAACGCAACTCAAGGTTTCTTATGAAAATTTTGAATTATTAGATTTTTTACCAGAAGGTTGCCCAAATCAAATAGTAATTAATAATCTTCTTGAGTTACTTAAACCTAGGCTTAATCTTAAAATTACTGAGGATTCAAAAAACTTATATAAAATTATAGATGCAATTGATGATGACTCAGCGCTAAATTTTATTGAACCCGAAATATATTTAGGTACTGATCGCATTGGTTTTAAAGACTATTTAAAAGAACATCTTGAAAATGAAACAATTCTTTGTTCATTATGTAATTATCTGAGCCAATATTTAAAGCAATCAATTGATTTGCTTAGTATGTTTGATGAAAGTTTTAAAAGCCATTACGGTGCTTGTTCTACCTATTTAGATTTAAATCAAGAAAATATAGGTGGTTTTAATACTAAGAAAGAAAATTTTCTGATTTATTTGCTAATTAAATCTTTTAATGCTTTGATAGCTAAAGATCCGAAACAGGCTATCGCTAATTTGGTTTATTGGCAACAATATGATTCTATTATATTTACAAGATTGACTTTACATTTTATGGCTATTCACTATAACCAAATAGATATAAATATGTTTGTGAATAAACTATTAGAAACAAAACCGGAATTTTTATTAACCCCATATTACAAAAATGAATGCTTATATTTTTTAAAACAAGCTGGCAATTTATTGGATAAGATAACACTTAAAAAAATTGTTGACACTATTTTTATAAGCAAGCTTCCTCAAGATGTATTTTATTCTGAAGTTACCAATGATATTAAAGAGAAAATCAATAATGATGAAAAATGTAGGCGGCTCTTAAGCCTTAAATTATCAGGTGCAAAACTAAGTAAACAAGCTCTAAAGTTTTTTGGAGAATATAAAGAAAATCCAGAAATCAAAAATCTACAGGAAGGTACTAATTTTAACCTTGCTGATATGAAAATTAAACCAGGTGACTTTTTATATGAATTTTTAAACACTAGTTCAACAACTGAAAATAAAGGTATTTTAGATAGAATAATGGAAGAAGTTTTGAATGAAACCAATTATTCAACTGATTTCAAATTTTTGAATAATTATACCAATAACACTACTAATTGTGTGCTTTGGAGTGAAGCATTTAATAATATATCTAATCAATCCAATTTAAGTGTTACACAGCTTAAAAACGCTTTCGATTTTGTAGAATACTTTTATAGTCTTAACCTACCTTTAGATGTTTTGAAAAATCTAGAAGGTATAATAATTCAATGTTTAAATAAATTAATTTCTTTAATTAATGATTCGAATTTCGAAGAGTGTTTGACGCTATTTGAATCGATGTGGTCAATAGCTTCTGGACAAAATTTTTTTACAAAAGATCTAAAAAATGTATTTGAGGATGCATTTAATTACCCTGCTGGGGTTTTAACCAAGCTAATTTTATCTTACTTGGATAGATTAAAATTAAAATTTCAAGAAGGTATTCCAGAAAAAATCTTAAAGCTAATAAATTTAATTGTGCATTCTAATGATTCCTGTGCACTTTATGGTCAAGTAATTTTAGCTAGTGAATTAAATTATTTTTATGAAATTGACATGACTTGGGCAAAAAATAATCTTTTACCTAAATTTAAAGTAGGTAAGGATTTTAACATTAGCTACTGGTATGCATATTTATCCCAACCATATATCTCAAGGGGACTTTTTCTTGAGCTAAAAAATGATTTCATTGAATGTTTAAGAGTTAAAGACAAATTTGATAATCAACGCTATTATAGTTTGGTTAAATTATTTACAACCTGTTACTTAAATTATAACGAACTTTTTGACGATGCTTATACAAAGGATTTCGTTTTAATATTAGATGAAACTAGTTTAAATACCCTGGCTTGTATCTTTAAAGACATATTATACAATGCTGGTGAAAATGCAGCAGAATTATGGGTTACATCGTTATCAAAAGCTTTTCATAAACTTTGGAACCATCAAAAAATATTTTATGAATTTATTGAATCTAAGAGTGGTTCTAAACAATATAAAGAAAAACTAGAAACTTCTAATAGGTTAAAATCTAAGACTATGTTTACACTTATTCATATGGTATTAGAAACTAAAGATGCAATCCCAGCAGCAACACAAACAGTTCTTCCGTTTATTTTTAAAACCAAATATATTGACTATACTTTAATACAATTAATTAAAAACCACCAATTTGGTTCGAAATTTCCAGAATCAATGATTAAATTACTTACTGCATATATGGGCAAGTCAATTGAACCAGTACCATCTTGGTTTGAGGGTTATCTTGATCAGATTGAAAATTCTTACCCTGAAATCACTAATTCAGCTGATTTTAAATATTTACGGTCATTAAACTATTGTTGATAAAAAAATCATCTATAAAATTTGGACGGTTGCTCTGACACAAATCAGCCGTTTTACTAGAATATTTGGGTCGACTTAATTAATAACCAACTCACCACTTCGCGGCGGCCTACCCCCAAAAAACAAAAACACCATCTCAAATCAAGTTCGACGACGGTGTTTTCGCTACTATTTGGCTGCTTGTGGCTTACAAGCGTTAGTATTTCTTTATGCTCTAGCCAAAGGTCACATAAAGCGGGCTAACAAGCTGGTGTTTCTGGTGGGCGCCACCTGAAGTTTCTACTCTGCCCCTGGGCTCATCGCAATTACTCGTCTGTTTTATTGCTCACCCTTATGTTATTAATATACCAGGGTTTGACTAGCTTTTAAACTACCCCAAATATGATTTAATCTAATTGTCATGGAAATCAATTGTGGCTAGTTTTCGGTTTCCAAGCACCCAAGCTGCTGTGAGCTATGTATTGTATATATTTTAAAATGGGTGGTTATGTATTATTGTTATTTTTGTTGCGACGTTAATGCGTGTTACAGCATATATATTCGGTTATTTTTAATTGGGTGAATATATATCATTGTTGCAAAGTCCGCTTTTAGTTGTAATGATTGGTTCATAAACCAGAATCGCTGAACTTCTGGGTAGTTTAATTGTGCCTGGTTTAAATTTTTACAGTGGCTAATTTGGGTTTTGGCTTATTGGAGCCATATATATTATCTAAGCATCGCTCCATTGGCAATTTGCTGAGTCGCATGGAATTATAAGCTTTTGTCTTTTACCATCAACTTTTTTGTTAACTACAAAACCATATCTTTTTACCATTTCCTCATTAAATAGTTTTTCAGCTAAGCGGCAAGTTATAAGCTTTTGATTTACCATTTTAATAAGTATTTCACAAGTTCACCA
>JAJYFO010000162.1 GCA_021785395.1 bacterium | reverse complement strand
TTTAATCTTAGGTGGCGCTTGCCCAAGAATCAAGACTTGAAACGAGTTTTTGTCTCAAGCCTTGTTGACATATTTGCTCACTTATGTATAATTATGATTATACATATATAAATATATTCAAATATTTGCATATATTATGACGGGGGGAATAGCTAATGACTGCAAAGTTTTCATGCCAGGACGTATTAAGCATTACCAATGGTCGACTCGTCATAGACAGTGGCCAAAACGTTTGTGGGCGAATTACCTGGAAATTAGAAGAAGTTAAAGCTGGTGACTGGTTTATTTCGATCGGTTCTGGTTTTTATGACATTAAGCCTGACGTTAAAAAAGCTATAGAAAATGGGGCTTGCGGGCTTATCGTGGGCGACCAGGTCGATTTCACTATTTTGCCCAATGATATACAGTCTTGTGTTATCGCTGTCAAAGACGTTAAGGCATCCTTAATCGACCTTATGACCGCTTGGCGGTCCAAGGTTAATCCCAAAGTAATCGCTGTAACAGGTGGAAGTGGGCGTAGGTCAACGATGGTGCTATTGCATGAATTTTTAAAAGAAAATAGTCGTATACATCTTGCTTTCATGAAAAATTTGAGCTGGTTTGGTTGTATTAGTTCTATCCTTGATATGCCAATTGACACCGAAGTACTTGTTTTTGAAGCCGGAGCAATTGAAACAGGCGATGTGGCAAGAATTTCTAAACCACTTAAACCGCAAATTGGTGTAATTACCAGGCTGCAAGAAGAAATTGCCGTCCTTAGAAGGGAAGTAAGTCAAGTTGCATTGTACTGTGAGGTAATTGAAACAATAGATAAGTCCGATAATAACGCTTGCATTGTAATTAATGACGAGTTTGAATCAACGGCCGCTTATTTAAGAGAAATATCAATCGATTATAAGACACGCCTATTTTCTAAGGCTTCTTCTGCCGATTTAAAATGGCTCAGGGAAAATGATATCGAGGCTATAAGTGAAGCCATGATGGACGCAATAGGGTCTAAAGTTAAGTTTGGAGACTTGTGGTGCGCTATCGAGGCAGCTAAAGCATTTGGTTTGACGCAAGGTAAAATAGCCGAATTTTTTGCCGACCCAAGTCCGGTTATTCGTTAATTAAGATACCATTTAAGAACTATAAGGATACAGGATAAATTTAATGCACTTGAACGTATTTTTGACCAATGAACTTATTTTGCTTGTCGTGCCAATATGCTTGGTGTTTTTATCATTGCTGCCGATAACGCACTCACAGAAGTTGGCCGTTATGCTTTGGGGTCAGTTAAGCAATTTTATTCTAAGCCTATTAGGGTTTTTGATGTATTTCTGTCTGCCAGCTAGTCAAAATTTACACCAAATGCAAAATTTTTTCAAAATAGATTTTGCCGTTGTTTGCCTGCTTATGACTATCACCTTTATCGCAAGCGTCGTAATTTTTTATAGCGAGCGCTATTTAAACGGTGATTCGTTTAGGCTCAATTTTATGCGGTATCTTATCGTATTGGGCTTTTTTGCTAGCCTTATAACCGTGTCAAATAATCTTATTATATCATTTGTGGCTTGGTCTTCTATTTCGGTATCGCTGTGGGTTATTCTCAAGTCTAAACAAGAATCAAAGAAAGCCGCTAAAACGGTTTTATACCATCACTTGTTTAGTGATACCTTATTATTGCTAGCTTTAACTGGAATCGTAGGTTTGACCAAAACTTTAAATGTAAGTGAATTACCCATGCAGCTGGCTAAAATCAACGAATACACTGTATTTTTGGGGCCTGGCCTGGCCGTTAAACCAAGCTTTATAATTAGCCTGTTAATAGTTCTATCTATGTCTATTAAATCGGCTCTTTTCCCGTTTCACCGCTGGCTTCTGGCAACGCTTGAAGCTCCAACCCCTTTGTCTGGATTTCTACACGCTGGAATCGTTAATGTTTCGGCTATTCTGACATTGCAATTATTTCCCATTTTGGCCACAGAGCCAAGTGTAATGATTCTGTGGGGTTTTATGGCTTTTATCTCGACGGTAATGGGTACTTTGGTTATGTCGACGCAAAATGACGTTAAACGCAAACTGGTTTATTCTACTGTGGGTCAAATGGGCTTTATGAATTTGCAATGTGCTATAGGTTTTTTGCCAGCGGCCATTTTTCACTTAATGGCGCATGGACTGTTTAAATGCCATATGTTTCTTCAGTCGGGTAGTGCCGTCAACGAAGGTATTATGCAAAAAAGTTGGCTTGCCGATGATAATTCTGCTAACCATTTATTAAAAACTGCAATAAGCCTGTTTGCTTTTATGCTTTTGATCGTAATTTTGGTTCAAAGTAAATGGCCTATAGTTTCGATAAATAACCAGATTTCTTTTTCTATGCTATTAGCTCTTGGGGTAATTCTGTTTACGGCGCCAGCGCTAAAAAAAACCAACGTTGCGATGCTGTTTGGCTTTAATCTAGTTTTATTTGCAGCGGCGTCTGTTTCGGTTTTGCTCGCCAATAAATTTGATACTATGGCGTCGATCCCTTTTAAATCCTCTGAAATAGTAATTTCCATAATTCTGGGAATTTTTATAGTCATTGACTTGAGTCTGCCAGCTATTGTGCGGTCAAATCTTGGACGAGCACTCTACGTACACAGTCTGAACGGTTTTTATATAGACGACTTGGTCAAAGCCTTTAACTACAAGTTTAAAACATTTTGTGTGGCGATAGAAGACAATTTAGGGAGAGCTTTTAATGACTAACCAAATAACTAGTATTCGCTTTGATATTGAGGCAGAATTAGCTAAAGCTCAGGCTTGTTTGAATTATTTATGGCCTTTGACGAGTTTTGTGGCGGTTAATTCCTTGAAAGGTTTTGAGGATGTCGATTTTGATTTGACTATGCACAATATCAATGAACTAATGGGCGCCCAAGGATATATGGACTTGGCCAAATACCGAGAATTATTCGAATCGGGTCGAATCAATTCTTGTGACCTTAAAGAGGCTTTTGAGAATTACAATAAGTCAGCCTGTTCACAAGACCCCATTTTTAAGAGTGACAGTTCTAATTTGTCAGAGTTTTTAGACGTTAACCACCAACAGAATGTAGTGACAGATATTAATCAGCAAGTCATTAAGTGGCTGGGCGCTTATTTTGACAATACCCAAGCCCGATGGTCTATGCCGCGCTTGAATAGCTTTTTTGAAAGCTTTGTTAGACTTGTCAGATATGATAAGTCCTTGTCACTTCGGGGTTTAAATGGCTGGATAGCAGTTTTGGATTCGATGCCTACCGATTCTAAGCAGGCTTTAACTTGGCTTTTAGACCAAATTGGCGTTGACGAAAATATATCTTGCTATTTGACCAAGCATTTGACTCAGTTACCCGGCTGGGGCAGTTATCTCAAATATATTCAGTCGCAGGCAGAGCCAGGCGCATTATGCGATTATTTGGCGATTAGATTGTTCTATGAATTTATTTTGACAAAACCTATCGTTAAAAAATTCTATAATTTGGAAAGCAAACCCTGGTCCAAGTTAGGAATAATTAGTCAAACTAAACTTTGTCAAGAATTTAATGATAAGGTTAATTATGCTAGCGTTTGGCAGGACGCCTATGAAATAAATTATAGAAATGAAATAGTCCAAAAATTGGCCAATTATGACCCTGATTCAGCTAAAGAAAAACAACCCCAATGTCAGTTAGTTTTTTGTATCGACGCACGCAGTGAACCACTTAGAAGACAGTTAGAACTTCTAGGTCCATACGCAACGTACGGTTTTGCTGGTTTTTTTGGTTTCGCTATGCGCTATAAAGCTTTGGGAAGCGCTTTGGCTATCGATTTGTGCCCGGTTCTTGTATCTCCCCAAAAAAATGTGACGGCTTTGTCTGACGACAAAAAACAGTCAAGCTATATTAGCGCTAAAACTTTGATGGCTATGGCTATTTATTTGCGTAAGCGGTTAAAGAGTTGTTTGGTAGGCGCTTTTGGCTTGGTCGACAGTTTTGGTCTTTGGTATAGTCTAGCCCTTTCGTCTAAGACTTTTTTCCCCAAGGCTTTGGGACAAACAAGTAAAAAAATAAACTACAAATTGGCTGGCAAGCCTAGCTTAAAACTTGATGTGGCCGAATTTTCTTTGACTGATAAAATTAACTTGGCCTTAAATAACCTCAAAGGTATTGGTTTGACTAGAAATTTTGCCAAAGTTGTTATCTTGTGTGGTCATAAAAGTTTGACCACCAATAATCCTTACGCAGCGGCTCTGGATTGTGGTGCTTGTGGTGGCAATCCAGGTGGTATTAGCGCCAGATTGGCTGCTAGCATATTAAACGAAGGTCAAGTGAGACAGGGACTAGCTGACAAAGGCATTTCTATTCCGGCCGAAACGGTATTTTTAGCCGCTGAGCACACTACGACTACCGATACGGTTGAGATATTTGATACCGATTTGGTTAACGACGACCAGCGAAAAATTATAACCCAGCTAAACTTAGACCTTGTCAAAGCTCTTGATCTTGTAAAAAAATGGCGCAGTCAAAGCTTACCACAGAGTGTAATTAAAGGTTTGAACGACCCACTTAGCCGTTCTTGTGATTGGGCTCAAACCATTCCTGAATTGGGACTAGCTCGAAATGCGGCTTTTATAGTCGCACCCAGAAGCTTGACTGAAGGCATTGACCTTGATGGGCGAGCTTTTCTGCATACTTATGACTATAGCCAAGACCCATCTGGGGCTATCTTGGAATCGATTATGACCGCACCACTTGTCGTAGCTCAGATGATCAATATTCAGTATTACTTGTCCACGGTTGATAATAGCCATTTTGGCAGTGGCAGTAAGGTGTTTCACAATGTTATGGGCGATTTTGGCATCGTCCAAGGTGGTGGCAGTGACCTTAAACTGGGTCTGCCACTTCAGTCGCTTCTTGGCCACGAACCCATGCGTCTTTTGGTTGTAATTAGGGCTCCGATTGAGTCGATTGACGCAATATTGAGTCGGCACGAAAATTTGTCCAATCTCGTAAAAAATCGATGGATAAGGCTTCTATCAATGGATCCAGTTGATAATACATTCTCTCAAGCTAAAGATATTGGTGTTTGGCAGGTGTTAAATAAACAAGAACTTAATAGTTTTAAGGCCAAAAATTCGTATTCGAATTTTAAATCTTAAATCGATTATTTAAAGATTTTATGGTCATCATGGACATAGTCTAGTTTATTGTAGGGCTAGTGTTAGTTTTGTCTAGTTACATAATAACCGCATATAAAAATAACCTGTGTTTTGATTGATAGAGCCTATAGTTGAATCAAAACAACTCTTTCTGAAAAAGTTTTGCGCTAAAGTAATTTTATGAGACTTTGTCTAGTTCCGTTGACTTTTGCTTTAAAAGAGGGTAATCAAGAAGGTGGCCGTTCTGACTTTTAACTCGGTGCAAAAATAAATTTTTTTTAAGCATCTTGAATTGTGTTCGGTATAATTGCCAGATATTAAAGCTAAGTTAATGACTAAACATTGTTTTAGACCGGTATTGTCTAGATTAAAATATTCAATTTAACTTGGCCAGCAAGTATAATATTGAATAAGTTCCGGATACACGAAATATGCGTTTTAGAATAAATCTATTATTGTCAGTACTAATTTTGGCTATAAGCTTAAATGGTAAATTGGCTATAAGTGAAACTTATGGGCCGGTAAATTTATTAAAAACCTTAAAAACGCCGTTTAATTCGCTAAGTCGTAATTCAAATGGGTCAGACCGCGAGCAAAATATTTTGACTTTGTCTAGTGTTACAGCCCACCACAATTTATTGAGCAATACCAATTTGTATTTGCCGGGCACAATCTATATCGGTAAATCGGCCAATTTTATCATCAAAGCCAAACCTAATTCTTTTGTGGCCTTAGCCATGGCCGACAAAGATAGTGGAGCCAGTCCCATTTTGGGCAATAAAATAAGACTCGGAGCTGACCGCAAAGTCGTTGGTGTTGGCGTTATCCCGGCTAATGGGGTATATAATTTGGCTGTCGAAATTCCGGTTGAAGGTGATTTAATAGGTCAATATTTATATTTCGTAGCGGTTACCTGGACCAAGCCTGACTTTAGCGATTTGGAAGTGGCTGAGCCAATTACGGCCGAAAGAGTACCTACGCCACATTTTAACGGGGTAATTGTGCAAAGCTTTGTTGAAGAGGCTAAAAAAGGTATTAAATTCGTCCCTGATAAACAGGCTGGAATAATGTTCCCTGGCGTAAATAAATCCAATTTACAAGCTGGCCCATAATGAATCCTAAAATCGCCTTATTGCCGCTTGATAATCGGGCTATTACCTATAGCTATACAAAAACTCTGGCAAAATTAGAGATCG
>JAJYFO010000161.1 GCA_021785395.1 bacterium | reverse complement strand
CTGAATTATTATAACAATGTCTAAATTATTGTTTAAAAGCCGCCATACCCAAGCCGTAAAACAAGGAACTAATAATGGATAATCAAGATTTGACCAAAATAAAAGTGGTGAAAAAGCTAAATGCCAATTACTTTGGCAGTAAAACAAAAAATTAGCTCTTAAATTATAGATCATTATAGCGTCAAAATCACCAACTGGATGGGTAAATGCTTGAAGAAGAAAATACATATTGGTAATAACAAATGCCAACGTCGCACAAATCAATAATAATGTTCTCAGATTAAAAGAAGACCTACCAAATATAGGTTTTACTAATGTATTCAATTGAACAGCACCTTGTTTATTAATGTTAGGACATTTGGGGAGAAGAAAGATAATTAGACTAACAATTAAAATCAATACCAAACATATCTGATTATTAAAATTTGAAATCAAACTAATAAAAAACAATACCGAAATAATACCAATTGAAATGCCAATACTAGTTATAATTTCAATCGAATTATCTATAATACCATTCTTAGATCCAATAAAGTTAAGCCTTTTCAAACCATATGTCATTAAAGAGAATAATAAAATACCAAAAAATAAATCAGTTGTCATTTCAAATAGTATAAAAGGTAATTTCCATTTCCATAGTCTTTTAATATTTTCATACGTTCATCCAGGCAAAATTCCTTAAGTTTGCTTGGATGACTAGCATAGCACAAGCATAAATTTGATTGTCTTTTACTACTTTTATATACTAAAATAATTGGACACAGAGCATATTGACTAATAAAAAATCTTCTCATTCCTGTAACTACATTTAATTGAATACCATTTTCATTTTTTATAGTATCATCGCAACTATAATATTCAAGTACAGGTGTTTTAGACAATATTTTTTTTAAATTGGCCAAATTAAATTTAGCATCTAAAACATCATCTTGGCTATTTTTACATAATAACAGAGTTCTGCCCCCGATTTTAAAAAGATTCAGAGTGAATAATAAAATCAAGGCTAAGATTAAAAGATTATAAGATTTAAAACGCATATCATGTAAATTAAAGTATAACCCATTTTTTTATTATGGATATATCAAACCGGCACCCAAACCCATTCTACCAGTACCCATATTATATCCATAACCACCACCGTAAGGGGAAAAACCACTATTAAATCTACCTATACCGCCCATACCCATGCCGCCCATACCCATACCCATACCCATACCCATGCCACCATAGCCCATGCCACCCATACCCATGCCGCCCATACCCATGCCGCCCATACCCATGCCGCCCATACCCATGCCGCCCATACCCATGCCACCATAGCCCATGCCGTTATTTAAACCCATGCCACCATAGCCCATGCCGCCAAGAGGTGTAAAACTACTAGTCATGTTGCCAAATCCCATAGATGATCCTGACATTTGAAGACTTGACATGGGATTTGACATTGAGTAATTGTAATTCATCGACGAATTATTATTGGTATTTGCCCCGGGAAAACTGCTGATTTGGTTGTTATTATTACCATTGTTATTATTATCAATCGGAACAACTGCTAACAACTTTTCGACCCTTTTACCAAGGTCATTCTTTTTATTTTTTGACGCATCAGGAAAAATAATATTTTCCAGTTTATTTACCCTGGCTTCAATAGACATCTTGGTATTAGTCTTGCCCAATACTTCTTCTTCGAGCCTATTCACACAATAATTAATCCCGTATTTTTGCATATCAAATTTAGCCAGCTTTTTTGGGTTTTTGGGCTTATCACTGCCAAAGAAGTTATCAGAATTCAAAAAGTTACCGTTCAAATTACCCATTTTAGAGCCCATGCCATTATTTAAACCCATGCCGTTATTTAAACCCATACCACCATTTAAATCCATGCCACCGTTTAAATCCATATTGTTACTACCAGTTCCCATGCCACTATAGGCCTGCTGATTATAAGCCTTATCAATGTCGTTGCCCAAATTCATGTTTTGAGCTTCAAGCTCATCGTCGCTCATCCAGTCGCTATGCTTTTTAGCAGCCGATTTTCCAGTACTGTCCATACCCATAGTACTTTTAAGAATATCAACCCTTTCGCTTAAACTGGTGAGCGTAGATTTAGTCCCGTATAACTTTAATTCAAGCCGGTTAAGTCGTTCCTGAATTGGCTCGTCGGCGTAAGTTTGATGAAAAACCTTCATTTCCATATTGGAAATGACAGGGTAATCGCTTTTAGGCAACGAATTTAAATTACCGTTTAGACCCGGTTTAGACGCAGTTTGGCTAAGCTTTTCAGACTTAGCGGTTGTCGGTAAATTTGGCCTATTTATACTATTAGGTGAGTAAGTATCTAAATTTTGACCGTTAGTCATATTACTATTCGGTCGGCTATTATCGGAGTAATTGTGGTTATTTTGACCGCTATTACCGCTTAGATGGCTACTTTCATGGGAATTATCATTTTGAGGCTGACTGGTATTGCCAACAGCATTACCAGAAGCTTTATTTGCCTCATATACACCATATAAATTCTGAATTCTGGTATTAATTGAAGCCGAATCATCAGTTGAACCAAAAACTAGCTTCTCAAGCCTGCTAACCCTTTCAATAGGCGAGTTTTTTGCGTAAGTATGGTGAAAATAGTACATTTCGACATCGCTTAATTCTTCACTAGGCGATAATTGCTCGCTGTTTGTGGGCAAGTTAAAACAAATTATGAGGCTTAATATAAGGCCTAGTCTTAATACAATTGTTTTTTTTATAAACATCAGTTACTCACGTATAACGAACGATTTACTCATATAAAGTCATTTTAACACAATATTAAAAAATATTCTAAATGTAATCACTGGCCATTTTATAGACCTGGGTTGCCTGGTCAAACCGGCCCATAGTTTTCAAAGTATTGGCCCAGGCTTCATATATAACTGGGTCATGGGGGTCAAGCTGGTTTGCCCTTTCATATTTTTCTACGGCAAATTCATTTAAACCAAGCAAAGATAAAGTTTTTCCCCACGCGTAATAAAGCAAAGGGTCGTTGTCTTCCAGATTCGACGCAGCCCTAAACATATAATCAGCTTCAGCCGCTCGTCCCAAGTGCAAATATATCTGCCCAGCCAATAAATGAGCGCTACCTGGCCGCTTTACGCTATAAGCACCGGTTTCGTTTTGTCTTGTGATAATATTGTTCAATATTTCCAAAGCGTCTTCGTATTTACCTTGGTTTTGTAATATTTTAGCTTCAAAAATCGGAAATTCAAAATCCATTATGAGTATTTTGGCGTACATATCGCTTAAGGCAAAAGCAACTTCGTATTTTTCAGCCTCGATTAATTTAGTGATTAGTAATTTTTGGTTTTCCATGCAATGAGGGTCTATCTGAACGGCCTTGTATATCTCGTTAAAGGCAATTTCGTACTGTTCGATCATTAATAAAACCTGAGCCAGGTGCAGGTGTCCCATCGCAAAATTAGAATTAATTGTAAGACAAAACTGAAATGATTCGACAGCTTTATTATGGTCGTCGAGCATTGTGTACAAACAGCCTAATGCGTCGTAAGCCAAATAATTCGTCAATGGGTCGTCAGAAGCTTTTACAAGGAAGTTTTTGGCCTCATCGAGTCTTTCCAGCGCCATTAGGGTAAGACCTCTAAAATAATCGAGTCCGGCAAGGTCAGTTTGCGTTACTTCGCCAAACATTCTATTAGCCTCAGCGTATTGCCCCATAATTAAATTATTTATGCCACCATAATAGTTGACTAAATAAGCCGGTGCCTTTTCAATTGACATTATCGTACCTTGCGATAACTCATATTCTCCAAGAGCACCTTGTGCCACGCTCAAATTAAGCTTGGCTGGCACTAGTGAACTGTCAATTTGAATCGCTTCTAAAAGTTTTTCACAAGCATCTTCTATGAAATTTAGGCTATATAAGTTAACAGCCAAATCATTAAACAAAATGGCTCGGTCGCAGGCTGTCAAAAGTCGTTGGTTATAATTAAGAGCCTCTTGAAAATGCTTTAAGGCCGCTTGATGCTCACCAAGCTTGAATAGGCTTTCAGCCCAAATTTTATGCAACAAGAAATTCTTGTCATCGATACTAGCGGCTTTAATGATTGCATCCAAAGCGTTTTGAGGATTATCTATACTTAAATAACAGCTAGCTTTACCTATATAACTGTTGTAAAGGTCACTATCAAGTTTAAGAGAATTGTCAAAATACATAATCGCGTCTTCATAATTGCCTAAATCCTGGCTGACGATACCTGCGTAATATTGAGCTGCAGCCAGGTTAGGGTTTAGATTAATGGCTTGCCGAAATTGCCCCAGAGCCCCTTTATAAGACTTGGCCTGGTACAGACAAATACCCCAGTGCAAATGTCCAATGGCATAGCCTGATCTACGTTCACAGGTCTCACGAAATTCAGGCATGGCCTCTTGTGGCCGATTCTGTTTTAAAAGGGTGAGACCCAGGTAATAATGAGCATCAGGATTGGCAATCTGACAGGATAAAGAAGTTTTAAGGTGGCGCTCGGCTTCTTCGAATTTACCGATCTGAAAGCTAAGCCAACCGGCTTTAAATTCTAAAAGCGGATCCTGGGGTTGTTTTTCACAAAGACTGGCAATGATTAAATATGCCTCATCAAAACGATTTTGCGCAATAAGTTCACTGGCTAAATTCAAATTGTTATCAGTCAAAATTAAAACCTTAATGTTAAATCTTGCGATAAATTAATATTTTCTAATACTTTTACCAAAAATTTTATCTAGAAATTTCATAATTAATAACATTTTAGAATAGATTATTAAATTTGTTAATTAATCGTATGGATATATAAATTAGCAATTTTATTGAACGAATCGCGAAGGTCATCGTATAATTGCCGGTAAACCGAGTAGGCTTTATTGTAGTATTGTCTATTAGCCACATTAAACTCTATCTCATCGGTCGAATTATTAAAGTCGGACTGACAATGGTCAATGTCTTTAAAATCACCGGTAGCCAAACCAGCTAATAGACTAACACCTAAAGCCGGCCCTTGTTCAGATTTTAATCGAATAAGATTACAACCCAGAATATCGCTTAAAATATGGAGCCAGGCCTGATTTCTTGTTCCTCCACCGGTAACTTTTATGGTGTCTACAGGAATATTCAAAGCGTACATTATTTCTAAGGTCTGTTTTAGATTGAAAGCGACACCTTCCATGACAGCATAAGCCAGGTTTTGGTGATTATGCTCAGGTTTTAAACCAATGAAACAGCCTGTAGCGTTGGCGTTAAAATGCGGGGTCCTTTCGCCGCTCAAATAAGGCAGAAAAAAAGGTTGTGGCTTATTTTGGAATCTGTCTCTTTTAAAGCTTAGGTTCAGATTTTCGTAAAAATTATCGTCTTGGCTATAAAAAGCGTCTTTAAACCATTTAAGAGCGCCTCCACCAGTAAGATTAACGCCCATCAAATGCCATTTATCTTTTAATCCGTGACAAAAACTATGCAATCTTCCGTCATAATCTATCAAACATTGATTGGAGTTAGCCATTAAAATACCACTAGTACCGAGCGAAACGCCCAATACACCCGGCTTGGTAATACCCAAGCCAATAGCCGCCGCTATACAGTCACCGGCTCCAGCTATAACGGGGATACCAGTCAAATCAAGACCTAATTCGGTACTTGTAGATTTCGTAATATAGCCGGTAATCTGCGTCGATTCAAAGGCTTGGGGTAAAATATTTGGATCGATTTGCATTAATTCTAGCATAGGCAAAGACCACTGACGCTTAGCCACGTCAAACAAAAGGGTTCCGCTGGCGTCAGAAACGTCGGTGGCGAAAGAGCCAGTAAGTCTTCGTCTAATCTCGTCTTTGGGTAGTAGAATTTTATATATTTTGGCATAATTAACTGGCTCATTATCTTTCAACCACAATAATTTACTCAAGGTAAAACCAGTAATACTGCGGTTAGCGACCATATCGATTAAATTTACGGGGGACTTGGCTAATTGATTAATCACTTGAGTTTGGTGGTCAGACCGTTGGTCGTTCCATAAAATAGCCTTGCGAATTACCTGGTTAAATCGGTCGATGGCTACTAGAGAATGCATCTGGCCAGTTAAGCCGAAAGCCTGAATCGACTTAACTGGTATTTTATTCTCGTTAATTAGGCTAATTAAAGCTTCTTTAGTGGCTGACCACCATTCGTCAGGGTCCTGTTCGGTCGCTAATGGACTAGGATAATAAGTTGGGTAGTTAAAACTAGCCTCGCCCAATAATTCCAGACTATCGTTGATAGCTATAATTTTTACGCTCGAAGTTCCGATATCAATACCGATAAATACTTTCATTAGTTATATTTACTTAGTTAGTTTTTACGCTTCTTTAAATCAGCTTCTAAAAGGTGGTGGAAAAAATTAT
>JAJYFO010000160.1 GCA_021785395.1 bacterium | reverse complement strand
TGGCGCGACCATAACTTACGGTCAAGCGCAGGTAGATTCCTGACTTGTTAGCCGTGACTGGCAGTTCGTTAAAAGCCTCAAAAACCAAAGCCTGAACCCGGCTCATTCCTTAATCTCCTTTTATCTTACGGCTCTGATAATTTTTTGGGCAATGGCTTTAATAAGCCTTAATTATCAAACCAGCGCAACATTGGCTGGATGTCCTTGCTTGCGCCATTTAGCCCATGTCCATTTCGGCGTTGAAGTGCTGCAAGCGTCTACTACGACTTCAACCGGTATCTGGCGAAAAGTTGATGCCAGTCCGTCGGCAGTCGCCATCACGCATAAGTCAGCGTTGACACCACAGACACGAAATTTGGCAGGCTGGCCACAATAGTGCTTACAAACCTGGCTAACGGCAAAACTGCCGTCTTCAAAAAGTTTTTCTCGCAAAAAATGCTTGGGGTAGTTTTTGACCAAGTCCAAAATTTCAGCGTGCGGTTGGTGATAACCAGTTTCGCTAAGGCAACTGGCATACGGGATCCACAAATTAACCACGGGTAAATCGTTGATCATAGCCTGGTTAATTTCCCTCACAACGTTAGCACGCGTATCAGGGTTTAGACTGGCGCTAAAATCAGACTGCATATCGACGACGACCAATACATAATCAGCTATGGGCATGATAATACCTCCATGGCTAATAACAATTAGCTTAGCTAGTTGAGTTAGTTTAAATATAGAATTACCAGTGACGCCAACCAAGTCTCACAAATTAAGACTGGTTAGGGTTGAAAACGGTAATTAGTTTGAATCTATAAAAAAAACGGTTTAGATGAAATTGAAATATATAAGCCTCATCTTAAACCTATTAATATAACTAGTTTAAGCTTTAGAATTTAATTTATATACGTAATAATACCAATTAGAATAAGGATAATGGCTTAATTTTATCTCCGTGACAATTAAGCTAGCTGAATCAACCTAATAATTTAAATTTTTAAAAAACAGAAATTTTAGATTATTAAGAAGCTAACACTAATTGGCGAGAAGTTAAAAAAGCTACGCTAGCGATAAAGTAATCAAAGGTAATTTTTCCAATTCGTTATAGTTTTTAGTTTTCAAATCGCTTTCCACGATCGACAGATGACTCAACTTTAACTCTAGAGGGATAGTATTACGCAGCAAACGAATATCATTGGCATTGGGCTTTAAAACCGATTTTGGATTGGTTTTGGGCAATTGCCGACTGTCTTTATTAACCGAAACATTACCAAGTTTTCCTTCGTCGTAAAACCTGGCCAAAGTAATATGGGGTTTAAAGTCTTGCAAAGCCTGGTCGCGGACTTTGGGTTCGATAAAAGGGAATAAGGCCAATTTGATTTTCGACTGCAAGGCACTTATGGTTTCGTTTGTCTTAAACGACCTTAAAACCATAGTTTTAGGATTACTGGCGCTTGGCCAAAATTCCAGCCTGTCAAAATCGAGTTTTAACAAGGCCTTGCCCTTAATAAATTCTTCCTGGCTCTTATCTATCAAAGCCAAAAGTGTCGGCTTTATTTTGGTAAGGTTGGCTTTATCTACATTACCCATGAATAAATAGGTCAAATGGAGTTTTTCCAGTTTGGAAAAAACGCATTGTCGCCCCCAAAGCTCACTTAGATGACTATTATTGGCCTGGATGGCTTGAATCTTTTCGGTAAAACCGTTATCAGGGTAAGAAGCTATAAAAATTCTTGTCATAGTATAAAACTAACCAGATATTAGTGAGGATAAAAAGTCTTATGACTATCGGCCATTTCTACTAGAATTGGAGATATTTTACCGGCTTTAACGAGGTATTTATTGTTAGTCTGTAAACTTTCCACTATTTCGGCAATACCATAGCTATCAGCAAATTTTAGCAGTCCGCCATAATAAGACGGAAAGCCAATACCCAGTACCGAAGCCAAATCGATTTCCTTGGCTTTTTTGACAATTTTTTCACTAAGACAATAACTGGCTTCGTTGACCATCGGGAAAATAAGTTTTTTGGTCAAAATATCAATCGTTTCTGGATCGGCTTTAGAATTATCTAGATTAACTTTTAACTTTTCCAACACATCAAAGTTGAAACCCTTGTTGTTTAAATGTTCGTCGTATAAATATATCCCATTGCGACCGTATCGACCGGATAGCTTCATTGCTCGGACCAAGTGCAATAAGTCTGGCAACATGTCCTGGTTAATAACCCCTTGTTTTTCTAGAGCGTCTATGGCTTTAAAAGCCAAATCCATGCCAATTTCGTCAAACAAGGCGATAGGCCCAATCGGCATACCAAAATCGACAGCCGCCTCTTCAATCTGGTAAACCGAATAGCCCTCGTAGGCGCACCAACACAAAGCTAACAGATAACTTAAAATTATACGGTTCATGAGAAAACAAGGTGAATCGCTGACAGCTACGGCCGTCTTGCCCAACGTTTTAACTACAGCATAGGCCTTGGCGATAGACACTGGGTCTGCATCAGGTTGTGGTATTACTTCAGCCAACGGCATAAGGGCCACCGGGTTGAATAAATGCAAACCTAAAAAACGCCTACTATCATTCAAAGCGTTAGCCAAGTCGCCGACTTTAAGCGAAGAAGTATTGGTTAGAACGGTTAAATTAGGATTTTCGAGTAATTTATTAATCACCCCAACCTTGACTGCAAAATCTTCTTTTACACATTCTATAACGGTATCGACGTCACTAAAATCGTCATAATTTTCGATAACGTTAACATTATTATGCTTGGCCAAATCTTTCAAATTATCGCCGTAATGTTCCGGGTCAATATCGCGGTATGGCTTAATTTTAACGCTAATACCATGCCTTATGGCTAAACTGGCGATGGAAACGCCCATAAGACCAGTGCCGATGATACCGATTGACTTAACGTCGTTTAATTTAAACTGCTGACAGATCTGGCTGGTTTGCTGGTTAGAAAATTCATTAGTAAAAGACAAAAATATCTGGTTTTTAGTTTCAGGTTTTAAAGCCAAATCAGTGAAAGCTTCTTGTTCTTTAAGTAAACCTGCTTCGATACCGTCTTTGAAACCAGTTTCAAGGCAATTTAAAACCTCCTCATAGGCTTTGTAACGGCCTTTAAGCTTCATGCTAATAACTCTTTTATTTAAATTTAAAAGTTTACCTATTGTTTTTTCATCTTCTAGACGCGAATTTCTGTTTAACTTGGAAAGATTGTCGTCACAAGCCAATTCGACTATTTTTTCTTCAAAAGTTTTGAGCAAGTCATCCGGTTCGACTACCAAATCGACCAAGCCTATTTCAAGAGCTTTGGCGCTAGACACAGTACTCGAACCCAAAATAAGCTCTACCGAGTTTTTATAACCAACTAATCGAGGTAGCCTTTGTGTTCCACCTAAAGCTGGTATCAGTCCGAGTTTTACTTCCGGCAAGCCCAACTGAGTTTTAGGGTCATTTGTAGCGATGCGATAACTAGCGCAAAGGCTTAATTCAAGACCACCACCATAACAATGGCCATTGATGGCAACGACAAAAGGCTTATTTAACTTAGTCAAGGCATTAAATACGTTCTGACCCGATACGACCATATCCGAAATCTTAGCGCGGTCATTTGATTTATATAGTTCAAGCAAATCTGCGCCCAGACAAAAATGGCTTGGCTTTCCTGATACCAGACCAATGCCCAGTACATTTTTATCATTTTTAAGTATTTCAATAGCGTCTTCAAATTCTTCCATAGTAGGCTTATTCAATATATTATTGCGGCCGACCACGTCAAGTATTATAAAGGCGGCACCACTTTTGCGGTAACGGATTTGTAGTTGTTTATATTTTAATTGGGTATTCATAGGTATTTCTTCTTAAATTATTTTTTAGAATTATTATTGGTAATTTGACTTATATTCTGGCTTATATTTTGGCTTAAAACCTTGGGTCCGCCGATTCCTTTAAGCATGAGTACTATGCCAAAAACAAGCGGAATTAGCATAGTTAGCGTACTTAACAGTGACATTGTCGGGAAAAACATAATAAGTGAACTTAAGACCGAGAAAAAAATTATAATGAGACTTAAAGCCAATACCCCCCATGCGATTTTATTTTTGGGGTTATAAAAAATCCAGCCTAAGCCCACCAATAATGGTAAAATAACAAAGCCGAAACCGCCAGCACCCAAGCCTAAAAAAGCCAGCGCCCCGGTACCTACTTTGACGTGCTCAAATAGCATTATTATGCCGATTAAGAATAAAAATATTCCGCTAAAGAGCTGAAAGTCGTTCTTTACGATAGCGTCATTTTGTTCCACCGAACTTAAATTCATATTTTTAGCGCTAGCCTTGGAATTATTTGCTACGGCTTTTTGTTCATTAGCCAACTGAACCTCCAATTC
Source organism: bacterium (assembly GCA_021785395.1). Taxonomy (GTDB): domain Bacteria; phylum Cyanobacteriota; class Vampirovibrionia; order Obscuribacterales; family JAKAZS01; genus JAKAZS01. Next base: position 2,124 of record JAJYFO010000160.1, on the reverse strand, counting down.
CAGTTTTTCAAGTTCCTTGGCTATTTTATCTTTTTGTTTATCGCTATCCATAATTTACACCTTTAAAATCTAATGGACTTTACATGATTCTTGCATAAATAACTCTTCCAGCAAATACCTGGTCTTGTAAGCGATCGGCATTTTACGACCAGACCCAAACGATCGCTTAGATAATTTCAAGGTCGGCGCTGACTGCTTACGTTTAAACTCGCTTGAATCTATCAAGTTGATTACTTCGGTAACCAGCTTAATATTATAACCTAGTTCTTCTATTTGAGACACGGTCAAATGTTCCTCGACGTAGTAGCCGATTATTTTATCGAGTATGGGGTAAGGCGGCAAGGCCTCGTCGTCGAACTGGTTTTCTCTTAATTCAGCCGACGGCCTTTTAGTGATAATATTAGGTGGTATAATTTTTTTGCCTTGACGCACGTTAATGAACCTGGCCAATTCATAAACACCCGTTTTTAACAAATCGCCTATAACGGCAAGCCCACCAACCATATCGCCGTAGAGCGTACAATAACCACAGGCTATTTCAGACTTATTACCGGTATTTAAAACTAAATAATTGAATTCATTGGCCAAAGCCATTAAAATGAGGCCTCTGAGCCTAGGTTGAATATTTTCCAAAGTCAACTGATTTTTAAGCTCAAAAGCGTGGGTTTTAAAATTGGCGAGGCTTTCTTGCATCATCGAATCGATGGGAATTACCTTAAAGTCGATATTTAGATTTTTAGCCAATTCTTTGGCGTCGGTCAAAGAATGTGGTGACGAATAAATACTGGGCATGGCTACACCCAAAACATTACTTGCCCCTAAAGCATCAGCTGCCAAACAAGCTACAACGGCCGAATCGATTCCACCTGACAAACCCAGTGTCGCCTTGGTAAACCCACATTTATGGGCAAAATCGCGCAGCCCCAAAACCAGAGCCTTGTATATGTTTTCCTGCGGTGTTAGCTGGTAGTTTAGACTAAAAGAACTCGTAAATTCTTTGCTTTCGGGCAGAAATTCGACTATCTTAAGGTCTTCTTCAAAGGGCTTACCGACCATGGTTATTTTTCCGGCACAGTCGGCGACAAAAGACCTTCCGTCGAAAATCAACTCATCGTTACCAGCCACCTGATTTACGTATATAACTGGCATATTAAACTTTTCACTAGCCGCTTTAACCAGGTCTGACCTTACGTACTCTTTATTGACGACATACGGTGAGGCCGATATATTTACGATGAGATTAGGGTTCAACTCATTTAGGCGCGCCATCGGGTTACACGTATACCCTTGCTGCTGCCATTCCCTTTCGTACCAAATATCTTCACAGATGCTTATACCGAAACGAACGTCGTCCAAAGTAAAAACGTTATATTCGTCGGCGCTTTCAAAATAACGCGCTTCGTCAAACACGTCGTACGTTGGTAAAAGCGTCTTAAACTGGCGGCCTATGATTTTGTTATTATCGATAAAAGCAGCTGCGTTAGTTAACTTACGACTAGACCTTGACTTTACATCAACATAGCCCACGATAATGGCGATACCAGAAACCTGACTTTTCAGATAGTCCAAAGCCTCACGGTTCGACCTAACAAAACTTGGCTTAAAAATCAGGTCTAGCGGTGGATAACCACAAATCGCCAATTCAGGGAAAACGATAAGCCTGGCTTGTTCGGCTTTAGCCTGGTTGGCAAATTCGATGATTTTAGCGACGTTCCCGCTGATGTCCCCAACTACTGGATTTATTTGGCCAAGGGCAATTTTCATAATTAATCTTTAAACCGACACTAAATAATTGATTAATTCATAATTATACATTAGAATACAATTAACGAGCGTTTAACATACGTTTTCTCAACAACCCTAGAAAGCCCTAATTCCATGATAATCTCCCAACTTAAAATTAAATTTATACTACTACTTACTATTCTTGTCAACTTATCCACAAATTTCGGCCTAGCCAACGAAATCAAGGTTTCATTTGATGTTAAGACGGCCAAAGATTCTTGGCAAGCCACCGGGTTGAATCACGGAGCCAGTACGTGGGTCAATATCTGGAATTACCCTGGCGATAATATCGAGGACTACTGCAAGCATTATTACGCCAACGGTATAACCAACTTATTC
>JAJYFO010000159.1 GCA_021785395.1 bacterium | reverse complement strand
TACTAATAAATATTTACCCAATTTTTAACGCTTATAACTGTTAATTTTATGCAAATAAAATAATTAATTTTATTTAAGAATCCACGCTGTTTCTAAGTAATTTGGTACAATATAATTGATTTAAATTCTAAATCGAAGTTTTTTGTTTCAGTCTATTGCTTACAGCAGTATCAACTAAGCAATTTCAGGTAAAAAATTTAATTTTGATTATCATCGAATTATGTCTGATAGTCAAAAGAAAGTTTTAAAAACAAGTTATTTGTACAAATTTTTTTTAGAAAAGTTGTAATTAAATAACATTTTATATTAACGTTTTAAGGGTTTACATTTTTAGAAGCATAGTCTTGAATACATGATGTATTTACTTATCCAACTAAATTGTATAAATAGCAACTAGTCAAGGTTTTGAGCTATTTGCTCAAAATTTATTTATTGAGGTATTTTAATGAAAAGATCGCTTATTATTGCAGAAGAAGACGGTATTGCAGCTTTACTGGAGAATGAGAAAGTAGTTGAGTTTTTCGTTAATCGGGGTGAATTATTATTAGGTGACGTATATACGGCCATAGTTGAAAATATATTACCGGCTATAGATGCAGCTTTTGTTAACTTGGGCAAGGATAAAATGGGCTTTCTACACGCTAATGATATTCCTGGTCAGGGAAACTTAAAGGATAGATTAGTTCCCAAACAGAAACTATTGGTTCAGATTACTAAAGAGCCAACTGGACATAAAGGTCCAAGGGTATCTACGGCTATAAGTTTACCTGGTAAGTTCCTGGTTCTAGTACCTGAAGAGCAGGGTATTTCAGTTTCTCGACGTATCAGCGATGTAAGGGAAAGGCTTAGGTTGAAATCCATAATTAATCTTATGAAGCCACCGGGTGTTGGCGTAATTATCCGTACCGAAGCTAAAAATCATACAGAACAGGAGTTGTTTGATGATTTTGAACTTTTATTTGACCGTTGGCAGTCGATTGTAACTCAAGCTGAAGCCTCTATCGGGCCAACGCTAATCTATCGTGATCAAGACCTGCTTTATCGCGTCATTCGTGATACCTATAGCCATGATATGCATGAGATTGTCCTTGATAGTTCAGACGCCTGTAATCGGGCTAAGGAGTACCTTAAAGGCTGGGCTAGTAAAAATACCAAAGTAGTTTATAACGAATCTAATGCAAATCTATTGCTTAGTCGGAATATTGATAAAGAAATTGAACTGGCTTTGAGCGACAGGGTCGATTTGCCAAGCGGTGGTCATTTAAATATACAGCCAACTGAAGCTTTAACCGTCATAGACGTAAATTCTGGTAGATTCACTAGTTCTCGCACCCAGGCTCAAACAGTCAAACGCACTAATCTTGAGGCTGCGACTGAAATCTCCCGCCAGCTAAGACTACGCAATATAGGTGGTATGGTAATTGTTGACTTTATTGATATGGAAAGCCGCAAAGACCAGCAACAGGTTTTAGAATTGTTTCAGAAAGTGTTAGAAGACGATAGAGCCAAACCCCAACTAGGTCAATTATCCGACTTGGGTCTGGTCGAATTAACCAGGCATAGGCAAGGTCAAAGTATTCGCGAATTATTTACCAAGCATTGTACACATTGCAATGGGCTTGGCATAATGGCTTATCTTACTTTAAGCCAAGGTCAGGAAAAAATCCCTGTAGCTATAAGTCTAAAAAGCAATGCTTTGGCTTCTAATCAGATAAATTCAGCTAGCAAAAACAACTTTCTTAAGGCTGCCAGTGCGCATGGCAAGAAAATAGTACCGGTAGTCAGCAGTAACATGAGGTATAATAAATTTTATCAAAAAGACGCTGAAATTAATTTAAAACACAGTGACAATGGAGAATCTGATGAGGTTGGGACTATTGAAGATAATAGTCACGATACAGACGATTACGTCAAAAATATAGATAGTGTTGTAAGCCAAGTTGAAACTGATTATGTCGTAAACGATAATGACCCTAATAATTTTGACTTGTCTGATTCCTTATTACTGGAGCCGATTACAGATTTATATAGTAAAGAACTGTTTGAAAAGGATTATACCCAATTTGACAGTGAAGATTTAAATTTAACTAATGAGTTTGATTTGAGCGATATGTCATTGAGTAATGGTAATGTCTTACAAGATGTACCTATAACCGAAGAATCACCAATTGAGACCGAAAATACTAAATTGTTGCTTGATCAAACAGACGATAGTAAGACTGCTTTGAGCTTTGATACTGATATAGAATCAAATCAGCTTGATGGACAAAATCCTGATATTAAACCTGTCATAGAAGACAATTTTATGAATCAGGCTCAAGCCGATGCTCAAAGCTACTTGGACGCAGAGTTTGACCCCAATACTGGTATTTATCGTTTAAGGATAAAGTCAAATGAAGAAGTCTCTAGTAAAACCGATGATTGAGATTTGATGAAAAAAATGATTATTTAATAAAAGTTAATTTATGTTGAAATGAGTAATATATATACATACTAATTGTGTAACATTTTTAATTTATAAGCTATAATTTAAATTGACATATATCAATGCAAAGTAAAATATAAATTACTTGTCAACACATATTAAGCAAAAATGAATAATAATCCTGACTCTTTTAGTGAATTAGACTTGAAAATGATTAAGTTAGCTATTGAGAAGGCTAAAGAAGACAATAAGCCTCTTGACCTTGACGTAATCCTTGAATTGAGTAAGGTTCCGATGGAGTCCATTTTGAAAAACCAAAAAATAGTTAATTTGTTAGCTAGCGAATCAATCGAACTAAATCGCAGTTTTGTTAACCCAATCGTTGATTCAAACACTAACGTTAAGATTTTAGACCTTGAGTCTTTAGATATATTTGAAGGTTTTGAAGACATCAACGCTATTAATAGCATAGAAGTAATTGAAGACGTTGATATTGCGTCATTAACTAATGAAAGTGAAGAAGCTAACGAAGCTACAATTGATAATTTGATGCAGGTTGAAACGATACTTGATAAATCAAATTTTTCGTTAAAAGATGAGGTTTTAGTTTCCAAAGATAAAGTTCTAACCGATAAAAATTTTATTCAAATACCTGGCAATCAAGAATCCATCGAATTATCTGATACGCAAAGTACAACAGCTTCTTTAAGCAAGTTTGTCGGCGGAAATAAAACTATCAATAATCCAGCTAATCTTAATTTGATTCCCAGTGAAATTAAAAAAGCCTGTGTAATACTAGGTGTTGACCCAAGTAATATTACTAAAGAAACAGTAATGGCGGCTTGGAAAAAAGAACTAACTCAAGGCTCTCTTCATCCCGATCTTGGCGGTGATACCGATAGTGCTAAATTTTTAAATACAGCTAAAGATGCATTATTACAGTATATTGAATCGTTGGCGCCAAAACTGGGCAAAAAATTTGGTAAAAGCCAACAAAAACCGCAAATATAACCATAATATTTTAATTGATTCAAGGAAAGCATGGAAAAGTCCATAGTTGCTATAATAGGTAGGCCAAACGTTGGCAAGTCGACATTATTTAATCGTCTGGCGCAAAAACGCCATGCCATTATAGATAAAGTCGCCGGTGTAACACGCGACCGTATTTACCATGAAGTAGATTGGCTGGGGGTTGATTTTATATTAATTGATACTGGTGGCGTAGATATTTTAAGTAAAGATAATATCAACCAGCAGATTCTAAAGCAAACCCATTTTGCTCTAGAAGAAAGCGATATTGTAATTTTTCTGGTTGATGGCCAAACCGGTATTATGCCGGGCGACCAAGACATAGCATCGCTAATACGTAAGTATAATAAAAAGAAGGTAATACTTGCTGTTAACAAAATTGATTCGATGGCACATGAGATAAATACGCATGAATTTCATAAATTCGGATTTACTGATTTAGTCTCTCTGTCAGCTCTTCAAGGTAATTTAGGCGTGGGCGATTTACTAGATTTAGTTGTTAAGCATATCAACCCCAATCATAGTTTTACCAAATCTAAACATAAACCAAAATTTGATTTAATTGATTTATACAAGCCTTTTACCGACGATATAGACGGTGATGAAACGCAGTTATCTGGCGATACAAGTTCAGACGTTATAAATTTTTGCCTGATAGGTAAACCCAATGTTGGTAAATCGAGTTTATTCAACGCTTTGCTTAAAACTCAAAGGAGTATAGTCGATAGCCAGGCTGGTACTACAAGGGATAGTATTAATTTTAACATGAAGTATCTAGACCAAAATTTCTGCCTTATTGATACAGCCGGTATTCGCAAAAAGTCTAAAGTTGGTTATAGTCTTGAAGGCTTTGCCGTAGTTCGTGCCTTAAAGTCTTTAAGTTATTCTGATGTCGCTGTACTAGTTATCGACGCTCAAACATTGGTGACCGACCAAGACCAAAAAATTGCTGCTAAAATTGTTGAAGCTGGTAAAGCCTGTGTCATAGTACTAAATAAATGGGACCTTATCGAGGATAAAGAAAAGCGCAAAGAAATTACCGAATCGCTTAGAATGAATTTAAGAGGCCTGAATTTTGCCCGTATACTATTTTTGAGTGCTAAAGAAGGCAAGAAACTCAATCGAATTTTTGATGAGGTTAAACTGGCTTACACGGCAGCTAAATTGAGAATAAGCACGAGTACGCTAAACGAAGTCGTTCGTAAAGCCCTAATCCTAAGCCCACCGCCAGCTCTTAAGCGCGGAAAGAGGCTCAAAGTCTATTATACTACCCAGGTTACCGTAAGCCCGCCAACTTTTGTCCTTTTTGTCAACGATAAAGCCGTTTTTCAGCCTAGCTACGAGACTTATCTAGAACGTAAAATTCGCGAAGCTTTTGATTTTACTGGAACACCCGTAAGGTTATTGGTTAGACCTAAATTAAAAAAATAAAATAATTGTAACTATTTATTAAAAAATTATATATTAAAATATTACTTAAGTAGATTTGCCAGCTAATAAAATATGGATAAAATTCTGACCGGACAAGACTTATTTTTTTTATTTTCAAGTTACCTGCTAGGTTCAATACCCTTTGGCTTTTTGATAGCGAAATATTTCTATAATGTTGACATTCGTGAACTAGGTTCTAAGTCAACCGGGGCGACCAATGTTTACCGCTGTGTTTCTAAGCGAGCGGGAATAATGGTTTTTATCTTGGATTTTTTTAAGGGCTATTTTCCGGTTACCCTGTACTTTTGCCTGAATCATATGACAAGGATGAGTCTTTTGAGCAACTATACCATTGATTACATTGCTATTGCCATTGCTTTAGCCGGCCTTATTGGTCATAGTAAATCAATATTTTTAAAGTTTAAAGGTGGAAAAAGTGCTGCCACTGGTCTTGGTACAATATTCGCGCTAGACTACAGGGTCGGCTTTATATGCTTTGTCTTTTGGTTAAGCCTTGTTTTAACATTTCGTATCGTGTCTCTAGCCTCTATTTTAGCCACATTGTCAACTATTCTGTTTATGTATCTGTTTAAAAATCCATTTCCATTTACGCTTTATTGCTTGATTGGATTTATTTTTGTAAGTGTTAGGCACAAAGACAATATAATAAGAATGATTCAGGGAAAGGAAGCAAAAATATAATTTTATGAAAAATACCATCATTAGTTTATTAATTATTTTTTATTTCGCATTGGCTTGCCAAGCTAAAAATCAGCCAATTAGTCAAGTTAATGAAAAAAACAAATTATTACCAGAAGAACTGGTCAACGTCAATGTTTATAAATCGTGCAATAAAGCTGTTGTTAATATTTCCACTATGGCAACAGCTGAAGACCTGTTTTTTAACGTTTCTCCTAAAGAGGGAATGGGTTCTGGCACAATAATTTCTAACGACGGATATATTTTAACTAATAACCACGTTATTGAAAGAGCGCAGAATGTCAGTGTAACTTTGTTTGATGGATTGAATCTGCCGGCAACCGTAGTTGGCTGCGATCCATCCAACGATATAGCTATAATTAAATTTAACCCACCCAAAAATCTCAAACTTACGACTATACCTTTTGGCGATTCGAATAATTTAGAAGTGGGTCGAAAGGTTTTAGCCATAGGTAACCCTTTTGGCTTAACCAGGACACTTACAACGGGGATAGTATCAAGTTTGGGTCGAACCTTAAAAACTGAAACTGGTCGCTTGATTAAAGGTGTTATCCAAACCGACGCGGCTATAAATCCTGGCAACTCCGGCGGACCGCTGCTTGACAGCCAGGGTAAAATGGTTGGCATAACTACGGCCATTTTAAGTCGGTCTGGACAGTCGAGCGGCATTGGCTTTGCAATTCCTATCAATATTGCCAAAGGAATAATCCCAGAGCTTATCGCTAACCACGGCATAATTCGACCCGATTTGGGTATTATAGCTTTTCAACCGACCGAATTAGGCCTTAAAATCATCAAACTAGACCCAAACGGTCCGGCTGCTCAAGCAGGTTTATCTGGACCTAAACTGGTAGTTTATCAACAGGGTCCATTTACGATTCAGTCAATTGACAGTACTCAAGCTGATATAAT
>JAJYFO010000158.1 GCA_021785395.1 bacterium | reverse complement strand
CCATGGTTAAATTATTTAACAATAATTTTGCTATTTCTACCGATTCTTGATAATTTGTTTATCGGCCAAGTGTCATTTTTATTCGGGATATTACCTCTGTTATCAGGCTTTTATTTATGGTTAAAAGATAAAAATTACAAATCTGCCCTAGTTTGGTCATTATTAATTTTTAAGCCTCAATACTTATTTGTTCCAGCCTTTATTTACACCATTGATTTTTTAAATTCAAAACAAAAGCTTCTGGTCATTAAAACAACCATGGTATGTTTAATATCTAGCGTTATAATAATAACTTTAAATTTTATGATTTTTAATTCTCAAGTCTGTAACGCCTGGCTCGACTGCTTAAAATCATCAATAGCTTACGACATAAGTTATTCAATCTTCAAAAACTATCACTTACTAACTTCTTTATTTTTTTCTTTGATTATTGAAGCGCATATTTTAAAAATAAATTATTCGTTTGTTAACATAATTTATGCGCTAATACTTGCCATATTAGCAGTAATAAATTTCCTTGTATTTAAAAATTTTGATTTAAATACACGTGTTAATAAAGCACTTGTTTTTACGACAGCCTGTCTTAGCCTGGCTTTATTTTCAATTAAATTTTTCTATTATGATTTTAGCATTTTGATTTTTACATATATAATTTTACTTAGTCTAAAAAATGACGCCAAAGGCAGTTTAGACTATACCGAAATTCTAAAATTCATTATGATTACTCTGGCAATAATAAATATTTATATAGTTTTTAATATATTTACACCTAGAATAACCGTGCCAATAAAACTTATAGTACCTTATGGAATCTTGTATTTACTGTTTTTAAAACAAATACAAAAATTTAAATTAACTAGCCGGTAATTTTTTATTGTTCATTTACATACAATGTTGACAAGATAAAGTTTAAAGTTAAACAGTTTTAATTAATGTATTTTTAATAGCCAATACAGGTAAAACAGTTGACGTTAATCACAAATAAATCTAAAATCATGACAGTCCTGTAATTAAAACATCAATACACCAACCATAATAAGGTCTCACTATAACTAGAAATCACTATAATTAGGAATCACCAATTTATGGCCAAGACCAAAACTATAAATAATAAAACGTCCAACCATGCCAATATTGGCTTTGAAGCGGAATTATTTAAAGCCGCTGATTTGCTTAGGGCAAACATGGAACCGTCAGATTATAATTTGGTTTGGCCTGGTTCAAAATATTTTAAGTAAAAAAAATACCATGAATACAAAAGATATGGGTAAAAATTTATATTTTACAAATAACCAGGTTGAGCTTTAAATTATGAACCTAAAGTCAATTAATATTTATGAAATATATTCAATGCTTGTGTTACCGAGGAAATATTTATGAATTTAGATAACCTTTTGAAGACTAATCGAATTGAAATTTTAAAAATTGCCGCTAAACATGGCGCAAGCAATGTGCGGGTATTTGGCTCACTAGCACGTAATGAAGCAACCGAAGACAGTGATATAGATTTTTTGGTTGAATTTGATAAAAATAGAAGTTTGTTTGATCATGCAGCCTTAATAATAGAATTACAGGAATTTTTAGGCTGTAAGGTAGACGTAGTTAGTGTAAACGGTATTAAACCAAGAATCTTAAATCGAGTTCTTAAAGAAGCTATTGATTTATGAGAGACCCATCATAACGTTTAATAGATATCATTGACGCAATTAACAATATTGAACGTTACGTTGCTAAAGGTCGCAATTCCTTCGATAGCGATGAATTGATTCAGATATGGATAATACATCATTTTCAAATTATTGGCGAATCGGCAGTTAATTTGGGTAAAGATTTTCAGCAAGGTAATCCAGAAATACCATGGAGTAAAATAATAGGTATGAGAAATATACTTGTCCGTGGATATTTCGGCTTAGATTTAGATAAAATTTGGAATTCTGCTGTTTATGATTTACCAATCTTAAAAGGACAAATCATTAAAATATTAGAAACAAAAAAATAAAATTCATATTTTGCCAAAAACAGAATTATGGTCGTTACAATGGACTGAATCAATGAAACAGTCAAATATTAATACCAAATCTTTTGCCGACATAGCCGAAATTAATGATTCGCAAGAAACTTTCATACAAGCAGCCGAGCCCAGCGACACAAGCCAGTACTACAACAAGTCTGATTTAAATAATAATATTTTACCCGAAACAGACGATGCCTAAAAAATTATCCTAAACTACTCGCCGTTATCAGGCGAATCATTGTCTGGTGTGGCTGGAGCCGCTGCCGGGGTCGATTTATCGGGATATTGGCCTATTTTCACAGCTATAGCCTTGCCGGTTCTATTGCGAATTACGTAGAAATTTAATACGTCATTAACCTTATGCGCACGCACAGCGTCCTGGATATTTTTTGGCGTGGTAATATCGACGCCGTCAATTTTTTTAACTATGTCACCACGTTCTAAGCCAGATATTTGAGCAGGGCTGTTTTCCATAACTTGTTCGATAAAAACACCGGTATTTTCATTGGGCACACCTAGGCTTTTGGCCAAAGTATCGTTCATTTGTGCCATGACAACACCAAGCCAGGGTCTGGCTATGTGCTTGTTTTCGATTAAGTCGGTTGAAACAGATTTAGCTACGTCTATCGGAATAGCAAAACCAATATTTTGAGCGTTAGCCTGTATAGCTGTATTGATACCAATAACCTCGCCACGTAAATTTAAAAGTGGACCACCTGAATTACCTGGGTTTATAGCAGCGTCAGTTTGAATAAAATTAACGTTACCATTATTAACGTCAGTTATGGTTCGACCAACTGCCGAGATAATTCCAAATGTTACCGTATGGTCAAAGCCTAAAGGCGAACCTATAGCCACCACAAATTCACCCGGTCTTATTTTATCAGACGTTCCCAATTTAGCCGCAGTTAAATTATTTGCTTCGATTTTGACTACCGCCAAATCAGAAAAACTATCGGCTCCGACAACTTTTCCATCGTACGTTTTCTTATCACTGGTAGTAACTTTAATTTTAGTGGCACCACGAACGACGTGAGAATTAGTTAAAATATAGCCGTCATCGCGAACTATAACGCCAGAACCAGTATTATGGTTTTCATAACGTGGCATTTTATTTTTTAAATTATTAGGGTCGACCGGTTGACCATTAAGAAAGAACTGAAATTTACCAAAAGGCATATTATACACAGGCATATTAGCGACCTGCATAGATTGTTTTTCAATTACTTCAATATTGACTACAGCCGGGCCAACACTAGAGGCTATGTCAGCGATGGTTTCAGAATCAAGCGGTATTCTTTGTTTAGTAGCGTCTTGCGCTTGAGCAAATTGTAATGGTACTACAATAACTAAACTTAAACTCATGGCCATTTGCACAAAACTCTTAACCATTTTTTTACTCATGTAAAAATTCTCCTTAAAAAATAAAAACCATTTAATAAACGACATATTAATATCGATGAAAAAACCATCAACAAGATAAAAAGGCGTTTAAGGCCTTAAAATGTTCCTAACTACGACCCATACCTAAACCTTGTGCCGACTGATAGAATTTTCCTTCTTTAAGTATTGATGGGGCAATTACAATTTCAATATTCTGCATCTCTTTTAAATTACTCGCGCCTAAAGTTGCCATACTCGTTTGCAAGGCACCAATAAGATTCAAAGAGCCATCATCAATAGTAGCTGGACCAAATAGAATTTCTTCCATACTACCAATAGATCCAACTTTAACCCTGGTACCCCTTGGCAATATCGGGCTTGGTGTAGCCATTCCCCAATGATACCCTCTGCCTGGAGCCTCTTTAGCCTTGGCCAAAGGCGAACCTATCATAGCCGCATCAGCCCCGCAGGCTATAGCCTTACAGATGTCACCGGCACCAATCATGCCACCGTCAGCGACTATAGATACATAACGGCCTGTTTTAGCGGCGTAATCAATTTTGGCCTGGGCGCAATCAGCTATGGCTGTTGCCATTGGCACGCCAATACCCAAGACAGACCTAGATGTGCAGGCAGCACCAGGTCCTATACCAACCAAAATAGCGCTCACTCCAGCTTCCATTAAATCGTAGGCCGTTTTATACGTTACACAATTGCCAACGATAACCGGAAAAGGCGCTTTTTTACAGAATTTTTCAACATTAAGACTAGCCGAACCGGTGACCGACTTGTGAATCAAGCCAGTAACAGTAGACTGCACCACTAAAATATCGATATCACTATCTATTAAAAGGGGCAAATATTTATCGGCAAAATTTGGTGTCACTGAAACAACGACTCTAGCATTATTGGCTTTAAGTTCAGCTATTCGTTTTACAATAAGTTTTTCATCAATAGGTTTTAAATAAAGTTTCTGAAACAATTCGATGAATTTAGAGTCATCACATTTAGCAATTTGGTCTAAAATTTCGTCAGGGTTGTCGTATCTAGTCTGCAAACCCTGTAAATTCAAAACCCCCATGGCTCCTAAATTACTTAAAAGTGTAACCGTATTAACGTTGGTTACACTGTCCATGGCTGAAGCTATTATAGGAACTTTAAAACTAAATTTATCAATCACAAACGTTGTATCGCATAATTCAATATCTAAAGTGTACGACCCTGGAACCAGTGAGATTTCATCAAATCCATAAGTCCGCCTTGTCAACCTATTACTATTTGTTGACAACTTAGTAGCTAGATCCAGGTCCAAACTATTCGAAGAATGACTCATTTAACCAATAAACTCCTTTTAAAAAAATTAGATATCCTATATATTAACATATATGCTACATAGACATCGTAATTAACATTTTTATACCATTAAAAAATATTATCAAAACAAGCCTGGTTAACTTAATAACGTTATATAAATTACGAAGTATCAATTTTTATAAATACGCCTGGTAGTGCTAAAATAAACCCTAAATAAGTTAGCAAAACAACCTTAAATAATGCAAAAACTCAATATAATAGGCTTAAACAGTGGCACTTCTTTAGACGGCGTTGACGCAGCCATCTGTTCTATTGAAAAACGTGACAAGTTCTATATAAATTATTTAAACGGTACTGTGCTAGACTATCCAGATATCTTTAGAAAAAAACTAAAAAAAATACTGACCAATAATTCAATTGGCTTATACGACTTATGCATGATAAATGCCCAGCTTGGCGATTATTTTTTAGACGCTACAAAAAAAATAATCAAAGAAAGTAGTCTTAACCTATCTGATATTCATCTTATAGGTTCACACGGACAGACGTTCTGGCATAGTCCTAACAAAGTAAATTTTTTAGGCCGGCCAACCAAAGCGACTCTTCAACTGGGCGACCCAAGTATTATAGCCGAAAAAACAAAAATTCCGGTAGTCTGTGATTTTAGGGTTCAAGATATCTGCGCCGACGGCCAAGGGGCTCCATTAATCGCTTTTTTAGATAAAGTGTTATTTGGCAGCGATAATATATCTAGCGGCATATTGAACGTAGGCGGCATTGCCAATATAACTTACATAAATAGCCGCAACCAAGTTAAAATGGCTTTTGATACCGGTCCAGGTAATATGATTATAGACCAAGCAGCCAAATTATTATACGGTAAAGAATACGATGAAAATGGCTATTTAGCTAGCCTAGAAACTTATGATAAAGATACATTAGACGAATTGATGCAAAGCAAATATTTTAGCCAAACTCCACCTAAAACAACCGGACGGGAATTATTTGGTTATACATATGCCAATGACTTACTCAATAAGCTAGATAAATATAAGCTTAGCAAAGAGAAAATCATGGCAACAGTAACTGCTTTTACAGCTTATTCAATTTGTGATGCGTATAAAAAATTCATCTTATCCGAAGAACCAATCACACGATTAATAATTTCTGGTGGTGGCGCCTACAATAAAACCATAATTAAACTATTACACGATTTTTTCCCACATAAAATAGATATTATTTCCCACGACCTATTTAATATACCAATAAAGTTTAAAGAGGCTGTTTTATTTGCCCTATTGGCGTACACAAGGTATTTTGAAATACCTAATAATATACCGCTTATCACCGGGGCTAAGAGTAAAGTCATTATGGGCAAAATTATCAAACCGTATTAAAAGGAAACACAAATCTAATGATAAGAGTATTGGTAGTTGAAGACAACAAAGAAATTAGCGATAAGGTAATTCTTGAACTTAATAAAGAGAATATGTTTGAAGTCGTTGGTTTAGCCCAAACTACTGATACAGCCTACGACTTATGCAAACAGCTCCTGCCTGACATTGTTCTACTTGACCTGCACTTACCTGGCTTGACTAGCATATACGATTTAATTAAAAAATTAAATCATCTGGCCAATACTAAGATAGTCGCTTACGCCAGCAATATAAGGCCAAGTGTAATTCACACATTTATAAATTCAGGTGTCAGCGCCTACATCCACAAGGATGATTCTATGGTTTTACTCAAAATGACCATGCTAATGGTAAAACAGGGAAAACAAATGATTTATTCTCCCAATTTACCC